>JAGPCC010000135.1:5263-13060 GCA_018058245.1 Verrucomicrobiales bacterium
ATTACGAAAGAAAGCTAAACAGCCAAAGAGCTACCCGCTAAACAGCTATGCACAAAGGAATCATTCCTCCTCTCATCACTCCCCTAACTGCCCGCGATACTCTCGACATCGCTGGTCTCGAACGACTCGTCAATCGCCTCATCGACGGCGGTGTAGCAGGCATCTTTGCCCTTGGCACCACTGGCGAAGCCCCCAGCCTGAGCCATCGGCTCCGTAGAGAAGTTGTTGAACACACTTGCCGCTTTGCAGAGGGAAGAGTTCCCGTGCTGATCGGGATCACTGATACTTCTCTCGTTGAGTCCGCGCAACTTGCCGCCGCCGCCGCAGATCTCGGGGCGGACGCTGTCGTCACTTCAGCGCCATTCTATTTTCCCGCCGGGCAACCCGAGCTTCGCGAATTTATCGAAGAACTCCTTCCCGAGCTGCCTCTTCCACTGATGCTCTACAATATGCCGTCCCTAACAAAAGTCTCTTTTTCTCGGGAGGTGATTGACTGGGCACTCGATCAGGAGAAAATCGTGGGACTCAAAGACAGTTCCGGTGATCTCGTCTATTTCCGGAAAATGCAATACCTCGCCGCCGCAAGGAGGCCCGACTGGTCGCTTCTCGTCGGTCCGGAAGAGCTCCTTGGCGAGACCGTACTTCTCGGCGGGCACGGCGGAGTCAATGGCGGTGCCAACCTCCACCCTCGGCTCTACGTCGATCTCTACGAAGCGGCCAAAGCCGGAAACCTTCCCCGCACGCGGGAATTGAGTGCGCAGGTTATGGCGCTCAGCTCCGCTATCTACGGAGTAGGTCGTCACGGTTCAGCGATCATCAAGGGTCTCAAATGCGGGCTCTCGCTTTTGGGCATTTGTGATGATTTCATGGCCGCACCCTTTCACCGGTTTCAAGATCCCGAACGTCTTCAGATCGCCCACCATCTCAAAACCTTCTCTGTGCCAGCATGACCCCGCCCTCGATTCTCCTCGCCGCCAGCGGTGACGCCCGCCTCGCAGCAAACCAACGCTGCTGGCCCACCCAGGCAGCAATGGAGACAGACCTCATCGCCGCCTTTTCGGATCTCGGCACGAGCGTGACCCGGCTCCACGCCTTCGATGAAGCTACCGGCCACGGCTTTCTCGACTCCCAAAAACGTTGCCTTGAGGTATTTCGGGGAATTGACCGCGAGGTCCCCCTCGTTGTCGCCGAGAGCGTCTGGCAGTACAGTCATCACATCCTCGCCGGTCTGCTTGCTCATCGAGGACCGATCCTGACAGTCGCCAATTGGTCGGGGCAATGGCCGGGACTCGTCGGTCTGCTCAACCTGAACGGCAGCCTCATCAAAGCCGGGGTTCCATTTTCGACGCTCTGGGCAGAGGACTTTTCTGAGAAATCCATTCGTGGGAAACTGCGGGAATGGCTTGAGACAGGATCGATTCGACACGATCTGAGTCAGTGCGAGACGTATTTCCCCACGGGAAGCGAAAAGGAACTCCTCGGGAAGACGCTAGCGGTTCAGTTTCGGGAGCGCCGTAGCGTCCTGGGTGTTTTCGACGAAGGCTGCATGGGAATGTACAATGCGATCATTCCCGATGAACTCCTTTTCCCGCTGGGTGTTTTCAAAGAGCGTCTTTCACAAAGTGCGCTCCTGCACGGTATGAACCTCGTCAAAGAAGAGGACGCCGAGTCTGTCTTCACCTGGCTGGAGGAGCGAGGATTTCAGTTTCATTTCGGTAGTGATCCCGCGACCGAACTGACTCGCGAGCAGGTCATCGCGCAATGCCGTATGTATGTTGCTGCCTGTCGGATGGGCGATGAGTTTGGATGCGACGCGATCGGTATTCAGTACCAACTCGGCCTCGTAAACTCCTGCCCAGCCTCGGATCTCGTCGAAGGACTTTTGAACAACGCGATCCGCCCGCCGGTTCAACGTATTGATGGCACGATCATCCGGGACGGGAAACCGTTTCCGCATTTCAATGAAGTCGATGAATGCGCCGGACTCGACGCGCTCCTCATTCAAGAAGTTCACACCGCTCTCGGCCAGCCGCTTGAGACCACCTTGCACGATCTACGTTGGGGCGACTTCGATGCCAGTGGCTCGACCGACGAATATGTCTGGGTACTCGAGATCAGCGGTGCGGCACCTCCCTCGCACCATATCGGAGGCGTCGCCGGATCTCACGGGTATCGCCAGCCAGCCATGTATTTTCCTCAAGGAGGCGCTACCTGCTCGGGGGTCGCAAAACCCGGCGAAATTGTCTGGAGTCGTATCTTTGTGGCCGAGGGGAAACTAAATATGGACATTGGCCTCGGTCATGTCGTCGATCTACCCGAATCGGAAACCCGTCGCCGACTCGAGGCAACGACCCGGGAATGGCCCATCATGCACGCCGTTTTCCACGGAGTCTCCCGCGACCAGATGATGGCCCGCCATGCCGCGAATCACGTTCAAGTGGTGTATGCAAACGATCCAGAGTCTGCCCGGGATTGCCTCCTCACCCGCGCGGCCATGGCCGTCGAGCTGGGCATTGATGTCACGATTTGTGGAGACTAAGGGGACCTTTGAACAGAAAATACATTGATCTTTTCCTTGTTTACTCCATAATTCCAGAATCATGGAATTAAAAAGAGCAGTGGCGGCGCTATCCTCCCTCGCCCAGGAATCGAGGCTCCAGATTTTCCGTATGCTCGTAAAGGCAGGGGCTGACGGCATGCCCGCTGGGGAAATCGCAGAAGAAATAAAAATTCCCGCCAACACCCTTTCCTTCCATATCAAAGAACTCGCCAACGCCGGATTGGTGACACCGAGAAAAGTGGGACGATCAGTCATTTACACGATGCATCCCGAAAATATCGGGGACCTAATGTCATTTCTCACTGAGGACTGCTGCCAAGGTCAACCCGACCTCTGCGTGCCCAGGTCCGCGTCTCTCTGCGGACCAACCGAAAAGAGTGAGGCAATAGCAAACACGTAACCGATCACTATGAGTCTCGACAAATCTTCGATGGGCGTTTTTGAGCGCCATCTCACTTCCTGGGTGGCCCTTTGTATTATCGGGGGCATTGCCCTCGGCAAGCTCGCGCCGAATCTTGCCCAAACGCTCGACGGGATGGCAATCCATGTGAATGGCGCCCCGGTCGTTTCCATACCCATCGCAGTTTGTCTCTTTTTCATGATGTATCCGATCATGGTAAAAATCGACTTTGGGGAAGTGGTTCAAGCAAGCCGCAGTCCAAAGCCGGTTTTTCTCACCCTGGCAGTGAATTGGCTGATCAAGCCCTTTACCATGTTGGCGATCGCCACCTTGTTTCTCGGAGTCCTTTTCAAAGGGTTTCTTCCGGGCTCGGAAATTGTCAAAGGCGGCGCTGAAGTAGAACTTTACCGTTCCTATATATCCGGTGCGATTCTGCTTGGTATCGCTCCCTGCACCGCGATGGTGTTGGTATGGGGATATCTGGCCCGCGGGAATCAGGGGCTCACTTTGGTAATGGTGGCCATAAATTCGCTCACGATGTTGCTGCTTTATGGCCTACTGGGCGGCTGGTTATTGGGTGTAAATCGAATGCCGGTTCCATGGCAGGCGCTGCTCCTTTCCGTTGTCATTTATGTCGCGCTGCCGCTGGTAGCGGGCTATCTATCGCGCCGCTGGATTATGAAAACCAAAGGGCAAAAGTGGTTCAACGAAAAGTTTCTCCATTTTCTGACACCGGTGTCAATCACGGCACTCCTTGCTACTTTAGTTTTGCTTTTCAGCTTTAAAGGGGAAACCATCCTTGCGAATCCGTTTACGATTCTTTGGATTGCGATTCCGCTTGCGCTACAAACACTCCTGATTTTTGCCCTCACCTATGTAGCAGCAAAGCTTCTGAACTTCAGTTATGAAGACGCTGCCCCGTCTGCCTTAATCGGAGCATCCAACCATTTCGAAGTCGCGATCGCTACGGCGGTAATGCTCTTTGGTCTATCGTCAGGCGCAGCGCTTGCCACGGTAGTTGGCGTCCTGATCGAAGTGCCGTTGATGCTCTTTCTCGTTCGCGTGTGTCAGAACACTCGAGGTTGGTTTGATCCATCGAAATCAGGTGGTTGCAAGAAATCTGAAAATGAAGTTCTGAGATCCTAGATTGGTTCTACGATCAGAGTACCACCCGGCCCCACCACGGCATGAGGTTCGCTTCCACTCGTGCTGAGCGCTGAACTCTCAGGCCATGCGTAGATGGCACGTACGGACTTCCAGGCAAACGTCGGTTGTATGCTCTCGCGTTCGATGAAGCGATCCCCAAGTTCAAGCGGCTCTCGGGGTTGCGCCTTTGCCATTCGGGCTCGGGCTGATATACTTGAGTCCTCTCCACGTCCCGGTTGAACCATTTTGAAAGCTTTCCAAATCACAACCTGCGCCCTCTTGGTCGCGACCTTCGTCCTGCCTGCTCCGGCGGCAGATGACCCCACGGGAAAAGAGAAGAACTGGTGGTCCGTCCTGCCTCTGCACATGCCGTCCGTTCCTGAAGCAGCCGGGCCGGACCGACTCTGGGTTCGCAACGATGTGGATCGTTTTATCGCGGCAACACTGCGTAAGAAGACGCTGTCACCGTCGCCCGAAGCGGAACCCTTGATTCTATGCCGTCGCCTATACTTTGACCTCACCGGTTTGCCGCCAACGCCGGAACAACTTGCGAGCTATCAGAAGGCTGCCGAAAAAGATTCAAATGCTACGTTCGAGAATCTCGTTGATCAATTACTGGCCAGCGAAGCCTATGGTGAAAAATGGGCGCGACACTGGCTCGACATCGCGCACTACGCCGACACTCATGGCTTCGAGCGCGACATGGTACGCGAAAATGCCTGGCGGTATCGGGACTATGTGATCCGCGCGTTCCATTCGGACAAACCCTACGATCAGTTTTTGCGCGAGCAGATCGCCGGCGACGTGTTGGCACCCAATGATCCCGACTCGGTCGTAGCGACCGGGTTTCTTGCCGCCGGCCCCTGGGACTACGTCGGCCACATCGAAACCAAGAGTGATGTCTTGCGACGCTCAGCGCGGGCACTCGATCTCGACGATATGGTTACTCAAGTGATGGCCGCGAGCACGGCGATGACGGTCAACTGTGCCCGTTGTCACGATCACAAGCTCGATCCGATTTCGCAGAAGGAATACTATCAATTGGTCTCTATTTTTGCCGGACTCAAGCGCGAAGATCGAACCGTCAGCGAAGCTGCCGTGCAAAGCTATCACAACGAGCAGATGACGATTGACGCCGAGTTGCAGCGGGTCAGTTTCGCCATCAACAAAATTCGTGGCAAGCCAATCGACCTCGCGGATATCGTCGGAGGAGGCAACGGTATGGGTACTGGCAAGCGCCGCCAGGGAATCGATGTTCGCAACGGGACCGGGCAGGAACGGGAGTTTGGCCGACTTGAGAACGTCAAGACCAACACGTTTCAGACCTGTCAATCGTGTGCATTTATCGATGGAGTAGTTGTACCTGATGGGGGAGAAGATGCTCTGACGAAAATTCAAATCACTTCGACCGGGGTGACCGTAAGCGGAATCGAGGATACCTCTGGCGAGGCCTGGGACATAATTCGCAACGGCCCGGTGGCGAGCCAGGCCTCCACGGAATTAGAGGGCGTTGATTATTTTTCCAGCGAGCATTCCATGATCGGACTGCACGCAAACGCAGCGATCACCTTCGATCTGCAAGCGATTCGAGCGGCCTCCCAATTATCTGCCTTCACATTCACCGCAGTAGCAGGTTACGGAGGTAGCGAGGGAGACCACAGAGCGGGATATCGCGCCTACCTGGACGGTGAACTGAAGGCATCCGGCTCACTCAGCCGCAAGGATGGTGCCGTGAAAATTGCTTTCGACATTTCCGACTCCGGTTCCTTCCTGACCTTGATGTCAACAGATGGAGGCGACGGGATCAGTCATGATCAAGTATTTTTCGGTGATCCCCATTTGCAGGCAGTGATTCCAGGGAACGCGGAATCGACATCGTTGGAACGATTATCTCAGCTCGATGCGGAGTTCGAGGATTGGCAGCAACGCCGTCAACAGCTCGGCACACCACCGCACATTTATGCCGTCGTCCCCCAACAAGAACCGCCGATCGTACAGGTTCTCGACCGGGGTGATCCAGAGTCTCCGGGAGAGGTCGTCGGACCGGGAGCTTTGTCGTGGCTCGAGGGGCAAATTTCGCCAGTGCTCGGTGCCGCCAGAATGTCCGACGGCGAGCGGCGGATCGCCCTGGCGGGATGGATCACCGATCCGAATAATCCGCTGACTCGTCGGGTCATCGTCAACCGGCTCTGGCATTGGCACTTCGGACAGGGTTTGGTGACCACTCCGAGCGATTTCGGTCGCGGCGGAGACTCGCCCTCGCATCCCGAACTACTCGATTTTCTGGCGGAAAAATTGCTCAGCGAGAACTGGTCTCTCAAGGCGATTCATCGTCTACTCCTAACCAGTGCGACCTGGCGGCAAAGTTCGGTCTGGCGCGAGGCCCCCGCCGCCGTCGATGCCGAGAATCAATACCTTTGGCGGATGAACTCGCGCCGCCTCACCGCGGAAGAAATTCGTGATGCGGTGCTCAGCGTGACCGCTTGCCTGAATCCCCAACGTTTCGGCCCGGGGTTTCGCGATTTTGCTTACAAAGAAGCCTACGCGCCAATTTATACCTACCGCACTTCCGACTCGCCGGAATTCTGGCGACGCAGCATTTACCGCTTCGTGGTACGGACCACACCCAACGATTTCATGAAAGCTCTCGACTGTCCTGATCCCGCCAACCTGACCCCGAAGCGGTTGACCACGACCACCGCACTGCAGTCACTGGCGCTCTACAACAACGACTTCATGTTGCATCAGGCGCGTCACCTGGCCGGGAGACTACAAACAGAGGCCGGTGACAATGCGAATGATCAAATCGCTCACGCATTTCGCCTGGCCCTCGGCCGCGATCCAGATCGGAACGAAATGTCCGGTGCCAGGTCGCTCATCGCAGATACTGACCTTTTTACGTTCTGTCGCTCACTTCTCAATTCCAGCGAATTCATCTACCTCGACTAATCTCATGGAGTCCGATTCCTCAGACATCTTCCAATCAGTCGTATCTCGCCGCGAGCTCCTCTGGAAAGCGGGGGGCGGTCTCGGCGGAGTCGCGCTATCGGCCATGCTCTGTGGCAAGGTGGATGCCACCACCAAATCACCCTCGACCGGTCGTCACCATGCTCCACGCGCGAAACGGGTGATCCAGATTTTTTGTCCCGGTGGACTCAGTCATCTCGATACCTTCGACTACAAACCCGAATTAGAGAAACGGGCGGGAACCCCCTTCGACCCAGGCGGCAAACTACAGTTCTTTGCCTCCAAGCCGGGATCCTGCATGCCCAGCCAATGGAAATTTCGTCAGCACGGGGAGTCGGGTTTGTGGATGTCCGACCTGATGCCAAACTTGGCGACCTGTATCGACGAGATGGCCTTTATCTACTCGATGCAGAGTAAGACAGCACTCCACGGTCCAGGCTGCTTTTTCATGAACACCGGATTCACCCTGCCAGGTTTTCCGAGCATGGGGTCGTGGGTGACTTACGGACTGGGATCGGAAAGCGATAATTTGCCAGGCTTCGTCGTCTTACCTGATCCGCGCGGACTCCCGCCTGGGGGTCCGATCAACTGGGGGGCTGGATTCCTCCCTGCGATCCATCAAGGAACCACCATGTCCGTGCAGACGGGCGAGCCACCGCTCTCCGATCTGTTTCCTCCGGGTGATTTTGCGGGAGTGGATCGCAAAAATGATCGGGCCGGCCTC
>JAGPCC010000007.1 GCA_018058245.1 Verrucomicrobiales bacterium
CACCCTCGGCGAGCAGGGTAAGGCTGTTTCCTGAAGTGTAGACCACCGGTGACAAAACGGATATCGTGCCGGCCTCCGTTGTCCCAGGGTCAAAGGTCGAGACAACTACGTGGTTGTTGACGACTAGGTTCTGGAGTGTCCCATTGTTGATATTGGAGGCAGAGCTGCCGCTGCTGCTAATTGTAAGATTTTTCGGGTCGAGAAGAAGAGTTCCGTGCTGCCCATTCTCCGCTAAAGTCGAGACCATACCGTTTACGAGAAGCCCCCCCCGACTCGAGACCTCCACCAATCCGCCCTTCGCACTTCCCGTCCCTCGAGAAAAAATCTCTCCCTGGAACTCCGTTTTCTGGTCCGACCAGAGGACGACCGTTCCACCGCCCCCTGATTCCTCAGCGTCAGCGAGGATGGTAGCACCATCCTGCATCGCCACAGTGGTGGCGTGCTGAAAATTCGGATCTCCGCCTTGGAAAGCTCCCCCGATCCGAACCGATCCACCGCCTGAACTGCCGCTCACATCGACGAGACTGTCTGCTTTCAGCGTGATCTCCGGTGCCTCTATATCTACCGAACCTCCGACTCCACTGCCGTTGCCCGCCGAGATCGTCGCCCCGATTTCCGCAGCGACATCCGCTCGGACCTTCACGGTACCACCAACCAGAGACGCATCAGTATGGAGCACGCCGTCCACCCGAGCATACGCGGCTTCGATCAATATTTGGGCTGCCTCACCCGTCGACGGCATGAATGCCCGAATCGTCCCGGAATTTGCGACCGTCCCGCCGATCCCCTTGAGATGGACCCGTCCCCCGGACCGAATTGCCCCCGTAGCCCGGATCGTCCCTTTGTTGTTGATCGCGAGAGCATACATATTGCCATGTGCTTTCAGCTCTACCGCAGCACCCTCAATCGTTCCGTCATTGAGAACTCCCGTTCCACTCACTCCGGAACCCTTGGTTCGAACAAATAAACGCTCCCCTCCAGGACCAGTGTCTGCCGCGAGCAATACTTCTTCGCCCGCCGCGAGACCGACTGTGCCACCAGATGCCGAAATCGCTCCCGCATTGGTCACGGTGCGACCGATCAAAAATACGTCGCCCCCGACCGCGCTGATTCGTCCCATGTTCGTGACACCCTCACCAACCCCTTCAAACACCATATCCCCGCCCGCGAGAAACTCTCCATTACTGACATCGAGTGTGGAAAGGACCAGACCGTGGACATCGATGGCACCTCCAGCACCCACGAGGATCCCGCTTGGGTTGATTACGAAGACATTCCCGTTCGCCTGCAACGCCCCGAAAATCTCCGTTGGGTTTCCACCGGAGACACGATTGAGAACCGAAGCCCCCGTCCCCGGCTGTTGGAAACGGGTCAATTCACCCGCATCAATTGAGAAGCGCTCCCAATTGATAATTGCCGTGTTGCTGCTCTGGCGGATATCCAATATCCCTCCTGTTCCTGCCCCGATCTGAATATCTCCGTGAACAACACTACCACCTTCGGGATTCGCCCTGAGAGGTCCATTCCACCAACTCAGAGACGGAAGCAAGACACCCACTATCAATGCTCTAAAATGGCCGGAAGAAAGGAGGCACTTTTCTTCCTGTTTCCCCACTTTCATGTCCTCCCGAAAGCCGCCTCGGCGGGTGAGAGACAAAGAATTTGTTGACCATCCGCCCGTGACGGGACTTGTATTTTGAATTTTCATTATGTCCGTTTTTCGCTGTAGCGAAACCCTCCGCTGAGAAACCAACAGAGCACGAAGCAGGCCATTACGAAAAAATTCGGCACTTGTCAGGCGATCCCCCACCTCTTTCCGTCGGACCGGGCGAAAGGAGAATCAGCTAATTCGCTTACCCTCATGGAGAAGAAGACGAAAGCCCTCTCGAGGCGATGAACTGAATATTTTCGACAATACCCGCAAGATTCCCTCCCACCGGAATGCAACAGTGGAAAACAAAAGATCTCCAGTCGGCCGGAGCCAAAAGGAGATCTAAAGAGGATCCGCAAGCGTCTCAAAGCCGCCCGGAGCAAAATGGGGAGAATCAGGTGATTTGCTCCCCACGGGCCATCACCACCTTCCCGGTGCGCACCGTTTCGATGATTTCGTAATTGTTGAGAAGCCGGATCGAGGCGTCCACTTTGTCACTCGCTCCTTCGATACGAATGATCATGGAGTTCTCGCCAAAATCGACCGTCTTGCCACCGAAATGCTCCACGATCTGGAGAATCTCTGTACGGCGCTCGGCATTTTCAGACTTGATCTTGATCATCGCCATTTCGCGAACCACTGAGTTCTCCGGGGTGTGTTGAAAACAATGGATCACATCGATCAATTTATCACACTGAAGGATGATCTGGGTTAACCCGGTAGGATCGCCACTAATTCCAAGCGTGAGCCGGGAGAAATGGGGATCGCGCCCTTGGGAGACGACCAGAGAATCGATGTTGTAAGCACGCCGCGCAAAGATCTGACAAATGCGCATGAGTACTCCCGGTTGATTGCTCACGAGCATACTCAAGGTATGATTTCCTTGCGTTTCCGGAAGCGGTTTTGGTTTTTTGTCTGTCGTTGTGATAGTACGGGCCATGAGAAAAGTGCTGTTTAGTGATGTAGCGGTTTTGGCGAAGAAGTGAAGAAATTACACAGGGTTGAATCGGTGACTGGATAGGGTTGGATCGTTTCAGCTGGGATCTCGCGGAGAGCAACAAGGCTCCACGCGAAACCACTAACTGGTTCCAAACATCAGGTAGATCCGACTGGTTTCGCCATTTTGTATTTCGGTGGTTCGGTGAGCATATCTTCGAGCGCTGCTCCTGCGGGGATCATGGGGAACACATTGTCCGTCTTGATGCACTCGGCGTTGATCAGGATAGGACCATCGTTGTATTCGAGAGCCTCCTGAAGTTTCTTCCGGACATCGGCGGGACGCTTGATGTTGATTCCTTTGCATCCGTAAGCTTCTGCCACCTTCACAAAATCGGGGTTGCCGATCAGGTCCACACCGCTTTCCCGATTATCGAAAAAGAGCTCCTGCCACTGACGCACCATGCCGAGGTAGTGGTTGTTGAGCACCAGAATCTTGATCGGCAGCTTGTGAATCACGGCGGTCGCGAGTTCACAAAGCGTCATTTGGAATCCACCGTCTCCCGAAACGGAGATCACCGTCTCATCGGGACAGGCGAATTTTGCACCGATCGCAGCAGGAAATCCGAATCCCATCGTGCCGGCACCGCCCGAGCTGATCCATTTGAAGGAAGCGTCGTTCGTATAGAACTGTGCCGCCCACATCTGGTGCTGCCCCACATCTGTGGCCACGATGGCATTGCCACCCGTCAGCTCATGGATCTCGTCGAGAACCTGCTGCATGCGCAATCCACCCTGCTTTTTATAAGCGAGAGGGAATTTCTTTTTGTAGCCGTTGAGATGCTCACGCCACTCGGGACGCTTCGCTTTTTCCACCAAAGGCAGCAATTGCCGGATCGCAGTTTTTGCATCCCCGAGCACCTCGACATCTGCCACGATCATTTTGCCCATCTCGGAGATATCGAGATCGATGTGAATGATCTTTGCCTGGGCAGCGAACTTATCCGCTTGTCCGATGATGCGGTCATCAAAACGCGATCCGATATTCAGAAGGAGATCACACTCGCAAATCGCTTTGTTCGCATAGGCCGTGCCATGCATCCCCAGCATCCCGAGGGAGAGCGGATGCGATTCCGGGAAGACCCCTTTTCCAAGAAGAGTGGAGGTCACCGGGCAATCGAGCTTTTGCACCAGTTCCATCAGTTCGTTTTCCGCCCCTGAGATCATCGCTCCATGCCCAGCCAAAATGACGGGTTTTTTCGCAAGATTGATGAGTCGGGCCGCCTCTTCGATCGATGTGGGATCGATATCAAATCCCTTTTCCGGTTTGTATCCTGGAAGATTGATTTCGCACTCCAACTCCCCGGTAAAAGGCCCCTGGGAAATGTTCTTCGGGATATCAATCAAAACGGGACCGGGCCGCCCTGTCGTCGCAATATGATAGGCCTCACGAGCCACCCGAGGGAGATCGTTGGTCTCGCGAACGAGATAGTTGTGTTTCACCACGGGAATCGTGATCCCGAAAATATCGGCTTCCTGAAAGGCGTCTTTGCCGAGCATCCAACTCACGGTCTGGCCGGTCACGATGATCATGGGCACAGAGTCCATCTGCGCGGTCATGATTCCCGTAATGGTATTCCCCGCCCCGGGGCCGGAGGTCACGAGAACCACAGCTGGTTTCCCGGTCGCACGAGCATACCCGTCCGCCATGTGGGTCGCTCCCTGTTCGTGACGAGAAAGTACAAATTTGATTTTCGACTTTACCGTTTCCAGCGCATCGAAAATCGGAAGAGCAGCCCCGCCGGAATAACCGAAGACGTACTCTATCCCGAGGCTGTCGAGTGTCATTATCAGTGCCTGGGCACCGTCGAGTTCCTGCTTTGTTTTTGCTGCCATATCGTAAGGGAGTAACTTGTTCGCTTGAAAATCGCTCTTTTTGAGAGTTCTTCAATCACTAAATTGAAGATTTCGATAAAAAACATGAAACTTCAAACATGAAACCAAGCTGAAACAATCAATTTCAGCAAAAACCAGTCATCTTTGGCGAGGAATCACACAAAAGAACGGAAAACAACGCCAAGGAACACCAAACTAGATTAATTTGAGAAGCGACAACAAATTCTGGTGGTCCTGCGGAAATTTTGGCAAACTGGACTGCCTTGCGCTGACTCCTCACCCCTGCTTCCCCGTTGTATCCCTGAAATACCATGAACCTTCGAATCCTGATTCTTCTCACCGTTGTTCTGATCGTGACTTCAGGCAGCACCGCAAGGTCGGCGGACTCGAAGATCAATCAATCGGCGCAAGATCTTGCCAAGTTTCTCGCTCCAGCAGCACCGGCAAGGAAAGTGGACAAGGCGGACCTCGAAAAACTACGAACGCGCATGATTGCGCTCGTCGAGCAATTGGAACGTTCCACCCAGAGCAACGGCCCCGGTCCCGAGAGCCTGATCACAAAAGCCTACGAGTTCCGCGACGAAGTTGCCGGGGTGGAGCGGCTCCTCACGAGGAGCGCCGTTCTGAATGCCTGGCGGGAGGCCAATAGCCGCGGCCTCTTTGACGAAGCCGGGAAGTACACCGGCAAAATCACGAAAGGCCGTGGCACTGGGCAAGACTGCGTCTTTGAACTCATCATTCCCGCAGAATCCTACCTGCCTGCCTCGAATCAGATCGCGAACCTGCGCATCGTCCCGGTCGAGCAGAAACGCTCGACGGAAGACCCACTTACGCACCGGGATGCCTCGTTCCAAAGAGAACTTGCTTCCATGATCGAAGAGAAATCCCGAAGCGCCGCCCTTGCGAAGTTTGAAAACCCGGAATCCACCAACGCCCTCGGAATGACTGCTAAAGAGGAAGCCGCCGCATGGGATCTGGCTGTGAAGGAGGCTGGAGAGGCCGCCGCGCAAAGGCCGAAGATTCGGCTTTCGAGCGGGATCAATGGAAGCCCATCGCACATGACAAAACAACGGTGGAAAAACGAGACCGAAGTGACCAATATCTCCCAGCACCCGACGGAGGTTACGGTGGAGATCTACCTGATCGGGAGCACGGAGAAGAAGAAGGACTATTATCTCATGGCGAAGTCGACGGAGACCGTTCGTCTCCGCATGAATGAAAGGAAAAAACTGACCCTCTATACAAAAGCCGAAAGTTCTTACAAAAAGCTCGCGGACGATCGCGACGAATTGACGAAAGAAGAACGAAAGCAGAGCTCTGTCCACTATCGTGGTTTTGTCGTGCTCGCAAAACACAAGAACGAAGTGGTGTCCCACATCGGCTCCGATCAGCGACTGGAGGAGTTCGGGAATCCGAAAGCAGAAAAGTCTCCGCTCACGGCTCTCCCCGCTTTTTGATCAATCCTTGGATTTTTTCGGCTCAGGCGACTTTTCCTCTTTGTCAGCCGCTGGTACGAACTTTAAAACCGTGCCGTTGATGCAATACCGTTTGTCTGTGGGTGTATCGAATTTCTCGCCCTCGAAGACATGACCGAGGTGGCCGTTGCAAATCTTGCATACGACTTCGGTACGGGCGTAACCGAGGAGGTGGTCCGTGTTGTATTTCACATTCTTTGCTTTTGACGGATCGTAAAACGACGGCCATCCGCAGTGAGAATCAAATTTTTCCGTGGAAGTGAAGAGCTCGGCCCCACAACCAGCACAGTAGTAGGTGCCCCCGCCCTGGTGCTTAAATTCTTCATAGGCTTTTCCGTTGGCCCGCTCTGTCCCGGCTTCCCGGAGGATACGGTATTGCTCGGGGGTGAGCGTCTTCCGCCACTCTTCGTCCGACTTCTCAACCGGACCCGTGGGTGCCTCGGGGGCTGTTGTAAGAACGGGGATCACCGATTCCCCGGTCGCGGACGTTTCACTTTTCTCATCTGCCATGACGTAGACTATGGCAGCGACTGATAAAACAGCAAGAAGACCGGAGAGGAGGGGCGAACGTTTCATGTTCCTACAATAAGGGGAATTTCCTTCTAGGTCAAAGGCCGGTCGTCAGGAGCCTGTCGGACATGGATCGTTCTACGAAAAAGGAAAAACCCGGCCCCTTGCGGGACCGGGTTCTTGACCACTCAACAATGTCTCTCAACAATCTCGGGAATCGTAGCGGAGACAAATCTTTTTATCGGTGCACTCAGCGTTTCACAACATCGCCCTCTTTGTGATAGGCGTTGTATTTTGCAGTGGGGACGATGATCTCGTCGCCAGGATGAATCACCGTGCTGGATCCGAGGCGGTTGACCCGCTGCAGTTCGGACATGGTTGTGAAAAAGTCACGGGCGAGAGCATAGAGATTATCTCCATTCGCCACGGTATAATACCCGTAGGTCTCATCGTTCTTCAGGAGATCGTTGTCATACGAAAACGCGGCGCTCTGCGCGGAATCCTTCTTCTGGGGGGGCGCTGAGGTGGTATTGTCAGCAGTTTGCACACTCGGAATTTTCAGGTTCTGGCCCAAGCTAATGGTATCAGAACGCAGTCCATTGGCCGATTTCAGACTCTCCACCGAGGTCTTGTATTTCTTGGCCAGCGAAGTGAGAGTATCTCCTTTCGCAACCTTGTGTACCGTCGTGGCTACGGGAGCTTTTGGCGCAGCAGGGGCAACCGGTTTCTTGGTTTTCCCAATGACGATGGCTTCCTTTTTCACTGGAGCGGGAATTTCTGCTTCCGCCGCGATCCCGGAACTCCCTTTCGGAGCCGGGTCCGTGGCCGGAGCTGGTACCGGAGCTGGTGAAGTAGCAGCCACTGGGATGAGGAGTGTCTCCCCGATGTAGATAGGATGCCCTTCACTAAGTCGGTTCGCCTCAAGAAGATTTTTGCGTTCCACTTTAAATTTTTCAGCAATCTTTCCGACCGTATCACCGTCCTGGATCACATAGGTTTGCGTGGAAACCGGTGCCGGCACGTTGTCAGGGAGTTTGGGTGCCGAGATTTGGCTGCCTTTGGTAGCCTCGATCGTGGCAGCTTTCGTGTAGTCGTATGAGCTTCCACCACCCTTCACAGCCTGCTCGATCGAGATCAGTTTCGTTTCAATCGACGAGATTCTAGAGTTCAGTGAATTCAACGTCGGCTCGGCCGCACTCAGAGTCTGAATGAGAAGAGCGGAGGACGCAAGAGATGTCAGAGTGGTCGCAATTCGGTGCATGAAGAGAGTTTATTACAAATTTATATTCCGCACAAGATTAAAATTAACATTTCCTAAAGAATTTTAAAAAACTTCCTATCGATCGTGTGGTTTTTATGGACCAATCCTATAATTAGCCAAAAACAACTCACTGATTTCCTGAAAATGATAAAGGTCAGATTTTTTGGAACCTAATCCTATTTGGTTCGGTTTTGCAGTCCATACAATCTCCCGGCGAGAGCTCCCGTGAGGAAATGAAGGGCCTACCGCCTCAGAGCTCCCCGGAAAAGGGCAGCGGAACTGCGGGCTTGCTCCCCTCTCGAAATGTCGCTATACCACAGCGATGAAAATTACATTTTGTGGAGCTGCTGAGACAACAACCGGGTCACAACATCTTATTGAAGTGAACGGAACTCGTATCCTCCTCGATTGCGGCCTCTATCAGGGACGTCGCGACACGGCAAGGGACAGGAACCGGAAATTCTTTTTTGAACCCTCGGCCATCGACGTGGTAGTGCTCTCGCACGCCCACATCGATCATAGCGGTAATCTCCCCAGTCTTACGAGCGGCGGATTCACCGGAAACATCTACTCCACCTTTGCAACCCGGGATCTCTGCCAGATTATGTTGATCGACTCGGCGCGAATTCAGGGTCAGGATACCAAATGGCTCAACAAACGAAGGGCAAAGGAAGGTCTTCCGGATCTGGAGCCACTCTATACGCCGATCGAAGCCGAGGAATGCATGCGGCAGTTTGTCACGATCGGCTACGAACGCTCTATCCGCATCTCTGACGGAGTGACCCTGACCTTCATCGATGCGGGCCACATTCTCGGCGCAGCCCAAGTCATTCTCGATGTGGTGGAAAACGGCAAGAAGAAGCGCCTTCTCTTTTCCGGGGACGTGGGTCGGGGGAACAACGAACTGCTGCGGGATCCGGTCGCAGCGACAGATGTGGACTATCTCATCATGGAGAGCACCTATGGGAATCGGGAACATGAACTCCCTGCACAGGCCAATGATCTCCTTGCCGAGATCCTCGTGCAGGCTCTCGCAAAGAAGGGAAAGGTAATCATTCCGGCTTTTGCTGTCGAGAGGACGCAGCAGCTGATTTATGTGCTGAACAAACTCTTCGAATCCAAATCCATCCCCGATGTCCCGATTTTTGTCGATAGTCCCCTCGCGGTCAGCGCGACCGAGATTTTCCGGATTCATCCGGAGTGTTTTAATGAAAATGTCTATGATTTCTTGTTCGAAAAACACGACCCCTTCGGATTTGAAAATCTCACCTTGGTCCGGAAAGTGAACGAATCCAAGGCGTTGAACGATCTTCATGGCCCCGCGATCATCATCTCGGCCTCCGGAATGTGTGAGGCGGGCCGGGTTTTACACCATCTTCGCAACACGATCGAAGATCCGAAAAACACGGTTCTTTTTGTCGGTTACTGTGCCGCGAACACACTCGGGGCAAAAATTCGTGACGGGGAACCTGAAGTCCCGATCCTCGGGGATCGGTTCAGGGTCCGAGCGGCGGTCAAAATCCTCGACTCCTTCAGTGGCCACGCCGACCGCAGTGAACTTCTCGCCTACTTTGACGCGATGGGCGGAAGCAAAGAGCGCGTATTTCTCGTCCATGGAGAACCCGAGCAGTCGCACTCACTTCAAAAGGCACTCAGCGAACGCCACCGTGGTCGAGTCGAAGTGGCGGTGTGGCGCTCCACCGTCGAGTTGTAGGCAATCTCGGAGTCTGTCGGACGTATCCCGCCCGGCTGCAAAAAACGAGGATTCTCCCCAAATCCCCCCTCTTTTTCGTCATTTGTGTTCCCGGCACAAGCGAAGCAAAATGGGACCATGAAAGTGACTTCGCACGATACTCCCCCCTCCGCAACTCCTCCACGAATGCCCCTCTCCAAAGTGGACCGGAGGAACGGGAAACTGATCAACCCTAGCAAATTCCGGTCGTTCTGAACAGGTTTCCGCATGGAAAACCCTTCCGCTTTCAATTTGCAGATAGAGGAGAGTCAGCTATGTAGACACTCACCTTTAGTGCCAGTTTATGCTTACGATCCGCAATCTCAAAAAATCCTACGGAGGAACGACTCTTTTCGAAGAGGCAAACCTGCAGATCAACTACGGCGAACGAATCGCCCTCGTCGGGCCGAATGGGGCCGGAAAATCGACGATTTTCCGGATTATCCTCGGCGAAGAGGAGGCGGACACCGGCAGCGTGGACCGCGACGAATGGACCCTCATCGGCTTTTTGCCTCAAGAAAGCGAAGACGTCGGTGACTTTAGCGTTCTCGAAATCGCAACGGGACGAGCTGGGACACTTCAAGAGCTTGAGACTCTTCTCAAATCTCACGAAGACGCCGGAACGGTGGATTCACAGGCCTATTATGAAGCGCAGAGCAAGTTCGACGCACTGAATGACCCGACGGTCGATGCAAAAGCGAAAAAAATGCTGCGCGGGCTCGGGTATCCGGCAGAGAACTTCGACCGACCTGCCCGGGAAATGAGCGGAGGCTGGATCATGCGAGCACACCTCGCCCGCCTCCTCGTGATCGAACCGAGCCTGCTCATGCTCGATGAACCGACGAACCACCTCGACCTCATGTCGCTACTTTGGTTTCAGGATTATTTAAAAAACTACTCCGGAGCGATTCTCATGATCTCGCACGACAGGCAGTTCATGGATGAAATCGTGCAATCTGTTCACGACATCGCAGACCGACATCTGCACCACTACAAAGGCAACTACACGGAGTTCGAGCAACAGCGTCTCGAGGCCTACGAACGCCAGAACAACGCGTACAAAAACCAGCAAAAGCAAATCGGCGAACTCCAGGCTTTTGCGAACAAATTCCGCTCCGTGTCTTCGAAAGCCTCACAGGCGCAATCGAAACTGAAAGAAATCGAGAGAATCGAAAAGATCGAAAAACCCCAGGCTCCGAAAAAGCCGTTCCGCTTCCAGATCCCCGAACCACCGCGGGGCGGGCAGAAAGCGGTGACCCTCGACGCGATTCATTTCGCCTACGGCGTACACAAAGTCTACGAAGGCATCGATCTCGCGATCGAACGAGGCGAACGCACCGTCCTAGTGGGTCCCAACGGCTCTGGAAAATCGACGCTCCTGAAACTGCTCGGCGGCGAACTGATCCCCCAAGCCGGAAAAGTCACGCAAGGTCACAACGCCAAGATCGGATATTTCTCACAACATCGCTCCGCCACTCTCAATCCCAACAACTCTGTTCTGACCGAAGTCCTCGAGGCTGCTCCCACGTTGCGCGAAGACGAAGCTCGCGGGATTCTTGGCTCCTTCATGTTCCGGAAAGAGGAAGTCTATAAAATGACCAAAGTCCTCAGCGGAGGCGAAAAGAGTCGTCTCAATTTGATCAAATTTCTCGTCGATCCGCCGAACATCCTGCTCATGGATGAGCCCACCACTCACCTCGATATTCTCACGGTAGAGTCCCTCATCCTCGCGCTGGAAAATTACGCCGGAACTCTCGTCTTCATCTCCCACGACGTGCACTTTATCAAAAAACTCGCCACCGACGTCATCCACGTCGCCAACGGGAGTGCAAAGCGCTTCAACGGCGGCTGGGATTACTTTATCGAGAAGTCCGGGGCTGGAAACGAACGAGCTGCGCTGACGGCGGAGTGAGGAAAGCGTTAGCGCTAGATGACGGTTGCGGCGAAACCGGAACAACGCGTCCCGTGAGCCGGAGTCACCATGGGCTGATCACTTCACCGTACTAACCGGATAAAACGAAGGCTAAATAATCAACTCCGGAATGGCATTCCCGCCGAACTGAGAAAGCTGTTTGTAACGACCTGCGTGAAAGTAGGTGAGCTTGTTGTCTTCCAGTCCGAGTTGATTCAGCATCGTCACATGCAGATCGCGAATCGGATGGACACATTCCACCGCTTTGCCGCCCACTTCATCGGTAGCACCGACGATTCCGGGTTTGATACCTCCGCCGGCCAACAACATCGTCATACCTTCAGCATTGTGACCTCGACCGAGAGAATAGACCCCTCCCCGCTTGTTGTTGTCCGGGGTGCGCCCGAACTCTCCTGTCCAGATCACGAGTGTTTCGTCGAGCATACCGCGATGTTTTAGATCTTTGATCAGAGCAGCCATTCCCTGATCGACGCTGCGAATGCGGGAGGAGTGACCTCGCTCGAGATAGTCGTGACTATCCCACCCACCGGAGAAAATCTGCACAAACCGAACGCCTTTTTCCACCAACCGACGCGCCATGAGACACTGGCGACCGAAGGTCTCGGTTTCCTTTTTCCCGAGACCATACATGTCCTTGATATACTGTGGTTCGGCTTCAATATCGACCACGCCCGGCACCTCTGTCTGCATGCGGAACGCGAGCTCGTAATTCTCCATGCGGGCGGCCAGATCGGCATGCTGCGGATTGGTATCCGCGTGCTTTTGATTGAGAAACTGGAGTTCGTCGAGCGCACGGCGCTGGTGCTCGCGAGACTTGTAGGTCTGCGAACGGAGATCCAGAATCGGCGACCCTTGCGGCCGCAACGTCGTGCCCTGGTAGTGCGCCGGCAGGAACCCGTTGCTCCAGTTGCGCGATCCGCCCTGAGGTAGGGCCAGCTCGGTCATGACGACGTAACCGGGCAGATTTTGGTTCGCCGAACCGAGTCCGTAGGTCGCCCACGCGCCGATGGCGGGATCACTGCCAAGACGGCTGCCGGTGTTCATGTGAAAGAGCGCTTCTGGATGATTCAAGGACTCGGCCTGGCAACCGCGATAGTTGCACAGCTCATCGGCCACTTCGGGATCGGCCAAATACTGCCACTGATCACTCATATCGAGCCCGTTCTGACCCACTTTGCGCGAACTAAAAGGACTACCAACGTAAAATTTGAAACCCGTTTCGAGACCGGCAGTGAGTTTGGATTCCTTTTTGTGGAGTTCCGTGAGTTTCGGTTTCGGATCAAAGGTATCCATCTGACTGGGCCCGCCTTCCATGAACAACATGATGACTGCCTTGGCTTTGGATGGATGCATCGGCGGCTTCACTGAGAGCGGCGAGGGAGCATCAGAGGCAAGCAGGTCAGAGAAAGCGAGCGAACCGAGAGAAGTGCCTAGACCGTAGAGAAAATCGCGGCGGGTGGCGGAGGGAGAGAAGGGGTTCATTGGGGGGTAGGTGTGTTTGAATTTTGAATGGCGAACAAGGAATTTCGAATTTCGAAGGGTGTGGATGAGCGCCTAAGGAGGTTAAGGGAAGGGTTTAGAATCTCGAATTTCGAAGGGTTGATTAGAGACTTTTTTGGGCGGTTTGGATGCTTTTGACGAAGATGGAAATCAGCTCATTGCATTCTGGTAGAACTGAGACCGATTGTTCGGCGGGGATCATGGATCGTTTCTTGATGATCTTTAACCACACCATCGACTCCCTGAGCTCCTTCAAGCTCACTTCAAAAATCGAAATTCCTTGTTCGCCATTCGCCATTCCTCCGTCCCTCAGTAAACATATACAAACTCATTCGAGTTAAACAGCAGAAGACACAGATCCGCCAACGCCCGCGTTTCTACCGAAATATCAGCCGGTTTCATGTCGGCTTGGTAGTTCTCAAAGGCGGGAAGGATTTCCTCATACTCGAACGTTTCCCCGGAGAACTCCTCCACAAGCGAACGGGTGATCTTCTCCGGGTAGCTCACCACCTGCGGCTTCGCGCTGGCGTGATAGGCTGTCATCTCTTTTACGTAATTCTCCAGTCGCTCGATTTCCACAGCATCTGGGTTGCGTCCGAAGGCTAGGTGAAAGGCCCGCTGGATTTTTCCCTTCGCCTCCTTCCTTCCTTCCTTCTCCAACCGCGTTGCGAAAGCGATGGACCTGTCGGTCATCGTATCACTGTTGAGCAGCGTGAACGCCTGAGGCGAGACCGCCGCGCTTTCGCGCCCCTCGCAAGAATCATTCGGATTAGGTTGGTTAAACAATTCCAAAAATGGGTCGGCAAGCCCCCGCACCCGATAGGCATAGATAGTCCGGCGATTGCGTTGATCGGGTGTCGGATCCGGCTGGTAGGCCGGGGCGAGTGAAAATTGGATCATGCGAGGTTGCAGGGCCACCTCCATGTTGATTTCCGGATTAGCCGGCAGCCCACCGGAAATGGAATTGAGTTCGCCGGTGACGGTCAATAACGAATCACGCAGCTCTTCAGCAGTAAGTCGCCGAGCGGGAAAATAGGAAAGCAGATGATTGTTCGGGTCCTCGCTCGCGACAGCGCTGTACTCCGGATGCTGACCGGAACGACGATAGGCCTCCGAGGTCATGATCAGGCGATGCAACCGTTTCATGGTCCAGCCATTTTCGACAAAATCTGCCGCCAACCAATCGAGTAATTCCGGATGAGTCGGCTTCTGCCCCTTCACGCCGAAGTTGTTCGGATTTCCAGCAATCGGATGGACAAAATGCTGTTGCCAAATGCGATTAACAATGGATCTCGCCGTCAGCGGATTTCGCCCATCGGCGATCCATTGGGCCAGCCCGAGACGACGCCCTGCGACGGTCTCGGGAAGCGCGTAGGGATCTTTCTTGTTTGCGGTGGGTGACGGAACTCCCAGCATGCTCAGAACCCCAGGGGTGACGGATTCCCCAGGCGCTTCGAGAGAACCACCCGTGAGGATGTTGCTCTCTATCGCTTGTTTGAGAACAATCTGACTCGGAATACGCAGCTTCCGGGCATTGCCCGAGCCCTTTCGACTGCCATTGTAGACACTCTGCATCATCGGCTCGTAGCGCTCCAGGCGACGGGTCCAGATCCATTCATCCTGCTCGCGAACTTTGAGCTGGCCCTGCTCCGTGATGTCGAGGCCGACATGACGCGGCGGTTTCTTGTCATCGTCGAGATCCTTGCGATCCTCTTCGTTCAGATAAGGCAGATTGTGCTCGGTAAACCACGCTTTGGCGGCACTCTCCCGCTTCTTCACAAGAGCGTTCTTCTCGGCGACGGCAAACGCCAGCATTCGCTCGACATGAGCCTTGCCTTCCGCAAAGTTGACTTGATTTTCCTCTTCGAGAAATGGCACCGGGCGCTCTGCCATCTGGGTACCAGCAAAAGTGGCATACATGCGATAATAATCACGCGTCGGGAGTGGATCGAACTTGTGGTCATGACACTTGAAGCACCTCATCGTCGTAGAGAGAAAGGTCTGCCCCACCGAGTTCACGACATCGTCGAGATAGAGTTGCCGCGCCTCCTCATCCTTCACCATCGCATTGTCCCAGGCACCCATACGGAGAAATCCCGTTGCGAGGAGCCATTCCGCTTCCTGCTCATTGTAGTTGCCGGCCAATCGGGCCGCTTGGACACCTGCCTCTCCCCCACCCTGCCGTTTTGTGACCGACGCATCTGCGAGTTCGTCGCCTGCCAGTTGTTCGATGACAAAGCGGTCATACGGTTTATCATCGTTGAAGGCCCGAATCACATAGTCCCGGTATCGCCAGGCGTTGGAACGCTCGTAATCGTTTGACATTCCACCTGTATCCGCATAACGCGCAACATCGAGCCAGTGCTGCCCCCAACGCTCCCCATAGCGAGGGCTCGCAAGCAATCGATCAAGGAGTGTCGACCAAGCAGATTCTTTATTCGACGCCCAATCTTTCTGAAACGTGGCGACTTCATCCGGAGTGGGAGGCAATCCGATGAGATCATAGGTCGCGCGACGAATGAGGGTGCGAGTGTCGGCCTCCGGCGCCGGAGTCATCGTCGCGTCAGCAAGTTTCGTATTCAGAAAGGCATCGATGGGATTCGGGCTGGTCGATTTCGGCACGCTCGGTTTTCTTACTGGGAGAAACGCCCAAATGTCCTCCGGTTGATAGCGCCGATAGGTCCAGTCATCGCCAAGACCGCCGCTGGTCTCCACGATGATCCCCTCTGCCGTCACTTTCCGTTTTGCTTCAGACTGACGAATCGCGAGTTGTTTTTCCTCGCTCGGCCACGGTGCCCCGGCATTGATCCACTCCTCCACCATCCCGATCTGTTCACTGCTCAGTCTGTCGTTTTCCTTTGGCGGCATTTCAAAATCGGGATCGGACCACTTGATGGATTCGATCAGAAAACTCTTCTTTGTATCACCGGGCACCAGCACGTCGACACCAAAGGTCTCGCCACCCGCCAGCAACGACTCTCGCGTGAGCATATTGAACTTTCCCTTCACCTTTTCAGCGTCATCGCCATGGCAACCATTGCACTTTTCCGATAGCAAAGGCTGCACATAGAGCGTGAACAGGCGATCCCCCTCCGGGGAATCTTCAGCAAGGCACACACCAGAAAACACGGTGGTGAGGAGAAAGAAGAGTCGTAAGGTCAGTTTCATCGTTCGAAAAACAGAGTTCACCAGGCAAATGGCGATTCCTGGAAAAAGGTTAACAGGAAATGAAATTTTTTTTGGTGGGCGGGAGAGGAATGGGGAGAAACCGAAAAGCGAGACCACCCCAAAAGGCTGAAAAAGAAGTGAAGATCGCAGTCGAAAACGATCGCAGGCAGTGACCTTTCCCGTTTACCCGACTGCCCGGATGTTCTTTCGACTCCGCTCGGCCCTTTGGACTGTCCGAAGGGCGAGTTATGTCGTTCCGCTCCAATCATCCGCGTGGGCGACTACAGCCCCAAGCGGTGCCTCACGAGTCAGCGGCACCATAGCCGCCGCGGTGGTGGCTTGCTGCTGGTGCGAGAGTTGCGTTTGAGTGCAAAACGTTCTTCAGCCTCGACTTTCTCCAACCTCTCCCGAAAGGCAGCATGCAACGCTAAGAATGCGAAGGCCCGCTTACCGATCGCAACAGGATCAGTTATGGCCAGCTTACTAGGGTGCGCTTTTGGTTGGATGAGACTGCCCCCCAATCGACCAAAACTTATATTTTCCGTAGATATTTCTCGTAGTTAGCATAAGTGAAATCTTTCGATTTTTTTCTGTGTACGGGCGCTGAAAAGTTACCCGGAAGTCCACAAAAGACTGCATCGAGCTATTGCGACGGGGTCCGGGCTGCGCTACGGATGAGGTCGATGAAACCCTCTTGCTTCTCCGGCCTGACCCTCTTCCGGGCCGTTTTCCTCTTATTTGCCCTTACCGTTCTTGCCGTCCTCTCCGTCGCGCCGGGCCTGCGGGCCTTGGATCGTATCAAGGTGAACAACACGATCAATCTGAATTCCAGCTTGAGTTGGACCGGCGCCGTTCCGGACCGCTCCAACATGGCGGTGTGGACCAATGTGGTCACAGGGGCCAACAACTCGCTGCTCGGGGGGAATATGACGTGGCTGGGCATACGAATCGCGGATCCCGGAGGGCTTGTCACCATCGGTCCCGGCGGCACACTCACGCTCGGACCCGGCGCTGCGGGTACCAGCATCGATCTGAGCGCCGCGACCCAGGATCTCACGATCCAGTCAGGGCTGACGCTCAAGCCCGCCGTCGGCCAACTCTGGAACATCGCAGCCGGTCGTACCCTCACTCTCGAAAACGGTCTTTTCACGCGAGGGACAGGTTCCACACTCAATATCCAGGGGGCCGGCAGTGTTGTCACGACAAACATCCTTAACGACCCGATCTCCGGACTCATCGGCACCTGGGCAACGATCGGCACGGGAACAACGACCCGTTTTGCCATGGTCGGCGGCAGTAATACGATCGTCGCCTACACCGGAGGAACGGCGGCAGGAACGGCGGCAGCGGTCACAGATACGACTGGATTGATCAATTACGACGTAGCCGCGATCGGGGCGATCGGCGCGGGAGCGTCTTTCCACACGCTCCGCTATACGGGGGCCACGGGAACGATCTCAGGGAATTTCACCGGAAACGGTATTCTTAACTCCGGCACAGGCGCTCTCACTTTCAGCGGCAATATTGCCATTGGTAACAGCCGCGAGCTGGTCCTCACCAATGGCGACAGCTCGAGCGCGCGTGATCTCCTCTTCAGTGGCATTATCAGTGACTCGTCTAGCGGGGTCGCTGGCCTGACAAAGGCTGGCCTCGGAGCGATCACCCTATCGGGAGCGAACACTTACAATGGGGTGACCCAGATCTCTCGGGGGAAAATCATCCTCACGAGTAGCGGCACGCTCGGCTCCAGTGCGGGCGGTACACGCATCGGGCTCAGTGGCCGCCTCACTCTCGCCGGAGGGGTGACCTCATCGGAATCTCTCTTTCTCGACGATGCCACCAACGCCTTCGGCGGTGGTGCCCTCGTCGAGAACCTCGGAACCAATACCCTCACGGGTGCGATTCGCCTGAGCGACAGCGTGCGCTGGCAGAGCGGGGGCACCCAGATCAATGTGAGCGGCGGCATCTCGACGACCAACGGAAATGGCGGGTCCTCTTTTGTCGTGCAGGCAGCAACGATCATGAACATCACCGGGAAGCCGATCTCTATAGGCGGGGGTTCACTCTACATGGACAATGCAGGTAGAACCATTATCCTTGGCGTGGCGGGCAGTACCTATGGCAGCAACTCTCTGTTTGCAGGGACGCTGCAGGCAGGCGTGGAGAATGCTTTTTCAACGACGGCCACCGTAAATTTCAGCGTTGGATATAGCGCCTTTGCCTCCATTCTAAATTTGAATGGTTTCAACCAGGGTGTCGGTGGAATCAACACGTCGATCTATTCTGTACACAGTGCCTATGACCGTGTCATCACCAGTTCTGCGCCAGCCACTCTCACAGCCGGTCTCAACAACGGCTCAACCACGTTTGACGGAAGGTTCAGCGATGCGGTTTCGTTGATCAAAGTCGGCACCGGCACGCTCAACCTGACGGGTGCCAGCACGACCTCGGGGAATTTCACCGTAAATGCCGGAACTTTGAATCTGAATTTCGGGCGTGCTTCTGCTTCCCAAAGCGGAGCTGGATCGGTCAGTGACTTCCTTCCCTCCGCTGCTCCGCTCACCCTCGGGGGCGGCACCTTTCAGCTGACGGGTCGGAACAACGGGACCGCCACTACTCTCACCGGGGCAAGTTGGGCCGCCGCGCAACCAATCATCACGGTCTCCTCCACTGCAGGGCTGGCACCGGGACAGCTCGTTTCCCACGCCAACTTACCGGGCGGAGCCTATGTCGTGAGTGTTTTAAGTAGCACGCAGTTTATCATTAACTTGCTCCCGACCGTCGCGGGATCGAGCGCAACCATCTCAGCGACGGCAAACAGCGTTACGACGTCGCAGACCTTTGCAGGTCTCATCCTCAACCCTGGGGCGTCGTCCGTGACCGTCACGATTCCCTCGAATGGCTCGGATGGCACCGTCCTGAATCTCGGTGCGATCACGAGAGACTCGGGAGCGACTGTGAACTTCACCCTGCCTTCGGGAACACAGAATGCCACCAACGGCATCACTACGGAGACCCTCAATGGGAACGGTGGGATCCTCGGCGGTTGGGCGAGGGTGGGCAACCACTGGGCGATCAACAGCACCAATACGACCGGTGGCAACATCGCCGCGCTGGCGACCTACACCGACGTGAATCGTCTCGGGGGCACCCTCCTCTCCGCCGCCACGGCCAATGTCCGCCTCGTCGATGGTGGAGCGAGCGGAAGTGTCACGCCGACCTCGTCCGGAACCACCGATATCAACACTCTACTCCAAAGTGCGACCGGCGGCACCGCGACCTACGATCCGGGCAGCACCGACGTCCTGCGTCTCGGATCCTCGGGCGGTATCCTCGTCGCGAGCAACGCGGGGGCTCTCACGATCGGAGCCGCCGTCAATGACGGCTTCCTCACCGCCGGTGGCGCCACTAACACCGTCGGCAACCTTTACCTCACGAACAACCACACGAGCAACCTCCTGACGGTCAACTCCACCGTCGCTGACAATGGAACCGGCCTCGTCGGTGTCACCACTTCCGGCCCCGGCATCCTCGTCCTCACGGGGACAAACACCTACACTGGCCGCACTACTGTCGGAGGAGGTACCCTGCGGATTTCGAGCGAGCAAAACCTCGGCGGCAACCCTCTGAGTTTCTCCGCTGAGCAACTTACCCTCGCGGGAGGCACTCTCAACGCCACCGCCTCTTTTGCCATAGATGACGCCAATCGCGGCATCACCCTCGCCGCAGCGGGCGGGGTTCTCTCGGTCAATAGTGGTTTCACCCTGACGATCGCAAATGTCATCACAGGTTCCGGCAATCTCACCCTGTCCGGAGCGGGCACCGTCGCGCTCCAGGCCGCGAACACTCATACCGGCACGACTTTTGCCAACGCCGGCACCCTCGCACTCGGCCATGTCGATGCCCTGCAAAACAGCACTCTCACCACTGCCACTGCTTCGAATGTCACCTTCACCCTAGCGGGAGCAAACACCTATCGTCTCGGTGGCCTCGCCGGCAACGACACCGTCGCACTCGGAGGAAACTCGCTGCGACTCGGAAGCAATGACGAGACCACGATCTTCAGTGGTAGCCTCACGGGCACCGGCGGTTTCATAAAAGAAGGCAATGGCACCCTCAACCTCATCACTGCGAACACCCACAGCGGCGACACTCGTATCGAGGGAGGCATGATCGTCCTCGCCCACGCCAATGCTTTGCAAAACAGTACCCTCGATACCGGTGACGCGGGGATCCAGAGCGCCAACTTCACTCTCGCCGAGGGGACCACTTACCAAATCGGCGGGCTCAAGGGAAGCGCCGATCTCGACCTCGCGCTCTCCCACCTCAGCGTCGGCGGGAACAATCAGACCACTACTTTTTCCGGCGTTCTACAAGGTGCCTTCAACAACAATCTCACCAAAGTAGGGACTGGCACCCTCACCCTCGCAGGCAACAACACCTACCTCGGTACTACAACCGTGAGCGCCGGTAGCCTCATCCTTCTAGGCACCAATCTCTCTCGTATGATTGTGGAGAACGGAGCAAATCTCGGCGGCGAAGGCAGCACGCGGGACAGTCTGATTTTCCAAGGCAGCACCCACATCCTCGAGATCAACGCCACGACAGCGTCCGCGCTCGGCTCGACCGACGGAGGAGGCCTCGATGTGAGCGCTCTCAATGTCGGCGGTTTTACGATCAACGTCACCGGATCACCGGTCGGTGCCTCTCCCGTGAAAGTCCTCACCTACGGCAAGGCAGGATTCATCGGGGACGTAAACCGCTTCATCCTCGGCACCCACACCGCAAGCGTCCGCGGTGCAGGCGGATTCACCAACAACGGCCTCGACGCCATCGTCATTGATCTCGGGTATGTAACAAATACCTGGGTCGGTGGCGACGGCACTAATCCGACATTCTGGGACGTGGCGACCACTTCGAACTGGAACAACGCCAAGGACGCCGTCTTCCAAAACGGCGACGATGTCCTCTTTGCCGACGGTGCTTTAAATCTCACTCCTGTCTTGCAAGCAAACATTACTGCTGGCAGCATCACCTTCAGCAACACCACCGGGACGGACTACACCCTGAGCTCGGCGGCGAGTCAGTCGTTGACGATTCTCGGCAATTTGCTCTTCAACGGATCAGGCAACGTCACGATCGAGAGTATCCTTGGCGGATCCGCTACCCTCACCCAGTCAGGCACGGGCACGACCACTTTGACGGCGGCGAATACCTTCACCGGCCGGACCACGATCACTTCGGGAACTCTTCGTCTCAGCGACGAAGCCAGTCTCGGCACGGCACCCGCGACGTTCACGGCTGAGCATCTTTTCCTCGACGGGGTGAACGCCATTTTTGATGCCATTGCAAGTTTTCTCATCGATGATGGCAACCGCGGCATCACTCTTGGGGCTGGCGGCGGCAGCTTCCGGGTCAATCCGTCCGTTACTCTCACCCTCGCCAATCCTGTCGCTGGCACCGGTGCTCTGCGCAAACTCGGCACCGGGACCCTCATCCTCACCGGCCCCAATACTTACACCGGACTCACCTCGGTGAACGAGGGCATCCTCGAGCTGAACCGTTCCGGCGGCAATGCCATCGTTGGTGACGGAATCGCCGGGAGCAACGACATCCAAGTCAATACGGGCGCTACCCTGCGACTCGGGGCGGCTGATCAGATCCCGGATGACGGAACCGTCTTTCTCAATGGAGGCACCTGGAACCTCAATGGTCAGAGCGAGACGATCCGAAACCTTAATGCAATCGTCGCCACCACTGCCCCTGCGCTCACCCTCGGCACCGGTGCAGTCCTCACCCTCAACCGGATCGACTGGGACAACACCGGGGCCAATGTCACCAGCAACATCACCGGCGGGACAGTCCGTTTTGTCGCAAACGGTGCCACCCAACCGATCTTCGAAACCAACTACGTCGGTACGGTCAACGTGGCCTCGACCGTGCAGATCGACGCTACCTCTCTGACGCTCCGCGCCGCCACCTACGGAACCACAATATCCGGCCAAATCACCGGTCCCGGAAAACTCATCTACGACCCAAGCGGTGGAGCAGGAGGCATCGTCTTGACCAACGGGACGAACAACTACACGGGAGGCACCCAATGGACCTCGAACAGCGGTGTCAATGGTGCCTGGAACCTCTTCACCGTCAACGCGAGCGGAGCCCTCGGCAGTGGTGAGGTGACGATCCAAGGCGGCAACCAAAACACTTGGATTTCGACCTTTTCGGGAGCGCCGAGCGCCTTCATTTTTGCGGGCGTTACCTCCCAGACGAATGATTTTCGACTCACCGGAGCCGCAACGATTTCCGCCGGCGGTGCCGATGACAGTACCGCGACGGGTGACCGGGTCACCCTCTCCGGAGGAATGGATCTCGACGCTTATGAGCTCTTCCTCCGAGGCCGGGGCACCGGCACGATCAGCGGGGAAATCAGCGGCAGTGGCGGTCTCAGCAAGATCGATCACCCCGGCACCTGGATACTCAGCGGAACCAACGTCTACACTGGTGATACCACCGTCAGCGCCGGGACTCTCGTCGTGAATGGCGATCAGTCCGCCGCCACCGGGGCCGTGACCGTCGCCACCGGAGCTACCCTCGGCGGCAATGGCATCATCGGAGGCGACACCAACGTCAACGGAACCCTCAGCACCGGTCCCCTCGCCACGACCGGTTCCGTAGGCACTCTCGACTTCAACGGTAACAATCTCACCTTCGGCGACGGCAGTGCCTGGCTCGTTGATCTTGTCCAGGGAGTGACGGAGAGCTCCGACGCGATCGCCACCGATGTTCTCACGATCGGGCCCAACGCGACGCTCAATTTCCAGCTGAGCGGAACGTTCAACGGGGATGAACGCTACACCCTTGCCACCTACTCCAGCCTGAATGGCACCTTTTCCAATTACGGAACCTCGGGAGTCTACACGATCGGTGGGAACGACTTCGTCCTGAACTATGGCACCAACACGCTCACTCTTTCCGCCATCCCGGAACCCGGAACTCTCGGACTTTTGGGTCTGACACTGGGGGGCTATTTCCTCCGCCGGTTCCGCAAGCGCCGAGTCTGATTCAAGGGGTTGCCGTACCGATCGTTTTCGCTTCATTGAATTCCCCCGTCATCGCGCGACCTCGTCATTTTTCAAAAATTCGCGGAGAGCTGCCTCCCAATCCATCCCATTGGCCCTATCTCCCCTCCAGACCTACTATTCCGAGACAGGAGAAGTCTTTCTCTGCGGACAGGACCTCGACCGCTACGAGAAACTCGTCCCAGGCAAAAACCGCATCGTCAAGATGCGAGCGTCGCTTCGAGAAAGTCGAAGGAGTCGTCGATTCTGAAAAAAATCTGCTGGCCTCCCCGAATCTGCTGGAGATCGCATCCGCTTTACTGGCGGTGGACTTTGAGGGGGGCTGACGGTTCTATTTGTTCCTTCCCTTCAAAATGTCCACGCTTCGGGCTGCTTTTGTCAGTTTACCTCTCCACTGGCCGGATTTCCTGCAGTTTTTTGCTCAATCTGGCGACGACCTCGGGATGTTCGGCGTAAACGTTTTTTGTCTCTGACGGGTCCTCCACCAGTTGATAGAGCTGTCCGATGGTGCCGCCCTCCTTTTTGGGATCGATATTTTTCGGTTGGCTGAATCCGCCGGATCCGCGGTGATCGGGAATGAGCTTCCACGGTCCCTGACGGATCGCAAAGACACCGGAGATGGAGTGATGCACCGAGTATTCGCGCACCGGATTCTCGGGTTTTTCGGCGAGCAGGGCGGGGAGGATGTTGACACTATCGGGTCCTGCGCCTTTCGGCAGGTCCGTTCCGAGAATCGCAGAGGAGGTCGCGATGAGGTCGGTGAGCTCGACGGTTTCATTGCTCACCGTTCCTGCCGGGGTTTTCCCGGGCCACCGCACGAGAAAGGGGACACGATGTCCGCCTTCCCAGATGTCGGCCTTGGTGCCGCGCAACATACCGTTCCCCTGATGCCCGAACTCCTGAATATGAGCGGCGCGTCCGGTCACTTTGTAGTGCTTTAGGTCATCCGTCTCTTTTGCTTCCCACCAATGGTAGAGCCCGCCGTTGTCCGATGTAAACAACACGAGAGTATCACCGGTGAGGCCGGTTCGGTCGAGCGTTTCGAGGATCGCACCGAGGAAGGCATCCGTCTCGATCACAAAGTCTCCATAACTTCCCGCCTGACTTTTCCCAAAGTATTCCTGATTCGTCACCACCGGGAGATGTGGGGAACTGAGAGGGGCGTAGAGGAAGAAGGGGCGCTTTTCCTTCGCGGCAGCCTGTGCCTCGATAAATGCAATGGCCTCTCCGGCGAAGCGAGGCATCACCGCAAAGTTGGTGAAATCCGGCGAGCGCATCCCCTCATCGGTCGCAGTGAAATTGGCGTCGCGCATGCGTTCTTGATGCAGCACGGGCAGATGCACGACATGATCGTTCTCCAGAAAACAGAAAGGCGGCATATTCAGAGAGGCGGAAATGCCGAAGTACCGATCAAATCCGAGAGCAAGAGGACCTCCTGAAAATCCCTTGGTGTAGTCGATCTCAAATCCCGGGCGAACTCCTTTTTCGGCCCGGTCACTAGACTCCGGAGTGCCGTCCTTCTTGGTCCACTGCAAACCGAGATGCCATTTCCCGATGCAGGCGGTGGTGTATCCCTGCGATTGCAAATAGGAAGCGACGGTGACTCGACCGGGTTCGATCAGGGGCGGGCTGAATCCATCGAGAACTCCCGATGTCATCCTCGTTCGCCACGCGTAGCGACCGGTCAGGAGACCATATCGGGTCGGTGTGCAAACGGAGGACGGGGTATGGGCATCGGTGAAGCGCATTCCCTCCGCCGCGAGTCGATCGACATGGGGCGTCACGATCTTCGACATCGGATTATTGCAGGAAACATCCCCGAACCCGAGGTCATCCGCGAGCACAACCACAATGTTCGGTTTGTCCGCAGCCTTCACCGGAGTGAGCAGTCCCAGTAAAAAGAACGATCCGACCCAATAGGCATTTGTTTTCATTTGGTCTTGGCTTTTGGGTTCGATTTCTTAGGGGCTTCCTTTCCTTTCCCCTTTGGACTTGGCTTCTGAACAGGCGGCAAGGGCCCCGCCATGGGAGGAGTTTCGAAAAATTTCCCGTCTTCGATGAGCCGGGGATCACCGGTGCTCTGGAGTTCCTCCATCAACTGTGCTTCCAGGTCCGCCCGCACTTTGACGTATTCGGGTTCCTCGGCCACGTTCTTGGTTTCGTCCGGATCCTTTTTCAAATCATAGAGTTCATACTTCGGGCGTTTGCCGTAGACCCATTCAAAATGCTCGTGCCATTCGGGGGTATCACGGACTCCGACGAGCCAAGCCTTGGTTGGTCCGGCATCTTCATCCGGAAGAGTCACCCGCGTCTCATTCTCCAATTCCTCCACCGAGGGAGATCCGCTGCTGTCGAGGAGATAGGGATCGCCGAGCGGATACCGATCGGGACGGAAATTGATGATATAGACAAAGTCGGCCGTGCGAATCGCCCGCTGCGGATACGGAGTGTAGTCCGAGCGCGCTGATTCGACATGGCGCTCCCGTCCGGTGAAGACGCGGGTGCGCGTCTTATCAACAAGTCCGGATTTGTCCGATTGCAGGACGGGCCAGAGGGTGCGGCCTGTCATTTCCACCGGAACGGGCAGCCCTGCTGCCTCGAGAAAGGTCGGGGCCAGATCGGTGAGACTGACCATGTCATCGACGATGCGACCACCCTTTACCCCTGGCCCGGTGATCGAGAGTGCCACCCCGGTCCCGAACTCGTAGAGATTGCATTTTCCGTGGGGGAATCCGGGGGCGCCATGATCTCCGCTGATGACAATGAGAGTATTCTCTTTTTCCCCGGACTTTTCCAACTCGTCGAGAATCGCTCCGATTCCGGCATCCCAGGCAGCGACTTCACCGAGGTAGTCGGCGAAGTCCTCACGAACTTCGGGAACATCCGGAAGAAAGGGCGGAAGTTTTCCGTGCAGGGAATCTGGATCTATTCCCCAGAGCGCCTCGCCACTTCCCTTGATCCACTTGCGATGGGTGTTCGTCGGTCCAAACCAGAAGGAGAAAGGTTCGCCCTTTTCTCTCGCCGCCAGGAAGGAGCGGAAATTGGAACGGGTCTCGTCCAGTAATTCATTTTTGGCACTCTGTAGCTCTATGCCTTCGTCGATGCGAGCCGTCACATACTGGGAAAATTGATTGAATCTCCCGCCAGCGGATGAGTAGGATTCTTCCCGTGTGTAGGGCGAATTCGAAGGTGTCCCTGGACCCCAGACTTTGTGCGCGTAGCCGATGTGATATCCGTTCTCCCGCAACGCCACGGGAAACGAGGGAATCGTCGCGTCGTAGACGGCTCCCTGTAGTATCGAGCCGGTATTTGTTCGCCAGAAATGTTGTCCCGTCAGAATGGCGCTGCGGCACGGAGTGCAGGACGGAGCGCTGACATGAGCATTGGTGAAGAGCACACCCTCCTTTGCGATACGATCAAAGTTCGGTGTTCGGGTAACGTCATTGATGCCTCCCGCTCCCTCCCCTTGCGCGTAAATGGATGCGTACCGCCCCCAATCATCGGCGAAGAGAAATAAGATGTTCGGTTTTTTCTCTGATCCTTTCAAAAAGGAAAAAAGGAAGAGACAGGCAAGTGTTAGAGAGAGGCGATACATAGGGTCTGGGAGCCGAGGGTCACGGATCAATTTCTATTTCTATTTCTTTGGAGGAGACGGCGGTTTAGTGAATCAAGCCAAAGTGCATCGAATCCCATCTCCAGACACTATTTCCAAACACCCGGTGCCTCGGTCCATTCGGTCAAGACTTGGCGATGGTTCACCGGCCACCACTCCTGGATGCGAGCCGCGAGACGGGCGACAACCTCGGGATTCGTCGCCGCGAGATTGGTGTCTTCGTGAGGATCGCTCAGGAGGTCGTAGAGCTGCGGGCGCTTCTCGGTGCGAGGATGCGAACTCGCGTACCGCCCCAGTTTCCCGTCATAGGTCAAGAGCAGTTTCCACTTCCCCTCGATGATCCAGCGGTAGAGAAGCGTCGCTTCCGGATTGTCGATCTCAGCGACATCATGGGAGAATGATTCACCAAAGACTTCCTTCCGGGGAGTGGCCTTTCCGGACTCCAGCTCCGGCAGAATGTTCAGACCCGGTAGATTCCCAGGGGCCTCGACACCGGCAGCGGCGAGCACCGTCGGAAGCAGGTCGATGCTGGAGCAAAGTTCCTCTTTCCGGACACCCGCCTGAATCGTTCCCGGCCAGGAAATGAGGATAGGCTGACGAGTTCCCCCCTCATTCGCCGACTGCTTGGAGCGAGCGTCATACCCTGGTCCGTTCGGATTTTGAATCCAGCCATTGTCCCCCAGATAAATGACGATGGTATTGGCGAGGAGGTTTTTCTCTTCGAGTTTGTCGAGCAATTGGCCGCAGACCTCGTCATACCACTCGACCATCGCAAAGTAGCGGGCGACGTGATCCGACTCGACTCCCTTTGCTTTGTATTTCTCAAACAGCCGCTGTGGGGGAGTGTGAGGGGTGTGGGGCATGAACGCTGCATTCCATAGGAAAAATGGCTTCTTCTCCGCTACTGCCTGATCAATAAAAGCAAAGACCGGCTCCATGCCCTCGCGTCCGATTTGCAACCCGTCGTCCCCGTGCCGACCGCCCGGTTCCGGGAACCCTCGCGTCATGCCATGGGTGAACCCCCCTCGTTGGAAACTGCCTTCCCACCACTTCCCGGACTGATGGCTGAGGTATCCGGCCCCGCTAAGAAGATCGGCAATGGTGGGCTGCACATCCATCTTCGCGATCAATTTTTCCCGGAGAGCCGCATATTCCGGAGTTTCCCCTTTGGGTTTCCCTTTGGGTTTCCCTTCGGGTTTTCCTTCGGGTTTTCCTTTCTCTTTTTTGCCGATCTCCTTTTCCATCGCCGGATCGTTGCCGGTCACTCCGTGCTGATGAGCATAGAGACCGTTTGCCAGAGTCGCTAGGGCAGGACGACAAAGGGCGGTCGGGACGTATCCCCTCGGAAATACGGCACTGCGGGCCGCGAGACGGTCGAGGTTCGGCGTTTCGATCAGCTTGTGCCCCATAAAACCGTAGTCTGTCCAAGCCTGATCGTCAGAGATGATATAGACGATGTTCGGTTTCAGGGTTTCTGCTCGGGAAACGAGCGGACAAAGAAAGGAAGATGCGGCAACAGCGAGAAGGAGCAGGGGCAGTCGTTTCATCATGGATGTGATCACTCGACAGGATTTGGAGACGGAAGTCAAGACCTCCAACAGGCCATGCAGGGATACGATACGCAGGCAGGTTCCCGGGGTTTGACGCCATCGCGCCCCGTCGCGGCTTTGACAATCCACTCGAAAACCTGACATAAAAGGTGGAATCGCTTCTCCTCACCTTTACTATCATGCAAAACTCACGCCGCCACTTCCTCAAGACCACCGCCGGAACCGCTCTCGCAGCCCCCTGGATCGGATGGAAATCCACCGCCTCGGGAGCTCCGCCTAGCGGGGAGTTGCGATTCGCCAACTTCGGAGCGGGCGGGCGAGCGTGGGGAGACCTCACCAGCATGATGGAAGTGCCGAATGTATCCCTCGTCGCGGTTGCGGAGGTCGACACCGAGCGCACTTCGAAGCTATTGGAAACCTATCCCGGCACAAAAGTCTTTCAGGACTGGCGGGAGCTGCTCGACAAAGTCGGACACGAGATCGACGCCGTTGTAATCGGCACCCCCGATCACATGCACGCGCCTATCGCCATGAGTGCGATGCAGCTCGGCAAACACGTCTATTGCGAAAAACCACTCACGCGAACTCTCCACGAAGCGAGAGCGCTCCGGAGTTTTGCCGCCGAGAACAAGCTGATGTCCCAGATGGGCATCCAGGTCGCCTCGAGTTCCGGAAACCTCACCGCAGTGAAACTCCTGCGCGACGGCATCATCGGAAAAGTAAAAGCCGTTCACTCGATGAATCCGAAATCCTGGGGTTCCCTCTCTCCCCTTCCCGACAGCAACGAAGCCCCCCCCGCGACCCTCGACTGGGACAAATGGATCGGCGTAGGCAAATCCCGAAAATTCATTCCCCGCGAGTTCCATCCCAGCAACTGGCGGAAGCGAATCGGCTTTGGCACTGGGACTCTTGGCGATATGGGCTGTCACATTTATCACCCCTGGTTCATGGGGCTGAATCAACCAGAAACACTGGAAGTCACCTCCCACGGCCCCGCGCCAGTCGATGGAGACAGTTGGCCCCTCAATTCGAAAATTCACCATCGGATGAAAGGGAATGACCAGACCGAGGGGGATTTTGATTTCACCTGGTATGACGGGACGCAGCTCCCCCCCGCAGAACTCGCCGCGCTCGTAGGCGGCGTTGAAAATGTGCCGCCAAGCGGATCACTCGTCGTCGGCACTACCGGCGTACTCACGATCCCCCATGGTGGCAGCGGGATGCCTTCGCTCTATCGAAATGGTGCCCTCTCCGAGGAGATCCTCGAAGCAGTCGCAGCGGACCATCACCATCGCAATTTTGCGGCGGCGATCCGTGGAGAGATCAGCGGGAAACCCCTCACCAATTTTGACTATTCCGGGCCCATGACCGAAACCGTCCTGCTGGGGACAGTGGCGATCCGTCTGCCGGGTGAAACCTTGCGATGGAACGAAAAAGAGGGAACTTTTTCCAACTCCGAAGCCGCAAATCAGATGATTCATGATCCCTATCGAAAAGGCTGGGAAGTAACCGGAATCTGAGTAACCCCTTCTCGGGGAAGTTATCGCCATAGGATTCAATCAAAATATTTTGATTCCGCTTCATGGGCACAGTCATCTGTGCCCATGAGGGAAAGCGATCCGTCCCCCACAATATTCTGTGGAACAAACCCCTCTCTGCACTATGAACACTCGAAGAAGTTTTCTCCGCAATGCCTCCGGACTCGGGACGGCACTTGCCTTTCCCTCCCTTGCCACGGCTGCTGAACGAACGGGACGTCGCATCGACTGCCACACGCATTTTTATGATCCGACTCGTCCGCAGGGAGTTCCATGGCCACCGGAAAAGTCCCCCTTGTATCGCCGCGTTCTCCCTGATGACTGGGCGGCGGTGGCGACGCCTCACGGTGTCACACAGACGGTGGTCGTGGAGGCGAGTGCCTGGGCAGAGGACAATCAGTTTCTCCTCGATCTCGCGGCGAAGGACCGCCGCATTCTCGGCATCATCGGCAATCTCGATCCTACCGACGCGGCATTCGCTGCGAATCTAAAACGGTTTTCTGCCAATCCGATCTATCGGGGAATCCGGCTGCAATCAGCAAAGGCTGCGGCACCAGAAAATGAAATAGCCTATCGCGGTGCCTATGTGGCCCTCACCGAGGCCGGGCTGGTCCTCGACCTCAATGGAGGTCCCGCGACTGCGGGAGTAGCGGCAAAAATCGCAGTAGAATACCCCGACCTCACTGTCGTGATCAATCATTGCGGCGGTGCCGGCGATGCGGGAAATCCGAGAACGGAGGAATGGCTTTCGGGAATGGCAGCTGCCGGGAAGTGCTCCCAAGTTTTTTGCAAAGTCTCTGCTCTCGTCGAGGGCGTGAAGGGGGACGCTCCCTCGGACATGAGCTACTATCTGCCCATCCTCGACCCGATCTGGGAGGCATTTGGTCCGGATCGCCTTGTCTACGGAAGTAACTGGCCCGTCTCGGATCGCGGTGCACCATACAAAACAGTCATTTCTCTCGTCAGTGACTATTTCCAAGGGAAAGGCGAGGAAGCCGCAGAGAACTACTTCTGGAAGAACTCCAAAACCGCCTACGGCTGGTCGGAACGCAGCGCGTAAAAAAGATCAAAACCGTCCTTCGATGAGACTCGTAGTGGAAAGGGCATTCCAATCGTCCAGAGCAGGATTGGGGGCTTCTTCGCCCTGCGCCTGAGAGACGGTAGTCTCGACAATTCCCTGCACTTCTTCTTCGATGCCTGTCAGGGTGGCGTCGGTCGCAAATCCCTCGGCGAGGATGCGGGCGCGAGCCAAAGTGATGCAGTCGCCGCCGTGTTTGCCGGCCCGAGCTTCGTCGGGTACGTAGCTCGCATCGTCATGTTCCCCGTGCCCCGAAAGACGCAGAAGTTTCCCGACGACAAGCTGTGGCCCCCCGCCCTCCCGTGCTCTTGTAATGGCAAGGCGGAAGGTGTCGAGACATTCCATAAGGTCTGTCCCGTCGATGGAGTATCCGGTCACGCCGTAGCCAATCGCCCGGTCGACGAGATCGGCACAGGCATACTGGCTGGATGTGGGGGTGGAATACGCAAATTGATTGTCGGCAATCGCGAGAACGAGGGGCAGTTTTTCCACCGCGGCCTGGTTCAATCCTTCGTGAAACGCACCAGTAGAGGTGGCACCGTCCCCATAGGAGGCACCACCGACGGTTCCCTTCCGTCCCTGAAAACGATGCGCGATGAGCATTCCGTTGATCACGGAAAGGGAAGATCCGAGGTGGCTGATCATCGCAGGTTGTCCATTCAGAGGATTCCCCCGGTGAATGTTTCCGTCTCGTCCTCGCATCGGACCGTTTACGGAACCAAGGTAGGTCCGCGCAGCATCAATGAGAGGTTCGCCAAAGGCATGACGACCGGCCTGATCCCGGATCAGCGGCGCGTAGACATCACCGAGCGAGCGGTCGAGCTGCCCACCCAGAGCGTAACTAAAGGCTTCCTGACCTCGCCCCACGTAAACGCCGCCTACGATTTTGCCACCCCGATAGAGCGCGGAGATCTTATCCTCGAACACGCGGGAGACCAGCATCCCGCGGTAGGCATTCACGAACTCAGGCGCGGTGATGGGCGCTGAAACGGCTGACTGGAACTCTCTTGCGGACATTTTCCTCGGATTCTCCACCGTAGCCCCGCCCTGACAACCCTCGCAACGAAATTTTACCCATAGCCCGACGGAAATTTGCGCGTAGAATGACGCCATGAAACTCGGAGTGATCGGTTGCGGAAAAATGGGAAGGGCCCTCGTCGGCGGAATCGTGGGCGCAGGCCTCTGTCGTCCGGCGGATGTGACGGTCTTTGATACCCATCTTCCCTCTGCCCAAGCCATGGCAAATGACCTGGGTCTCACGGTGGCTGCGGGAAATGAAGGTGTCGTGACCAATTCCGAAGTGATCTTGCTCTGCACAAAACCGCAAGGATTCGGCACGATGCTGACGGAGCTAGGAGATTCCACCGACAAGCTGCTCATTTCGATCGCCGCCGGCATTCGGATCGAGGCAATCGAATCGGGTTCCGGGGGACGGCATCGTGTCATCCGGGTGATGCCAAATACCCCTGCTCTGATCGGGAAAGGGGCTTCTGCCTACGCACTGGGAACGGCGGCCACCACCGCTGACGCCACCATCGCGGAATCGCTTCTCGGTGCGGTCGGTTACGTCTGCCGTGTCGATGAGGACCAGTTGGATGCGGTTACTGCGGTCAGTGGGAGTGGCCCGGCCTACTTTTTTCTGATGCTCGAAGCGCTCATCTCCGCCGGAGTCAACGAAGGCCTATCCCCCGCGATCGCCCGAGATCTTGCAGTCCACACCGCCGCCGGTGCAGCCGAGTTGGTTCTCGCAACGGGAGAGACGCCCGCGATCCTCCGCGAAAATGTAACCAGTCCGAATGGTACAACCTTTGCTGCACTAGAGTCCTTCCGAAAAGATCATTTCGAAACGATCGTCTCACGAGGGGTGGCCGCAGCAGCCGATCGTTCCAGGGAACTCGGCAAAAGCTGAGAGGGAAATCAGTTTCTTTTCCGGAATCGCCCTCCTCCGAAAACAACACTCTTTACGTTCACAAAAAATGACGGATATTCAAAACTTCTACAAAGAGCGCGGACAAGGGCATGTTTTTGCTCACTTTGAGACCCTCAGCGAGGCGGAGCAAGAGAAGCTCCTCCAGCAAGCGGCTGCGATCGATCTCGATGAAATCGATCATCTCGTAAAGTCGCTCATTCAAAATCCGGACGGGGCAAACAGCAACCTGGCCGACGAACTGAGTCCGGCAGACTACATCCCCATGCCGGGAAACGCGGAGACGGCGGATCCCGCGCTCTGGGAAGAAGCAACCAAACGCGGCGAAGCGGCTCTCCGCACCGGTCGCGTGGCGGCTTTCACGGTGGCAGGAGGCCAGGGAACTCGTCTCGGGTTTGACGGGCCAAAAGGTTCCTACGGAGTCACCCCGGTTCTGAAGAATTCTCTCTTTCAAGTCTTTGCCGAGAAAATCCTCGCCTCAAGTCGCCTCTACGGACGCCCGATCTCCTGGTTCATCCTGACATCGGACTTGAATCATAGCGAAACAGTCGCCTTTTTTGAAACGCACGAATATTTTGGGCTTCCCCAGGATCGGGTGCATTTTTTCATTCAGGGACTCATGCCGGCGGTGGATGCCGAGGGGAAACTCCTCATGGCAGACCGGGGGGAAATCGCCCTCAGCCCCGATGGCCACGGTGGCGCGCTCCGGGCGCTCGTCCGCTCTGGATCGATTCGTCAGATGGAAGCAGCCGGAATCGACACAATCAGTTACTTTCAGGTCGATAACCCGCTCGTGCGCTGCATCGATCCCACTTTTATCGGCTTTCATCTCCTTCATCAATCCGACCTCTCCAGCAAGATGGTCCCGAAGGCCTATGCCGGAGAAAAAGTCGGTGTCTTCTGCCAGCGCAAGGGGCAAGCCCTCGTCGTTGAATATAGTGATCTCCCTACGATCCTTGTCGAGGAACGGGATGAAAATGGCGAACTCCGCTTCCGGGCTGGCAGCATCGCCATTCACATCTTCAATCGGGACTTTATCTCCCGGCTGGGCGGTGGCGAAAAGGCCACGCAACTTCCCTTTCACCTCGCGCACAAGAAGGTTCCCTTTGTTGATGCATCCGGCACGACACACCAACCGGAGAGTCCCAACGGGTACAAATTCGAGATGTTTGTCTTTGATGCTCTTCCCTTTGCAAAGAATCCTATCATCATCGAAACCGCTCGAGAGGATGACTTCTCGCCGGTAAAAAATGCCGAAGGAGTCGATTCTCCGGCGACCTGCCGTGACGATCAGTTGCGTCAATTTGCCCGTTGGGTCAAAGCCGCAGGGATCGAGATCGAGACAGACGAGACCGGGCTTTCCCCTTTTGCGTTCGAGATTTCTCCTCTTTTTGCAGACAACGCGGCGCGATTCCGGCGAACCTGGGAAGCACTTCCTCACAAACCGGAATTGACCGGAGGCTACGTTCTGGTGTAACTCAGTCGCTCCAAGAAATTTCTCTACCATGAGCGCTGAAGCCAAACTAAACGAACTCGGAATCACCCTCCCCCCCGCCCCGCAACCCGGAGGGATTTACAAAGCGCTCGTGCGCGTAGGCAATCTCGCCTATTTGTCGGGGCACGGTCCCTGCCTCGACGGGGTCACCTACCGCACCGGACGTGTCGGTCTCGATCTGACTCTGGAGGAGGGTCAGCAGGCCGCGCGTGAGGTTGGGCTCAGTCTCCTTGCCACGATGAAACGGGAACTCGGCTCTCTCGATCGAGTGAATCGTCTCATCAAAACACTCGCGTTGGTGAACTGCACGGACGACTTCACGCAGCAACCTCTTGTCGTAAATGGATTCTCCAATCTCTTTGCCGAAGTCTTCGGACCGGATCACGGCGTCGGAGCTCGCAGTGCCCTCGCGTCGAACACATTGCCCGGGAATATCCCCGTAGAGATCGAAATCATCCTCGAACTGAAAGACTGATTCTGATGACCTCTTTTCAAAATCTTGATCAAGTGCCCTCGCCCGCTCTCGTCTTTGATGCCGATGTGATCGATCGAAATCTGCAACTCATGCTGCAGATCGTCCAGGGTGACCCCTCACGGTTGCGCCCACACATCAAGACCCACAAGTGTGGTGAAATCCTGACTCTGCAGAGTGCTCTCGGCGTAAATCAGGTAAAATGCGCAACGATCGCCGAGGCAGAACTTGCTGCTCTGGCTGGTGTCGGGGACATCCTCCTCTCCTACCCTCTCGTCGGTCCCAATGTGAACCGCTTTTTCCAACTGATCGAGACCTATCCAGATTCTTCGTTCTCCACGCTCGTCGACAATGAAACGGCATTGCAACCCTTCCTCCGGGATAGTGGTGCCCCAGCCCGACTCTTTGTCGATCTCGATTGCGGAATGCATCGCACCGGGATCTCCCCGGGAGCAGAGGCGATGAAACTCGTTCAAGCAATCGTAGACCACGCTTCGGTAGAGTTTGCCGGAGTACATGCCTACGACGGCCACATTCACGAAGCACCTCTCGCGGAACGAAAGGTCCTTTTTGCGAAAGCGATCGAGATCATTGAATCTTTCGTTGCGGACGTGGAAAAAACGATCGCCCCGGTTCCACTCATTGTTTCGGGTGGCTCCCCGACCTTCGGACTCCATGCGGAACACGCTGCAAAGTCTGGTCGGCCCTGGCAGTGCTCTCCCGGCACGACCGTGCTGTGGGATTCGGGATACGGTGGCAGATACGATGACCTTCCCTTTGAACGTGGGGCCTTCTTGATCACCCGAGTGGTCAGCCATCCCGGAGAAGGGCGGATCTGTGTCGATCTCGGCCACAAATCAGTCGCCGCCGAGAACGTGCTCGCCACACGCGTGCGATTCCCGGCTCTCCCCGAGGTGACTTTTATTGGCCAGAGTGAGGAGCACCTCGTCCTCGAGGTCGCCGATCAGGCTTCCCTTCCCCCAGGGACACTGCTGATTGGTATTCCCATCCACGTTTGTCCGACGGTCGCCCTGCATCAGGAAGCAATCATCGTTCGCAACGGGGCCGCTACTGGCGAAGCATGGCCTATCGGAGCAAGAAATCGACGAATCACGATTTGAAACGGCGTTCTCTGCAGTCTTGATCCACAAAAAAGCGGAGGATCACTCCTCCGCTTTTTAAAAAACTGCTGAACACAGTTGCCTGACAAAGCAGGTTGATCAGATCGCGACGGGTTTACCACTGGCGGCGGACTCGTAGACCGCATCAATGATTTGCATGAGAAGCAATCCCTGCTCAGCGTTATTGAGCGGTGCGGCGACACCCTCAATTGCTTCGACGAAGTTGGCTGCCGAGTTGATTCGCCCCATGTCCTCACACGCTTCCACTTCGATCGTGAGATCGACGCGCTTGCCGTCCTGCATTGTATAAATTTCGCAGGTGTCGATCGCGGTTTCATCGAGCCCGTCCGTTCCAAACAGTCGTTCCACTTTTCCGCCGGCTTTGACACCTTGGAAAACCACAGAAACTTCTTCCCGCTTGACCATTTCTGCCCAGGACATCTGAAAGTTCAGAACCTGACCAGTCTCGAAAGTCACAAAACCATGGGCAGCGGACTCCACGTCTGTCACGCCACCCTCGCGGTCGGGAATCCCCCAAGGACCTTTGAAGTCTTTGTTGGTGATATGATCATCAAAAATCTGACCGGTCACATAGGTCGGTTTGGGATTTCCCATGAAATACATCGCCAGATCGAGCATGTGCAGCAGATCGATTACGGGGCCGCCGCCGGAAAGGGCCTTGGTCGTGAACCATCCGCCGAATCCCGGGATCCCCGTTCTCCGAATCCACTTTGCCTGCGCCGAGTTGATCCGCCCAACCTGGTCAGACGCGATCGCCTTCATCATCGCAACCGACTCGGGTCGAGCACGATTGTTGAAATTGAACATCAGCATCTTCCCCGCCTTGTCACGGGCGACGATCATTTCCTCAACTTCAGCCGCATTCATCGCGGGCGGCTTTTCGCAAAAAACATGCTTCCCGGCTTCCAGCGCCTGAATCGCAAGCGGTCCGTGGAATTTGTTTGGAACGATGATCGAGACTGCGTCAATGTCACTGGCAAGCAGCTCGGCGACGTCTCCATAGACGGTCCCGATCTGATTTGCCGCAGCTGACTGCTTTGCCGCTTCCAGATTGAGATCCGCCATCGCGACCACTTCCGCGCCCGCTTTTCTGAATCCATCTATGTGGTAGCGAGCCATCCCGCCCGCGCCGATCACGCCGATTTTTGTTGCCATGGTCTCTTGCAATCCGAGTTCTGGAAGTCTTCGAATTCGGTGATTATTATTTTGCCTTGGCCTTTTCTTTGCCCTCGCCTTTGTCTTTGGCCGACTCGTTCGCCTTGCCGGCCTCAGGAGTTGCGGCACCTCCGGCACCGGGAGTCGCCGCCGGAGCGATTTCACTGGAAGTCACAACCGGAGCGAGTTCACTAGCCTTCACTTGCATTCCTGCCTCCAGCGCGAGTTTCACAGTAGCTTGGGTCACGTCCACAGCGGCGGCATAGGTAAAGACCGGCGGAGTCACTTTCATCAAGACCACTTCCAATCCCTGTGCCTGCGCGGCCTGGAGCGCAATCGGCTCGAGGCGAATCCGGAACTCATTGATCATCCGCACACGCTCCTGCGCGAGAGTCTGCTGGGCTTGCCCTTTGATCCGAGCGAACTCTTCGTTCAGCTGCTGATTCGTGGCCATGATCTGGCGCTTTTGTTCTTCCGTCGGCGTTTCCCCGGCCGCTTTTTCGACACCGGCCATCTGATTCTGCATCGTAGTCTGGGTGCGCTGCAGGTCCGCGTTGAGATTGGTCTGCATATTCAAAAGATCGACCCGAACTTTCTCTTCCACACCAAGCTGGCGGGCGACTTCATCGATGTCGAGAATCGCCACTCCGCCCTTTTGGGCCATGGCAGGAAGAGTGAAGGTGAGAACAGTAAGACCGGTTAGGAGGAGTTTTTTCATAATGACAAGATTCGTTTTTCGAAAGGGTTGTTAGAGGACTTCCCGAAGGAATACCCAGAGGGAGGCAGAGCCTAGAACAGATTCCACCCGAAAGTCCAGATCTTTTAAGCGACTCAAGAGGAATTCGCCGGACAGGTCCCCTGTCGGGAATCACAGCGTCACTCACTTCCCCACACAATAGAGAGTAGATCCGGACCGCAAGAGGATACTGTCGCCCAGAGGAACCGGCACAGCCCGGAAGACCTCCTTTTCGGCAACTGCTCCCAGCGAATTCACGGCGACAACGTCGAGAGTTTTTCCCGGTTTTACGACCACGACATTTCCGCCAGCGACGGTCTGAAAGTAGAGTAACCCGTTCGCAACGAGCGGTGCCGCCGCGATTTCCATGGATTCGCCGAGGCGTTCCGAAAAGAATATCTCCCCGGTCTCTCCGTCGTAAGCCGTTGCGATTCCACTCATACTGCTGACCACGAGGATCCCATCCACGACCGCCGGCGAAGGGAGGTCGCGCCCGCCCTTTCTCGGAGCATTCCAGAGACGATGGGTCGCAGTGACATTTCCGGATCCGCCGGGTTTGATGCAATACGTATTCCCTGGTTTTCCATTCACCGCGTAGAGTTTCCCGTTCGCAAACTCCGGGACCGGTTCTCCGCGCCCGGTAAATGCTTCGCAAAACCACAATTCCTCTCCGTTGTCCGGATTGTAGGCTCTGACGCCGAATTCCCCATTCAGGATCAGTTCTTTTCTTCCTTCGTATTCGATCAGAGTCGGGGTACTCCAGCCCCCTTTCGGTTTGGTTTCCCGCTGGGTTTCCCAGACGATTTTTCCCGTCTTCAGATCTGCGGCGATGAGGCGGGAAGGCCCCTCGGAATCACAGTTCTGGATGACTTTCCCGTCATATAAGATCGGAGAAGCGGCAATCCCCCAGGTTCCCGGAAAATCACCTAGAGGGAGAGCCCACTTTTCTTTGCCATCGAGGTCAAAAGCATGGAGTCCCGCAGGTCCAAAAAAGGCAACGACCGTGCCATCGCCCACCGCGCAGGTGGGAGTCGCATGGCTGTTCATCGCATGGATCTCTTCCGGATTGGCGCAGGGAATCGTCTTTTCCCAGATCATCGCCCCATCCGAGGTGGAGAGGCACTGCACGTAGCGTTCTTTCCCGTCGTCAGAGGCACCGGTCAGAAAGAGCTTCTCCCCCTGAATCACCGGCGAGGATTGCCCTGTTCCTTTTAATGTCACGTTCCATCGGATCGAAGAGTCACTCCATTTCACCGGCAACTCCGGGGACTCGATGTGGCCACGTCCGGTCGGCCCACGAAACTGATTCCAGCTTTCCTCTGCGGTGAGAGTGGCCGTGAGGAAAAGTGCGCTGAGAGAAAAAAGAGAGCAGGACGTCATTGGGCCTGGGGGCTGGTGGTTTTGGATTTTTGGTAGACGAGGAAATGTTGGATGGGGAGGAACTCACGGGCCTCGACGAGGGTGAGACCCACAGCGGCCATTTCATCACTGACCTGTTTCACGGTCATTTTGTGAAGAGGCTTGATCGGGACATTGGGATCTTCCCCTCGGTACTCCAGAAATACAACCCGTCCCTCTGGAGAGAGTCCCTTCACGATCGATTCCATCATTTCGCGGGGATGGGAGAATTCATGATAAGCATCAACGAGGATGACGAGATCCACGGTGCCTTCCGGCAATCGGGTGTCTTCGATCGTTCCGAGCAGGGTTTCGACGTTGGAGATGTTCTTAAGTTTCTTGCGACCTTCGATGAAATCGAGCATCTCCTGCTGGATATCAACGGAAAGCACTTTCCCGGACGGCACTAGGGGAGCGAGCAGAAACGAGAAATACCCCGACCCGGCACCGATGTCCGCAACCACGTCCGTTGGCTTAAGCTCTAGGTTTTCAATCACGAGGGACGGTTTTTCCTCACCCTCGCGATCTCGGCGCTCTAGCCAGGTGATCGCATGGGAGCTGACGGTCTGGGAGATCTCTCGCCCCATATAAACCTTCCCGATCCCGTCGCGCGAGGGAACTTTCTGTGTGTAGTGGGCCTCCTCGCAAGCCCCGGAGGATACGAGAAACACCAAAGCGGCACAGGAACAGGATCGAATTAGGTAAAAGAGGGAAGACCGCATTCCGATATGTGTAGCGTTCCGAACTGCCTCTGAAAAGCCCGAATGTGGCGGAATTGCGCAAGTCCTGCCTCTTGGTGGTTCATTAGACGACCGGAAATTGTGGATTGCCGGAATGTTCCATGAGGTTTACTCTCGCCCCCATCATGGGTGACGACGAGAATACAAAAAAGCATGCGATCTATGGCAGCGCCGGGATGGCCGCTGCGGGAATGATCCGAACGAGCCGCAAAAAAGCGAAATCGGAGAATATTCCGAAAGCGGAACCCATTACCGAATTGCCCGAGACAGAGGCGGAGGTCGCGGAACTTCCTGCCATCGGAACATCGGAAGTCTTTTCGACGGAGCCAGCAGCAATCGAGGAAGCGGAGGAACTCCCGGTGATCAAAGTATTGCGAGCAGCGGCGATCGGGCACACCGGTAGAGGCAACTTCGGTCATGGCCTCGATTTGATCTTTCGCCGTCTCGACGGAGTGCGACTCGATGCCATCGTCGACGGAAATGAAGAAGCGCTCGAGGAATCACAAACCCGATCCGGAGCAGCGCGAGCATATTCCGACTACCGGGAGATGCTCGAACAGGAGTCTCCGGACATCGTCAGCGTAGCCCCCCGCTGGACCGATCAGCACTACGACATGGTTAAAGCAGCCCTCGAGGCCGGAGCCCATGTCTGTTGCGAACGTCCACTCTGCCGCACCCTGAAAGAGGCCGATGAGCTTCTCGTTCTCGCAGCGGAAAATAATCTCAAGATTTCCGTGATGCACCAGATGCCCTGCGATCCTCACGTCACGATGTTTCACGAACAACGCGAGGAACTGATCGGTGATCTGATCGAAATGAAAGTCTTTGGCATGATGGATCATCGCGCCGGGGGGGAGGACCTCCTCGTCCTCGGAACGCACCTATTTGATCTCGTGCGATGGTTCGGAGGAGAGCCGGAGTATTGCACCGCTCAGATCACAAAAGAAGGGATCGCGGTCATCGCCGAGGATTCCCACCAGTCAGAAAAGGAAGATCTCGGTCCCCTTCTCGGCGATATCATTCATGCAGAGTTTTCCATGGACTCGGGCGTTCACGTTTCCTACGTGAGCGATCAGCGTCTCCACGCGCTGCACGGGCCGTGGGGGATTGAATTGATCGGATCAAAAGGAAAAGCGAGACTTTTTGCGGGGATGCCCCCCACCCTTTCCTTACTCGTCGAGAGTGATCCGGCCTCCCCGACCCGCTCGGAGCAGTGGATTCGCTGGCCGGAAAAGGAGGAACCCTACCACGAACCGGTCGACAAACTTAGCGGGACCGATGCCGCCAATCGTCTCGTGGTGCAGGACTGGCTCGCCGCCATCGAAGAGAACCGCGAATCGAAGTGCTCCGGAGAACGCTCGATGAAATCTCTCGAAATGATCCACGGTGTCTGGCAGGCCGGAGCGACGATGAAACGAGCCTATTTTCCCCTCGCGAATCGCCTCCACCCTCTCATTGAGGACGTGAACTGAGATTCGAAGCGGGGATTGACACAGGAGCCGGACTTCGAACTAACTTCCTCGTAGCGAGCCTCCTCTATGACCCAACGCAAACCGGCGCTCGTTTTCATCTTTATCACGCTCTTCCTCGATGTCCTCGGGATCGGGCTGGTCGTGCCGATCACCCCAAAGCTGGTCGAGCAACTCTCCGGGGGTGGCATTGATGATGCCTCCTACATCTTCGGATGGATCGTCGGGCTCTATGCCCTGATGCAGTTCCTCTTCGCCCCCATCATCGGGAGTCTCTCGGATCGCTTTGGTCGACGCCCGGTGATCCTGCTCTCCCTTTTTGGTTCGGGTCTCGATTATTTTCTCCTCGCTTGGGCACCGACCTTGCCCTGGTTTTTCGTGGGAAGAATGATCTCTGGAATCAGCGGAGCCAATTTCTCTGCGGCGGCGGCCTACATCGCCGACGTGAGTCCGCCAGAGAAACGAGCCGCCAATTTTGGGATCATCGGGGCCGCCTTCGGTCTCGGGTTTATCTTCGGCCCAGCCCTCGGCGGCTGGCTCGGCCACTATGGTCTCCGAGTCCCCTTTTACGCGGCCGGCATCCTGACATTGATCAACTGGATCTACGGCTTCTTTATACTGCCGGAATCTCTCAAGCCGGAAAACAAACGACCCTTTAGCCTGAGTCGATCCAATCCGATCTCTGCCCTTCTGGATCTAAGAAAACATCGGCTCGTGCTGGGACTCTCCTTCAGCTATTTTATCAGCAGCATCGCCCATCAAGTGTATCCCAGCATTTGGGTTCTCTACACCGCCTACCGCTACGACTGGGGAACAAAACAGACAGGACTCTCGCTCGCCCTTGTCGGACTCATGGCCGCGATCGTTCAGGGTGGCCTCACTCGCACCATCATTCCGAAGATCGGAGAGCGCCGCGCCGCGATCAGCGGCCTGTTCATCATGGCGGTGGCACTCAGTCTTTATGGCCTCGCCCCCCAAGGCTGGATGGTCTACGTGATCATTGTCTTCGGTTCGATTTCGGGCATTGCCGTGCCCGCGATCCAGGGAATGATCTCCCGTAGTGTCGGAGATGACGAGCAAGGCGGCATCCAGGGGTCTCTCACCAGCTTGCAAAGCGTCGCCGGCGCAATCGGCCCCATTATCGCAACCTCCATTTTTGGGTTTTTCATCAGCGAAAGAGCCCCTGCACTCATTCCTGGGGCACCCTTCTTTTTTAGCTCGGCTCTTGCGGTTCTTGCGGCCTGTCTCGCGATGCTCTCCTTCCATCGCAACCCGGTTCTGGCAAGCGGAGACTCAGAGCCCGTCGAAATGTTCGACCCAGCACCCTAAATCACTCCTTTCGAGTGGATTTGACGGCAAAATACCCTCCCTCGCAGAACTATTTCGGCATACTCGTTAGTCAAGGTACACGAAGGGTATTTCTTTCAAAAACCTACATCTTGTGGCTGTTTTCAAATTGACACCACAACATCTAGTTGTAACTCTCACATGTGAGTCGCACTTGTAACGACTCACCCTCCCTATTCCCCGCCCATGCGCTGCGTAAAATGCAATAGCCTTGAAGACAAGGTGATTGATTCCCGAATTTCGAAGGATGGCTTCTCGATCCGTCGTCGCCGGGAGTGCCTTGCCTGCGCGCATCGCTTCACGACCTACGAACAAGTCGAGCGGCGCGACGTCCTCGTCGTGAAGCGGGATGGGACACGGGAACCGTTCAAACGCGAGAAACTCCTCGGAGGTCTCATCAAGGCCTGCGAAAAACGCCGTGTCACCATCGACGAACTGGAAAGCGCAGTCGAAGAGATCGTAAATGAACTCACCGCAGACAATCTGCGCGAAATTCCCAGCCGCATCATCGGGCCCAAAGTCATGGCGCACCTCCAGAAAATCGACCCGGTCGCTTTTGTGCGGTATGCCTCGGTCTACCGTCAGTTCCAGGATGTCGGCGAATTCAGCGAAGTGATCGAGTCCCTCGAGAGCGCTCCGATGGACAAACTCCTCCAACCCGACCTTTTTGAATCACGTTCGTGACTCCTTTTTTTCCCGAAACACATCCACACACAGTCAGTCCAACCCGCCCCCGTCCCACGTAACCATGATCTCCCTACCGCACGCCCTGCCCTTCATTCGTATCGGATCCTCCAGCCTCGCGCTCTGCGAATCCGATTGGCTCACTGCGACCCTGACAAAGGCGGCGCGAGACACCGACGTGCCCGCATGGATGGCCCAAGACATTTCCCGAGGGGTGGAGAGTTATCTGATCAAGCATTTCAAAGGCACCGTGATCGATTCCGAAGATCTCTTTGCTCGGATTGAAAAGACTCTCACCTCGCTCGGACTCGACCACGTCGCCGAGCGGATTGACAAAACCCCTCCCCCGGTGCGCATCTCCCTGAGCGAACTCGCCCGTCGCGCCGGGACGGGATACGAACTGGCATTTTTCCACCTTCTCGAAGAGCAGCTGAAATCCGCTGCAATGGGCGGAGCCAAAGTGGTCGAATGCCACGGACTTCGCAACGGAGTGCGCCGCCTTGTCTCGACCAAAAAATGGACCGGCCGCTGTGATGTTCTCATGACCGAGATCACCGACTTCGTCGAGCGCGTGCGCGAGCACGTAGCAGCAGTCCGACCCGACCTAACCCTCATCGTCGCTTCCTGACGGGAGCGTGACTAAACCCTCTTTCGTCAGTGACATGACCCTGTTTGAAAAAATTATCGCCCGCGAGATCCCTGCGGAGTTTGTCTACGAAGATGATCTTGCGGTCGCGTTCCATGACATTTCGCCCCAGGCTCCGGTGCATCTCCTCATCATTCCCCGCAAGCCAATCCCCCGTGTGGGTGAGGCGCACGAGGAGGATGCGGCTTTGCTCGGTCATCTCCTGATCGTCGCCGGGAGAATCGCAACCGATCTCGGGATCAACCAGGTGGACGAAGGCTTTCGTCTCATTATCAACCATGGTCGCCTCGGCGGAGAAGCAGTTCCCCATCTCCACGTGCATCTGCTCTCGGGTCGTCCTCTCACGTGGCCTCCGGGCTAGACCGAATTCCAGTTCCCGCCAATTTCGGGGAAATTCGGAGATGGCTTTATACGCATTTCCCGGGTCGAAGAGGTAGAGCGAACCGTCCCGGTGAGCCGATTGCACGAACGGACCACACTCACCGATCGCGGCTCGGCAGGGACGCCTCGCCCTACCCTGAAGAATTGCCTGAGAATCAGATTCGCATGAACAGAGGCAAGAATATGCCGGGGACTGCGAGGCGGAACTTTGTCGAAATTACGGAACTCACCCGTCTTTGACAATATTCAGAAGACGTTCCCCGACTCCTCGGACGTTTTCTCTCGCGTAGTTATAGTTTTCATTTCCAGCAGATT
>JAGPCC010000387.1 GCA_018058245.1 Verrucomicrobiales bacterium
CCCATCTCCCTACTGCTCGATCTCAAGGAACTGCCCATCGCGACTGTGTCTCGCCTTTTCACAAAAGAAATCCCCCTCCTTGGCATTCTCTCCGCCGACCTCCATTTGTCGGGTCTCGCCGCGGCTCCGGAGGTCGCGGCAACCCTTGCCCTCGATCAAATCACAGTGCCACGGGATTCCAGTGAGATCCGGGCTGGGCAGATCAAGTTGCACCTTGACGCAAAAAACGAGCAACTCGCCCTGACGGGAAGTTATGAACACCCCGATGTAAAACCGCTCCTACTCCAGGCAAAGATGCCCTATCACCCTGCCGCCTGGGTCCTCGGGGAACAAAAATTGATCGAAGAACCCCTGGAGTTCTCCGCAAAAATGGACCGGAGTTCACTCGCCTTCCTCAGCGGCCAAGTCCCTGGGATCGAGTCGATCACTGGAGATGTGCAACTCGACGCCGAAGTCAGCGGATCACTCTCGAAACCAGAGATCCGGGGAAACAGTCTTCTCGATATTTCCCGCCTGCGACTCGCCGATCGGAACGCGCCGTCCCTTTATGACATCAATCTCGTAGCCCGCTTTGCCGAGAATCGCATCGAACTGGAGAAATTACACGCCGTCGTCGCCGGGGGTGTTGTCGAAGGCAGCGGTGGCATGACCTTCGCACCGGGCGGAGAGCCGACGATCTCCCTGAACCTGAACGGTAGCGAGGTACTCGTCGTTCGCACGCCAGAGGTAAATGTGCGAACGGATCTCGCCCTGACTCTCAGCGGTCCGTGGTCAAAGGCGGCTCTGAGCGGGGAATTAGGCATCACCGGAAGCCGGTTTTTCAAAAATTTCGATCTGCTCCCCATCGGTCTCCCCACCCGGAACACCTCGGTTCTGCCCACCATAGAGCGCTCCTCGGGCGGCGGTCCGTCGACCCCGGACCTCGACATCGGTCTCGACATCGCTCCATTCCGAGACTGGACGGTTGATTTGCGAGTCTACACCAAAGACCCGTTTCTCATTCGCAGCAATCTCGCGGAGTCCGAGATCACCGCAGATCTAAAAGTGGGTGGCACGATCGGCCACCCGACCCCGAATGGACACGTTGCGATCAATGAGGGCGAACTGTCCCTCCCCTTTAGCAAAGTCGATGTGGAAACGGGAAGAATCGAGTTCAATGAATCCACTGGGTTCAATGGGACGATCGAATTCAAAGCCAAAGCCAAGGCCGACAAGTACCAGATCAGTATCTACCTGTTCGACCGCATCCTCTCTCCTCAATACGTCCTCACGAGCCTACCACCGTTACCCAGTGAAGATATTATAACCCTCATCGCGACCGGAACGACAAGAGACGATCTCGTGGGGGAGGATGTTGGATCGATGGCGGCATCCAAGGCGGCGACCTTGTTCCTGAAAAACCTGAGAAAATCAGACAACAAAATCGACAAAGAGCCCTCCCTCCTTGATTTACTGGAGGAAAGAACCGAGCTTGAACTGGGACGAGTCAACCAGGAAACCGGTGAGCAGACCTTTGGAGGCAAAATCAGGCTGTGGAAACAATTGTTTTTTGTTGGCGATGTCGATGCGGAGAGCGACTATCGAGCACTCCTAAAGTACGTCTTCAAGTTCCGGTGAGGAATGGAAAGCACGTCTTTGATTCAGATGATTTGGAAGAAACGAATATCGATGTTTAGGCTCCTCGCGATGGTCGCGGGAACTAGCGTCGTAGCCAGTGCCGCCCCTGGGCGCGAATTCGTCCGAATCCAGGGGCTCCAGTCCGTCTCGCCTGATCAGGCGAGCTCGTGGATCTCGTCCCAACTAAAATATGTCGAATCGAGCGGCGTGACTGGCGCAAAGGCGGACGATCTTGCCTACTTCCTCGAAAATGCGATGCGGGAACAGGGGTTTCGAGAGGCCACGGTCGACTGGAAACTCGAAGGTAGTGGCGAAAACACAAAGATCATCCTGACCGCCTCGGAGGGCAATTCTCTCATGGTAGGGGCGATCGACATCACGGGAAACGACGAGCTCGAAGACGCTGCAGTCATTGAGCTGCTGACCGCCTTGACGCGGAAACGACTCGAGAAGAAACCTGAGGAGGCCATCCCGTATGTCGCAAGAGATATCGAACAGGGCCGAGCAAAGGTCGCTTCCTTTTACCGGCTCCTCGGTTTCCGCAAGGTTGAGGTCGATCTGACTCCGAACTATCGCGACGGAAAAGCGAATCTATCTCTGACCGTCGTCGAAGGAATCCGAAGCCAGGTCGGCAAAATCGCATTCCCAGTCCCACCGACTCCAGTGGTAGGAAAAACCTTTCCCAAAATTGAGAGCGAGTTTTCTGGAAAAACCTTTACCGGGGCCGTCCCTGGCACCGTGGCCGCGCGAGTGAAGTCAGCAGCCGTAAACGCAGGGTATTTTTATGCCAAGATCGAGGCGGAAGAGAGCGGGTCCCTCGTCGTTGACGGAATCGAGCATGTCGATCTCGTCGTGAACGCCAGCTGGGGCGCCCCCGTCGGACTCTCAGGTCTGAACGTAGAGGGCAATGAAAAAGTGAAAGACGAGTTCTTCGCCAAACACTTCGGCGGCCTCATTGATCGCCCTTATTCTCCGACCGAAACCAACAAGGCAGTGGAGGAACTTCTGCAAACAGGGGCTTTTGAAACCGTGCGGACTGACCTCGCGGAGCAGCCGGATGGGACGTATTTGCTCGATATCGACGTTCAGGAAGGATATTCCCGAACTTTGGGGGTCTACGGAGGATTCACCAACTACGAAGGTCCCGTCGCCGGGTTTGAGTTCCGGAATTTGAATCTGTTCGGAACCGTACGGAAGATTGATTCGGCCATTGAATTTTCCAAACGGGGCGGCAGAGGAGAAATCGAATACAGCGATCCTTGGTTTCTCGACACCAAGAACCAGTTCCGCGGCGCTCTTTTCGCTCTGAACCGATCGGAAGAAGGATACGAAAAATTTAAGACGGGAGGGCGTTACGAACTCAGCCGGAAATTCGGTAAAGAGAAGAAGGATTCCATCGCCCTTTTCGGAGAGGCCGCCTATACCGACGTTCATGACGCTGATATCGATCCGGTCTTCCTCGGGGACAGGAAATATTTCAGCAGTCAGATCGGGATATCCCTCACCCATGATCGCCGGGACAACCCGCGACGCCCCCGAAAAGGCTACATCGCCCAGACCTCTCTCAGCACCGCGACCGATCTCCTCGGCAGCGAGGTCGAATACCTCAAGGCAACTGGTCGCCTAGGGTACTATCTCCCGGTGGGAGACAATACCCTACGTCTCGGTGCCCGTGCCGGCATGATTTCCCCGACCGGAGATACCGCAGCGATCCCGATTGACCTACGATTTTTTTCCGGCGGTCCGGACAGTGTCCGCAGTTTTCAAGAGCGCTCCCTCGGTCTGCATGATCCAACCAGCGGTGACCCCGTCGGAGGAAACTTCTACACGCTCTTTAACGTGGAATATGAAGTTCCGCTGCCCCTCTTCGACGGGCTCAGCATCGTTCCCTTCGCTGATGCCGGGAATCTGCTCTTTGATGATTCTGACGCCAGTCTCGATGATCTGCGCTACGCGATCGGCCTCGGTCTGCGCTACGAAACCCCAATCGGCCCGCTTCGCGCCGAATACGGATTTAACCCTGACCAACGTCCCGGCGAACCGCAGGGCACGTTCCATGTCGGGTTCGGATTTGCGTACTGATTGTTT
>JAGPCC010000388.1 GCA_018058245.1 Verrucomicrobiales bacterium
AACTACCCGACTACGCTACAAGACAAATCCGCAAAAGTGGTGCGACCTTTCCCGATGCCGAATGGTTTCCTGTTTTCGTCCTTCGCTTCCTTCTGGATCTTCGTCCTCGTGGGGACAAATCTCTCTGCCGCTGCGGAGGTGGGACAGGCACCGGTAAATTTCAGCCGCGAAGTCCTCCCTATCCTCTCTGACCGCTGTTTCCACTGTCACGGTCCCGACCCCGGGCAACGCAAAGCCGATCTACGCCTCGATCTCGAGTCCGAAGCGACCCAAGAGCTCGACGGAGTCCGCCCGATCAAACCGCACGATGCCAAAAGGAGCGAGGTCTGGCAGCGACTCATCACTCAGGACGAAGACGAGATGATGCCACCCCCGGACTCGCACCGGAAGCCCCTGAGCGACGTGGAAAGGGAACTTATCCGCCGCTGGATCGATGAAGGTGCCGTCTGGGGCAAACACTGGTCCTTTGAAAAGCCGGTTCGTCCCGCCATTCCCGACAGTGCCTCCCATCCCATCGATGCCTTTGTTCGAAAGAAGCTGAAATCAGAAGCACTTGCTCCCTCCCCTCCCGCGACGACCGCGACACAACTTCGGCGACTGAGCTTCAGTCTTACCGGCCTGCCGCCGACTCCTGCGGAGGTCGCGGTTTTCTCTCATTCGCCTTCTCCCGAGGCATGGAATCAGCAGATCGATCGACTCCTGCGATCCCCGCATTTCGGAGAGCGACTCGCGATGTGGTGGCTCGATGCGGCACGGTATTCGGACACCGACGGGTTCCAAGGAGATGCGGAGCGAACCAATTGGCCGTGGCGGGACTGGGTCGTTGATGCCTTCAATCAAAACATGCCCTTTGATCAATTTACGAAAGAGCAGTTCGCCGGTGATCTCCTCCCGAAGGCAACTCCCGAGCAGATCCTCGCGACTTGTTTCCATCGGAATCACATGACCAACGGCGAGGGAGGACGCGATCCCGAAGAATCCCGAATCGACTACGTCATTGATCGTGTCAACACGACCGGAACCGTCTGGCTGGGACTCACCCTCGGATGCACGCAATGTCATACCCACAAATTCGATCCCATCACCCACGAAGACTACTATCGTTTCTCCGCATTCTTTGACAGCATCGCAGAAGATGGCAGGGCCGGATCTGCTGCAGTTCCCTACTTTGAATACCATTCGCCCTACGCCGCCCGTGCCCTCTCCGAGATGACCGCCTATGTAGAGACCCTCAAGCCAGGCCCTGCGAAGTCCCGCGCGACCGCAGAGCAGCGATTTGATGATACGATCGCCGGGAAACTTGCCGCACTTCCAAAGGACTATCGAGCTTGGACCGCAATGCAGGCGACCTCGGTCACCTCGGTCGAGGGAACGGAATTCTTCTTTGAAAACAAGATCGTCGGGACACGCGGCCCGGCTCCGTTTCAAGACGACTACCGGTTCACGATCGGTGCCGTCGAAGAGAAACAACGAATCACCGGCTGGAAGTTGGAAGTATTCCCACACCCAAGTCACACGGACGGAAAATTGGCCCGCGGCAAGTCCGGTGAGTTTATCCTTACAAACGTAAAACTACTGGTTCGAAAAAAGGGAGACTCTCAAGTGCGAGAGATCGAACATCGCGGCGCTGTCGCCGACTTCGAGCAAAAGGCGGAAAAGCGAAACTACGGCCTCGTCAAGGACACACTCGACGACGACCCAAGGAACGGCTGGACAACCCAATCGGGAGACGCGCAGTCCCCACACACTGCCGTCTTTGAACTGAAAAATCCGTTCCTCCCCGAACCAGACGAAGAACTGATTTTTGTTCTCCTGCATCGCTCCACCGAAGGCAACGCAAATATCGGACGTTTCCGCATTTCCACGACTTCTGAAGTCGGAGAGACCGTTCGCAGTCTCGCAACGTCCCCGCTCGAAGAAGCTGCCCACGGGAAAGAACTGACTGGACCACTGCGGAATCGCCTATTTGAGCAATTTCTAATCGACGACACTGCCTACCAGAAAGATCTCGAACGACTAAACGAAGGAAACCGTCAACTCGCCGAGATTCAGAAGGCCAATGGGAAAACCAAGGTCATGGTTCTCGCGGAGCGTCCCGAACCTAGGGAAACCCACATCCTCGAGCGCGGAGTCTGGGACGCCAAGGGACCTGTCGTGAAACCCGGCATCCTTCCTGCAATCCTTCCTCTTCCAGACGATCAGGTTCGAACCCGCCTCGACCTCGCAAACTGGATCGTATCGCCGGAAAACCCTCTCACCGCACGAGTCACGGTCAATCATCTCTGGCAACTCATGTTCGGCAGTGGGTTGGTGCGCTCTCCCGAAGATTTCGGGCTGCAGGGAGAAAAACCGACCCATCCCGACCTGCTCGACTGGCTTGCCGTGGAACTCGTCGAACATCACTGGGACATTCAGCATATTCTCCGATTGATCGCCACGAGTGACACCTATCGGCAGAGCAGCACAGTCACCGAGGAACTCCTCGAACGGGATCCTGACAATCGCCTCCTCGCCCGTTCCTCACGGTATCGACTCCCCGCCTGGATGATCCGCGACAGTGCTCTGCAAAACTCCGGACTCCTAAATCCTGCCATTGGCGGTCCCCCGGTGAAACCGTGGCAACCCGAAGGAGTGTGGGAAGAGATCTTCATGGGGCGCTACACCTACCAACCGAGCGTCGGGCCATCGCAGTATCGTCGTACCCTCTACGCCTACTGGAGGAGGTCCAGTTCACCGACCTTCCTTTTTGATAGCGCCCAGCGTCGCGTCTGCGAAGTGCGCACGAACCGCACCAACACCCCATTACAGGCGCTCACACTCCTCAACGATACCGGTATGCTCGAAGCTTCACGCGCCCTCGCGGACGAGGTCGCCGTCACGAGCGCAAGTGCAGATTTCGAGAGCGGGATTTCCGAACTGGGTCGTCACATCCTCCAGCGAGACCTCGCGAGCGACGAAATCACAGTTTTGAAGCGTGAGCTGAACAAATCGCTCGACTACTATTCCTCCGCACCAGACGACGCCGTCACATTCACTACGGTTGGCCAGCAACTCCCACTACCCCCCGAACAAGCCCCCACCGTGGCCGCGTGGATGACCGTGGCGAGTCTCATGCTCAACCTCGACGAAGCCATCACCCAAGAATAATTCAAAAGTACGATGGATCCCCTCTCAAGACGACATTTCCTGAACCAATCCGGGGTAAACCTCGGAGCGATCGCACTGGGCAGCCTCCTCCGAGGGGAGTCTCATGCCTCCAGCCTCAGCAGTCTCGATCTACCGAGTTTTGCGCCGAAAGCAAAGCGGGTTATCTTCCTCACCCAATCTGGAGGACCATCACAACTGGAACTTTTCGACCACAAGCCCGGCCTCAGGAAGTGGGCGGGGGTCGAGCTACCGGAAAGCATCCGTCAAGGCCAACGCCTCACGACGATGACCTCGAACCAGAAGCAGCTGATTCTGCCAGGGATTACCAAATTTTCCCGACACGGTGAAAGTGGAGCAACGGTCAGCGAATGGCTCCCGCATACGGCGGGCATAGCGGATGAACTTTGTTTCGTCAAATCCATGGTCACCGACCAGATCAACCATGCTCCGGCGATGACCAAATTTCTGACCGGGCATCAACTCGCGGGACGTCCCAGCTTCGGGGCATGGGCCAGCTACGGCCTGGGCAGTCTCAATCAGAATTTGCCGGACTATCT
>JAGPCC010000136.1 GCA_018058245.1 Verrucomicrobiales bacterium
GCCACCGAGAGCGCTAGCACCCACCGACGAAATCACAATATTTGTCGGATCGAGCAACAAGGTGCCACCTGCCCCTGCCTGCGTTGTAAGATCGACACTTCCCACGACATCGAGGGTGCTCTTTCCGGAGATCTCTGCAAATCCGCCACCGGTAATGCCACGAGCAGAAAGCTCCCCGGCAAAGAGGGTGTCGCCATCGGACCAGAGGATCACGTTCCCGCCTTTTCCGCTACCGACGGCGTCCGCAATGATGACCGCGCCCGAATCCACCGTGAGATTGTCTGCATTGACTAGGGTCGTGTCTTTGCCCCGGAATCCGCCACCGATCATGGCCGTTCCTCCGCCGGTCTCACCGGAAACATCTACCCGAGCCTGGCTGCCCACCGCAACCTCAACGCCCTCCACCGTGACTCGTCCGCCCGCCGCACTGTTCCCGGAGGCAGCCACGCTACCATTCACAGAGGTCAATCCCGTCGAGGAAATCGAAACCGTTCCACCCGCAGATCCCACCGCAGTGACATTCGCGGCTGCTCCCACATTCACACCACTGCCGGCAATCGTAACATTGCCACCGACTTGGCCCGGATTACCAGCGGCATCAATGACACCTGCATCAAGATCGACCTGCCCGCCGGAGATGGAGACACGCCCACCCGATCCATCGGAATTGCGAGCCTGGAGGATGCCGTTATTGACGATCCGCCCGCTGCTACCGGCACTGAGAGTCAGCTTGCCACCGGAAAAATTGTATCCACTCGCACGGATCACTCCGTCGTTCTTGATCGCAAGCGCATAGACGTTCCCGTGGGCAATGAGCTCTGAAGCAGCGGCGTTGATGGTTCCACTATTCTCAATCCCAATTGCGTTACCGGAACCACCGCCTTGTACGGAGATTTTTGCTCCACCCGCGTGATCGACGATCATATCTCCCCCCGCACCGAAGGCAACGATCCCACGCGGGGCGTTCACTTCACCGGCATTTTGGAGGAAGTTCGCAAGGAGGACGACATCACCGTTCGCACTCGTGATCGTGCCGTAGTTTTTGATCCCTGCTGCTGAGGTACCCTGAAATCGATCCGATCCGCCATCCAGGAAATCTTCGTTGGTAATATCCAGGGTAGAAAGAGTGAGCATCCCGGCAACGTCGATGCTGCCGCCGCTATGAACCACGATCCCGTTCGGGTTGATCACGGCAACCCCTCCCTGCGCCGCGTTCAATTGACCGAAGATCGCGGTGGGGTTTCCTGAAACCACCCGGTTCAGGGTGAACGCGTTCGCCCCCTGATTGATGTTGGTGGTTTCTCCACTCTGAATCGAAAAGGACTGCCAGTTAATGATCGCCCGATTGGACAAGTTGTTGATATCCAACTGGGAAGTTCCGAGTCCCTGGAAGTTCACGTTCCCTGCCACTACATCTTGCCCGTAGGGGTTGGCATTGACTCGAACCGGGAAGAGTATCAATCCGGGAGTCAGGAACACTAGGATCAGCACTTGAAGCAGAAAACTGCGGCGTAGGGCGGGTGCGATATTTTTCATTAATTGGAAGGGAGGTGTAGGAGCGTTCGAAGGATTTTGTTCTCGCGCATCATCAATCTCTCAGGTGTAACCCTAATGGGATGACAGTGTCACGGTCGCTTGTAAACCCAAATTTCACGAAATTTGCATTCGGTTTCATTATTAATTGTCATGCCTTCTTTTTCCGTGACAGGAGTTTCAAAAGAGATTTCAAAAGATTCCGCCCAATTTGTCTGGACTCCTTTTGACACTTTCAGAAGATATGAAAAATCAGGTTTTCTTACCCTTTCGGACGAAATCCTGAATAGACACTGCTGATGCCGCCGAATTGAGGTTCCCAGAGTATTTCCGAAAATCCATTTCTAGAAATGAGCTGGAGCATGGCGTCACCAGAGGGAAATCGTTCGATCGAATCCCCGAGATACGCATAGGCTTCGCGATTTCCGGTGAGGGCACCAGCGAGAAAAGGAAGGACGCAATGAAGATAGAATCGATAGGGTCCACGCAGCAGCCAAAAGCGCGGCAGAGAAAAATCGAGAATGACAAGACGCCCGCCGGGTTTCAGAACTCGTAAGAATTCCCGAAGGGCGGCTTCCCAGTCGGCCATATTCCGCAATCCGTAGCCTATCGTCAGTGCATCAAAGGTTTGCGCGGGAAACGGTAGGGACAAGCCGTCCGTGACGATCAGTTCCTGCAATCCCCTCTTGCGGGCCTCGGCGAGCATCGGAGCGCAGAAATCGGCACCAATGACACGGGCCCCCGGCACGGCTGCGGAAACGGACATCGCAAGATCCCCGCTCCCGGTGGCGACGTCGAGGATGAGTCGTGGATTCACTTCCTGAACAAGGGCTGCGACCCTACGACGCCAGAGGATGTCGATCCCGAGACTGAGAACGTGATTTGTGAGAACGTATCTCGCGGCAATCGATGAAAACGCCCGATGAACAAAGGCTGGATTCTGATCCTGTGATTTCGATTCGGACATCCAGAAACCGGCTCAGGCCCTTTCCCAGGGGTAAAATTACTGAAAGTGCTCACGAGAGGACTCGAACCTCCACGGGTCTCCCCACTAGAACCTGAATCTAGCGCGTCTACCAATTCCGCCACGTGAGCAGCGATTTCAATTGCGAGCGCCTACGAAACACGGGAACAACCTGATGACAACTGCTTTTAGAGACCCATTGCCAAAAATCTTTATCGGAAAAGATGGATTTTGCGGAGTGCGGTTTGCTCGCTAGGAGTCTGCCGGACTTCGAGTGTCCGAGCGAGGGAAGCGGGGTTCGAGTCAAAATTTTCATGAGTTTGAGGAGTTTATGGGAATACAAATGACGAAGAGGAGGGGAAATTTTGGCCGAGTCGCTGTTTTTCGCAGCCGGGCGGGTAAGTCCGACGGGCTGCAATTGTTCGAACCGGTCTAAAGAGGCGGTAGACTGTAATTCTCCGATGTGGTGCCGCCCCTGAAATTTCCATGGATGACAAGATCGCTGAAGCACTGCGGTATGGCCCATCAGCGATGGCGCGGACCGTTGGCCCTTACCAAATTGTTTCGGGGCGTTACCTGGGGCTTTGCCCCAGGCTGGTATAGCGGCGGGCCGTTGGCCCTTCAGAAAATATACTCACCCACCAGCGAGGGCCAAAGGCCCGGCACCATACCAGGCCGGGGCGAATAGCGAGGGCCAAAGGCCCGGCACCATACCAGACCGGGGCGAATAGCGAGGGCCAAAGGCCCGGCACCATACCAGACCGGGGCGAATAGCGAGGGCCAAAGGCCCGACTCCATACCAGACCGGGCGAATAGCGAGGGCCAAAGGCCCGGCACCATACCAGACCGGGGCAAATAGCAAGGGCCAAAGGCCCGAATCCATACCAGACCGGGGCGAATAGCGAGGGCCAAAGGCCCGGCACCATACCAGACCGGGGCGAATAGCGAGGGCCAAAGGCCCGGCACCATACCAGACCGGGGCAACGCCCCGGGAAAAACGTCCACCCTACCAAAAGGGCTGAAAGCCCGCCCTATTCCGCTGGTCCACATCAGATCTACGCAAAGCAGAGAGATTTCTTCCCGATTTGCCGCCGATTCGGCTCAGATCGGTCTCTTGGAGTCCGACAGACTCCGAGATCCGAAAGGCGGTGAGATCGTCCAAAATACCATTTGCCAGTTCCCTCTTGCCCTTCGACCTCTTTTCCCTTGAATCTCCCCCAATTGTATCTCTGGCATGATCCTGCACTCCGTCTCGCGAGTGCCAATATGGCCTTGGACGAGGCGCTCTTTTCTTGGACCATTCGGAGCGGTCGGGCGGCCGCCCGCTTTTATCGATGGGATCATGATGCGGAAACGATAGGATACTTTTCGGAAGCCAAGGAGGGAGCGATCCGGCGATTCACCGGCGGAGGTCTCGTAGAACATGGAAGTGACGTCACCTTCGTGCTCACCTTTCCCGCCAGTTCCGCCCCATCGCTGGCGGGAGGCACGGAACGCTATCGCTGGATTCATGAAGCTCTCGCGAATGCCTTGGAAGACGCAGGACACGAGGTCAGCCTCGTCGAAGACCAAATCGACTCCTCACGCGGACCGTGTTTCTCCCACGCGGTGCCTTGGGATCTCGTCGATGCGGTGACGGGGGAAAAGCTCTGCGGTGGTGCCCAGCGACGAAGTCGCGGCAGTGTCATTCATCAAGGCAGTGTCCGACTGCGGGGCGATGACGATTTGTCCTCGCCACCATGGGTGATGCCCTTCCTCAACAACCTCGCGGAATCGGTTCTGACTCTCCCCACAGAAGAGATTCCCACTTTGCTCGAAAGGGCGGAGATCCTCGAGAAAGAGAGATATCTCACCCGAGAATGGAATGAAGGTTCTGTAAAAATGCTGTAACAAAAGGAAATAATATGGTATTAGACCCATTTCCGGAATTTCGTAATCCCGTGTAATACGATCATCTTAAAAAGAGAAGGCAATCCCGAGTACTGATGCAGAGTTGGTTTAGTTTTGAACTGGATGGGGAAGCCTGCCGAGTGGAAAAGGAAGACACCCACGGTACTCTCGCCGCATTTCTCTCCCGGATCGATCCGTGTTTTGCGTACTTTGCGGATCAAGGACACGACCGGACTCCGCGCCTAGTGGTCTTAGGAGTGCTCGAAGGAGAACGGCATCGATTCCGCGCGGTAGACGCCGCTAGCATCATGCTGCCGATGATCGCCGATCGCCAGATCTGGACACCGGAAGGAATCCGAAACGCGGAACCGGTTCATCCGGTAAACCTCGCCTACCAGAATGGACAGTTCGAGTGCGGTGCCGAGCGCCTCGACTCCTTGGTGGCACTCACTTTCGAAGGATACTATCGGCCGGATCTCCGCCGTCGTGGGCAGATCAATGACCAATTCGACGCGATCACCACCCGAACCGCCAATATCCCGGCGATCCGCGAGGCCGCCACGCAGGTGTTCGCTTCTACGGAACAACTGCGACATGAGACCGCGTTGCGCGCCGAGCGATCCGGACAGGAAAGTGCGGTCTGGACGGGAAGAAAAGACATTTTTGGGGATCGGTTTACCAAACAACTTTTCCGACTCGGAGAAAGAAAGTCACTCCACTACGTCGATGGATCCAAGCGACGTTTCTTTCGTCCCGAGACTCTCGTGGAGTTGTTGAAACTGAAACGAGAATACGCCGACGCCATCCTCGTCGCCGGTGGCAGTGGACTGAACCGGACTGCCGGGAACATTGAGTTTCCCAATCTCCTCTCGCTGGAGGCAGTCAAAGAACTGAATTCCATCCTCACCACGAGCGAGAGCTGGGAGATCGGTGCCTCGGTCTCTCTGACGGAGACGGCGGAAACGATCGGCCGGGAATGCCTCCCCTTCACAAAAGCGCTGCGGAGATTCGGAACCCGCCCGATGAGGAACCGCGCTACGCTGGGAGGGTATCTCGCCTCCGCCTGGCCGCGCGGTCCGCTTGCGCCGCTCCTCATGGCCCTGAACGCCCGCGTCCTCCTCCTTTCCGAAGAGGGAGAACGGGATGCGCCGGTATCGCAATTTTACGCCGGACGAGGCCGGACGATCCTCCAGCCGAACGAGCTGATTCGCAGCATCATCATCCCCCGCGTGAACGAGACGATCCTCTCGTCGCGCGGAGTGACTTCGCGATTGTGCGACGCCTACACGGTCTCGCCGAGCCGCACGAACTCGACGGCCTACGCATCGGGAGCCTTTGCGGTAGAACTGCGGGACAAACAGATCGCAAAAGCGTGGCTCGCCTATTCTGGAATCGCAGAGGCCCCGGCCCGCATCCGCGAAGTCGAAGATTTCCTCGTCGGTCGCCCCTGGGAGGAGAAAACGCTCCGCGAAATGTTACCGATTCTGAACCAATCGGTCGTCGTGAGCGACACCCATCATCCCGCCGCCGATGCCGAATACCTGAAGCAATTGGTAGGCACACTTTTTCAAAAATTCTTCTATCAGCATCCTCGTCCCGACAGCACTCGCCCCGAGTCTCTCACGGCCACGGGAGAGTTTGCCAAACTCGATGAACCGTTTTTTGATGCGATTCCCTCCCCATGAGCGACTCCGACGACAACATCATGCCCTTTCGCCTCCCGCAGGCTCCGTCGGCAAAAGTGCCTAAGGAGTCCTTTGGGGAGCGCCTTCGTCGCAGGAGAGAACAACTCAGTTCGGGAAACACGGTCGAACTCGCTTCGTCGTGGCAGCTACGGTCGAGACGACTCACGGCGCTCGTGATCGAGAGCCCACACCCTGCCGCCGCGATCGTCGGCTGTGATGCCGGGGCTGCCTTGGCAGTGGACGGGATCGAAGCCGTGCTCTTCGCCCGTGATATTCCGCCGTTTCAGAATTCCCTCGGCCATGATTTTTCTGGAGAACCCCTTCTCGCCGAAGATGAAGTCCACTACGTGGGCCAACCGGTTGCCATCATCATCGGACGGGATGAATCCTGCTGTCGCATCGCGAGAGAACGTCTCGAGATCGATTACCATGCGAGGCCCGGCATCCTTACGATCGATCACTCCCACGCGCTCTCCAGCTTCCACGAGGCACCGAGAATCTGTGAGCGTGGAAGAGTCGCGGCGACCTCGACGAGTGGACGGGGGCGCATCCAAGGAACGTTTCTCATCACTCCCCAGGAGGCGACCAGACTCGGACCCGCCGATGTCGTGGTGACACCACTCCATGGAGGCAGGGGATACTCCGTGCGCTGCCGAGCGCTTTCCCCTACCCTCGTGAGAACTGCGGTCGCCCGCACAGCCGACATTCCAGAATCGGACGTGGAGATCGAAAGCATCGAATTGGCGGGGACGACTGACGCGCTCGAGATGGAGCCCGTACGCCTCGCGATGCTTGCGACACGCGCATCCATGGCGTGCGGATCCGCCGTGATTCTAAAAGTTTCCTCTGAATTTTCCCCGCTCGTTCGCGGACAACGCCATGCCGTAAAGGCGACCTTCGACGTGCGATTCAGTCGGAAAGGTACGATCTCGTCTCTCGATCTGGGGCTCCAGGTCGACGGCGGGTACTTCGCAACCGATTCCGCAACCGTGATGGATCGCGCCACGCTCCATGCTGACTCGGTCTACTGCATCCCTGATTTTCGGATCACTTCTCAGCTCTGCCGGACGAACCGCATCACTTCCAGCGGGATGCCGGCGGAAGGTTCTGCCCAGGGAGCCTGGGCGATGGAGGAAGTCATCCGGCGAGTTGCCGCTGCGACGGGACTACCTGCCCAGGAAGTCCGGGAGGCAAATTTCTACGAGGAAAATCACGAGATCAAAACGACGCCCTACGGCCAGACCGTGAGCGCCTCGGCCGTCTCGCGCGTCTGGCAGCAGGTTCTGCGCCGCAGCGACTATGCAAACCGACTCGCCGTGATCGAAAAATGGAATCATCGCAATCCCTTTTACAAAAGGGGTATCGCGGTAGTTCCGATCAAATTTGGACTCGGCGATCCCCGGCCAGAACGCGACGCCGCTGCGGTTCTCGTGCAGATCCTCGCGGATGGTTCTGTCCTCGTCCGAGTCGGACTCGTAGATGTGAACGACGGATTCCGTGACCAGATTCGTGAAGAAGTCGCGACCAACCTCGGGATCGAGCAGGAAGCAATCCGCATCATTCTTAACGACTTCGACGTACTCCCCCGCTCGACTCCCATCCTCGGGACCGACGCAGCGGGCCTCGTCCTCCGCGCTCTCGCGGACGCGTGTCGCCGCATTCAGGCCCGTCTCCGGGATGTCGCTCTGCAACTTTTCGCTGCACGTGGCCAGACCGAGATCGAGATCGAATCGATCCGTTTTGCGAAAGGACTGGTCGGTCCTGACATATCGCCCACTAATCCACTCCATTTTAAGGAACTCATTGAAGGTGCCTGGCGCAAGAGGATCAACCTCGTGGAAACGGGTTATCACCGCACCCCAAATCTCTGGTGGGATCATGAATTAGGTGCCGGTTGGCCTTTCTCTTCGTTCACCTATGCCGCCGCCGTCGCGGAGATACAGATCGACGCCTTCACCGGAGAAGTGCAGATTCTACGTCTCGACGTCGCACACGAGGGATCACCATCGCCCGATCAGGATGACCGCGATTTTGCCCAACTGATGAGAGCGTTCAGTCTGGGTACCGGGTGGCTCCTCTCCGAAGAGGTGCCCTACCCCGAACAGGATGGATTTGTCAGGGACTCCGTTTGTGATGAAATTGCTGGTTTTGCCGATGCTCCGTTTCAAGTCGTGACGGATCGACTTCGCCCTCTCGGCGAAAAACTCTCTGCTCCCGGAGATCCTTGCTCGGAAGCCCCCGTTCTCCTCGCCAGCTGCGTACGGGAGGCGATCTGGGACGCGCTCCGTGCATTTGGTTGGAAACCGGACCTCGAAATTGAACTTCCCTTGCCCTCGACTCCGCCACGTCTGCTTGCAACGCTCAAAGAAATCAGTCGGCAGAATCGCGAGAAATCAGCCTCCTAACCCTGTTCGGTCTGTCACCCCACAGGGTTCCATTGAGTTTCCGAAGAAGCGGGAGTATCCTTCGCCGCTGTGAGCCATCCCCCGTCATCCTCCCCCCGAACCGCAATTCTCAATATCGTCGGACTGACCCCGCGCCATATCGGGCCGGACACCCCGTTCATCCGCAGATTTGCAGCACGCGAAGAAAATCGCACCCTCCATGTCACCCCACTGATCCCCGCCGTCACCTCGACGATGCAGGCCACCTATCTGACAGGGAAACCATCGGGAGGGCACGGCATCGTCGGCAATATGTGGTACGATCGGAAGTACGCGGAACACCGTTGCTGGAAGCAGTCGAACCACCTCGTCGAAGGCCGCAAGCTCTGGGAGCACATCCGCGACGAACATGATCCCTCTTACACCTGTGCAAAGGTATTTTGGTGGAACAACCTCTATTCTTCGGCCGACTACCAGATCACCCCGCGACCGATCTATCTTTCGGACGGAAAAAAGGTCTTCGACATTCAGACCTGGCCCATGCCACTACGGAGTAAGATTAAGCGCAAGCTGGGTGCGTTCCCCTTTCCTGCCTTCTGGGGTCCGGCCGCAGGAATCGCCTCCAGCCAATGGATCGCAAAATCCGCAATGTGGTTCGAAGATCAATTTTCACCGAATCTGAATCTCGTCTACCTCCCGCACCTCGATTACAATCTCCAACGCCTCGGCCCCGAGGATCACGCGGTCTCCGAAGACCTCATCGCGATCGATGCGATCGTTGCGGAACTTGTCACGTATTTCGAAAAGCGAGGTGTATCGGTAGTGCTCCTGAGCGAATACGGCATCACCCAGGTCAATCGACCGATTCACCTAAATCGGATATTCCGCGAGAAGGGTTGGCTCTCGTGGCGGGACGAACTGAAGCGGGAGACGCTCGACCTCGGAAACTGTCGAGTCGTGGCGATCCCCGATCATCAGGTGGCTCACATTTACGTAAATGATCCGGCTCTCCTCGAAGAAGTCGCCGCGACCCTGCGCGAGACCGAGGGCATCACCCACGTTTACACTCGTGCGGAGCAAGAGGCCCTCGGACTGCACCATGAACGGAGCGGGGACCTCATCGCCGTCTCGGACGAGTCGAGCTGGTTCACTTATTATTATTGGAAAAGTGATCGCAAAGCGCCGGACTACGCCCGCTGCGTCGATATCCATCGCAAACCCGGTTACGATCCGGTCGAGTTGTTTCTCAATCCAAAGTTCTGGTTTCCCAAGCTGAAAGTCGCCTATCGTCTCGCAAAAAAAATGCTCGGATTCCGAATGCTGATGGATCTCATCCCCCTCGACGCAACGCTCGTGAAAGGGTCTCACGGCTGCATCCCGAAAGACCAGGCCGATCATCCTGTTCTCATCGGGCGGTTCTCCGGAAGGGAGAACGGCAGCACGATCGCAGCGACCGACGTCTACGAACAGCTTCTGACGTTTTGCTTGAACACTGCGAAACGGTCCTGATGAGCTCACTCAGCCCTGCCCGTAGTAGGCCGCAGCGCCATGCTTCCGCAGGTAGTGTTTGTCGAGGAGATGCGGTGGCAGCACCGACTGTCCCGGATTTAATTGCCATGTTCCCATTGCCATCTCGCAGCAGACTTCGAGAGCGACGGAGTTTTTCACGGAATCGAGCGCGCTTTTCCCCCAGGTAAACGGCGCATGAAATCGCTGAAAACACGCCGGCATCTCCAAGGGAGCAATTCCCCTCTCCCGAAAACATTCGACAATGGCATGGCCGGTATTCGTCTCGTAGTCCTCTGTCACCTCCTCGGGAGTGAGCTCCCGCACCACGGGAACCGTTCCATAAAAGTGGTCGGCGTGAGTGGTGCCGTGACAGGGTAGTTCCCTCCCGGCTTGGGAGAAGATCGTGGCTCGGACCGAATGTGTGTGAGTGATCCCGCCGATCTCCGGAAAGGAGCGATAGAGGACCCGATGGGTCGGTGTGTCGGAGGAAGGTTTCAGCGAACCTTCCACGACTCGACCATCCAGATCGACCACGACCATGGAAGCAACAGTGAGATCAGCATAGGCTACGCCGCTCGGTTTGATCACCAAAAAACCGGAGGCTCGATCCATGCCCGAGACATTTCCCCAGGTCAAGCGCACGAGACCCTCCTCCACGAGCAATTGATTGGCCACGAGGACCTCGGCTTTCAATTCTTCCAGCATATCCCAGAGGAGAACCCGCAAATCCCTCGGCGGCAAGGACAGATTTACGGGAGGAAAAATTCAGGAGATGCGCTACCTTCCCATTCCCCGGAGAGAAATTGACTTTTATGTGGCGTAAGATCCAAAGAACCCTCGCGACTCTCGCGCCGCTGATCCTCGTGCTCCTCTTCCTGGCAGTCACGATCTGTTTCCTCAATCGCTGGGATTCGGTCGTGCCGATCACTCTGATTCCCATCTGGGCCTGGGCCGCCACCGGAATGATCCTCTCTTTACTGGCGTGGTTTGTCAGTCGGGGAATCTACTGCATCGTGATGTTTACCGTCTTTTTGATCACCGGACTCGCATTTTCAGAAGAAACTCGAACCACGACTCGCGAAATCGCCGCCTCTCTCGTCGAAGGCAAAAAACCAGAAATTTCCCCGGATCTTCGCATCGTCCATGTGAACTGCGCCGGGAACGAAGCCGCTCTGCAGAAAGCGATCTCGCTCAAGCCAGATGTTCTCACGATCGAAGAGATCCCCGACCCCGCAATCATCGAAGCGGCCACCAAGCAACTTTTTGGGGTGGAGGGATCGTTCACGATCCACAAGACCAATGCAATCATCGCCAAGGGAGAACGGATCTCGATCCTCTCCGATCCAGACAGTGCAACGATCCATGTGAGGTTGAAACACGCCAAAGGCATTCTCCTCGATATTTCGAACATCGATCTCGACGGGTTTGCTCCCCGCCTCGACATGTGGAAACCGGTCGTCTGGAAAGAATTGATCGCCAAACGGATCCGGAACCGCCAGCTCGTTCGCGCCTACCTCGGAGAGAACGAAATCGAGAGTGAAGGGATCGCCCGTATTATCTGTGGAGGATTCGGGACGCCGCCTGGGGACGATCTCTTCCGCCCTCTCGATACCTCCGGAATGAGGGATACGGCCGAACGCTCGGGACAGGGCTGGGTGAATACCTTTCCAGCGAAATATCCCTGGCTGCGACTCGATCAGATCTGGGTGTCGAACAATCTCATCCCGCTACGATCCGTCACGAGTCAGAATCCTGGCTCCGACCATCGCATCGTCGTCAGCGAAGTCCAAATCCGAAAGAACTGATCGGGTCATTGCGAACGAGCGATCCCCTCCTTCACCACACGCAATCGCACCACCTTCGTTCCGTGCCCGCCATCGGCAGTGGTCTCAAGGTGAAACTCGCGGACCGTTTCGCTTGCGACTTTGGAAGCCGTGATGAAAAACTTCTGCTCATTACGATCTTCAGGAATCATCAATCCGTTCAAACCGATATTGTCGACATAGATCCCGAAGGGAAGATTCCGCCCCGCATCGGCCTTCCCTAACTCCACGATCCCTTTGAATCCGTTTCGATGCGCGATTGCCATTGCGGTGATGGTTTCGCCAGGGTGAATCGTAAATTCGAGGATGCCGTCGGCAGCGATTTTGCCCGAGTCTCCGTCGGGTTGGATCTCGACTCGCAGGGTCGAATTCGGCTGTAGCGCGATGGGTCCGAAACCGCCCACGGCTTCCACCGCGGTCACGTCGGAATCGATCGCCTTTGCGAGAAATTTCACCTGTTTTGCCTCGGCATCCGCGAGGCCTGCAAACTTCTCCCCGGCCTCCAGCATCGCGTAGGCACGGTCTTGTCCGGCTTCAATGACGACCGGAGTCACCATCGAGAGGGACTCCGGGAGGCCGGAGACGGACACCTGGATCGCGCCCTCGTATCCATCCTCGCGGGTCGCGGTAAAAAGTAACTCTGTTCCGCTTCCGGGAGCGATCTTGGGATTTTTGGTCGTCACGTTGACCGAAACGCCGGGTTTTGGATTTCTGGCAGTGAGAGTGTAGGAATATCCCTCGCCGCCGAAACCACGGACATCTCCGATTTGAACGAAATACTGACCGTCTTCGGGAACAGTGAACCGCAGTTTCGAATCGCTCCCGAGACGTCGATCCGGATCGTCGTCATTTTCATAAAAAATCGGGTAGCGAGGGAGACCATTCTCGCCGGGGACCGCGCTCGGGGGATAGGCCCTGACAATGTAACAGGGCTGACCGACCGGGTGCGCCATCGCCGTGGTTTGGAAAAACGTCCGCCGCGATCCGAAACCGGGATAAACTTCGAAACCGGAATCGGGGCCTCGCGGGTAATGCCAGAGTTTCACCACTT
>JAGPCC010000137.1 GCA_018058245.1 Verrucomicrobiales bacterium
GGCGGACGTCACGTCGACTATCCCCACCTCATCGAGCACGACGGACATCTGCTCGTCGCCTTCTCCGGAGCGAAGCAGACCATGGAAGTCATCAAGGTGTCGCTCGACGAGTTGGAGAGCCTGACCATGCCGGAATCGGTCGAGTTGGCCGCGCCTCTTGCGTCGGTCAAGGTGACCCCTCAGCAACCGCCATCCGACTGGATCGATCTGGGTGATGAGGGAAAAACGCTCTACGCCGCTGCGGATCTGATCGTTCCTGAACCCGGCAAAAGCACCTCGTTTGGATTGGCCACCGCCGGCGGCGAGGAACGCGTCAGCATTGGAATCGATGAAAAGGGGCGCCTCACCGGTCGGGTCTATGAGGAGATCGTGACCGGCCCGAAGTTGGAGCCGGGAAGTCGTCATTCCCTGCTGATTCGACTTCACAGTCATCAGAAAAAGGCTGATGAGTTGTTCGTTCAACTCGGTTCACCCCGTGAAATCCCCGACGAACCGGAAAACTGGTCCCTGTCGAACACGAAAGGCAGCAGCGCCGCCAATCTTTCCCGCGTGGTTCTGCACCGTGATGGCGATGACTCGGCGGGATTTGACAAGGTCCGCATCGCCCCGACTCGCGAAGGGCTTGCAGCGCCGCAGGGAAAGTTGGAGTGAGATGACACCTCGCTTTTTTCGTACTTAAGGACAGGTGAATCATTGGCTCGAGTGATCCGATCTTTGTCGTTCCGGGATGAAGGATATTGTTTTTTAAGGGATTGATCTCTGAATAGATCAACTGTCTCCCGAGACTTGCGCGGCCGATGATTTGATCAAATGGGCTAACCCAATACAGCGTATCGAATCGACCAACCCATTCTCCAAAGAAAGATTGTTCGGCTCTCGGCATGTTGTGTTCCACAGATCCAAACCCATCTTGACCAACTCTATTTTCGAATTCGAGTTGCTCTGCAAAACGAGTTGCTCTGCAAAACGAGTTGCTCTGCAAAACGAGTTGCTCTGCAAAAACGGCAAAGGAAAGGAATCTCCTATCCGCTCGCAGCCCGGCGATTTTACCTCCCTTTGCCTCGTTTTACTCCCTTGCCTTTTCCTCCTTTACCTCCTTCTCCGCGATTGAATCCATAGGTTCGCGCGTCCTTGTCCTGTTCGACAAGTTCGATGGCATACTCATGCGTGAGGGCCAGACAAACTTCTTCGGTGCAGCCGTAGTAGTGGAAGGCGAGTTTGAATTTGTCCTTGTCCAAAGGCTTGGCAGAATCGATATCCACCCAGAATTGCCGGGGCTCGCTATCGTAATCGCCTTCGCCCCGGACCGCACTTGCCTCCTGAGGTGTTGCTCTGACGCCCCCGGGTAGGGTTAATGAATACTTCATCGGCTTTGTGAGATTATTCCAACGAGCGCCGAGTATGGGATCCGGATAGAATCCCAGAAACAGTCGACCTTTGCCGGTTTCGAGCAGTGCGGGCTCCGCCTCGACCCGCAGTTTCACGTAGTAGGTCTCTTCGCTTGCAACAGGTGTCGAGCGGAGAATCACCAACCCCTCGGGGCGGGTGACACGGACGTCACTGTCGATATTCATCATTTGTTCTGGACGCGCCACTCTGGGGAGATCCAAATCCGCTGCCGCCGTTGGGATTTTCACCGGCCCTACATGAGTTTCGAGGGCTTCTCTCAAGGCTTGTCCATCGAGTCGAGACAGCCCGAGAAGAACTTCTCCCTTCGGGGAAATCAGGTAGATCGAATTCGCTCCTGCCCCCAGCGCCTCACGAATCGAATCGTCCATAGAGTCAGCAAACCATGGAGCCTTCGTTCCGAGGACTTCTTTGGCTTTGGCCACGTGAAGGAGCCGCTCCTGAAGGTTCTGCGGTTCGATCATGCCTTCGAGTTCGGGGTGGCGGAGGCTCTTGTAAACGTAGAGAAATTGAACACCGAGAGGGGCGTAGTCGGCCGATGCGGCCTCGACTTCGGCATAGCCTCTGCGAAATTCAGGACATGTCAGGCAACCTGCCGCGATCACTGTGTAATGACCCTTCGCATACTCCCGGAGGTTCACTGGCTTCCCTTCGCTGGTGAAGCCATTCAGATCGGGAAGAGGTCCGGAACGAAGAACGCCATCACTTTGCCCCCTGGTCTCTCCGGCGACGACGATCAATACGATCCACTGGAGAACAACAAACAACAGAGATGGGCGGGGATTCTTCATACGCCAATGAAACCGGAGTATCCACGAAAGGTTTCGGTCAGAAACCTGGAAACCGAAAATCGTTTCGATTCAGACTCACAAGCACACAAAATCCCGGAGAGAACGGATTACAGAGATCCCGTAGGTCCTTACTGATCTGCCCTTCCATTCGTTTTTTCCCTGAATGACTCAGGCCAGGATTGCTTTTGGAACATTGCCGTAGACATCGGTAAGCCGAAAGTCCCGTCCCGCGTAGCGATAGGTTAGGGACTCGTGATCCAGCCCGAGAAGATGAAGTACGGTGGCGTGGAGATCGTGAATATCCATCGGGTCCTGCACGGCTTCGTAGCCGACGTCGTCTGAGACTCCGTAATTCATTCCGCCTTTGACGCCTCCTCCAGCCATCCACACGGAATAGGCTTTGTTATTGTGATCGCGGCCGTCCGCTCCCTGAGCGTAGGGCGTCCGGCCGAACTCGCCGCCCCAAATGATGAGGGTGTCTTTCAACATATCACGTTGCTTGAGGTCGGCAATCAGGCCCGCTATGGGCGTGTCGATCTCCCGGCATTTCTCGGGAAGGAGAGTGCTCAACTGCGTGTGATGATCCCAATTTGGGCTCGTCAGCTCGATGAACCGGACCCCGGATTCGGCAAACTTGCGCGCAAGGAGACATTGACGACCGAAATCATCGGTGACTCCTCCGTCGATTCCGTAGAGATCGAGGGTCGCCTGGGATTCATCCGAAAGGTCGATCACGTCGGGCATCTCGGTCTGCATTCGGAATGCCAGTTCGTAGGACTCGATCAAACCATCAATTTTAGGATTCACCAGCTCGCGCTGGAGCTGGCTCCGGTTCATCTTCTGGAGAAGATCCAGTTGCAGGCGCTGGGCTTTGCCTGACTTGACCGTATTCGCCAGATTACTCACCTCGGCATTCTCGATGAGGCGACCGGAATTCCCGATTGGAGTTGCTTGATAGATCGCCGGCAGAAAGGAACTCGCATAATTCTGGGAACCGCCGTTTTTCCCGGGGGGGCTTAAGGTGATAAAGCCCGGAAGATTCTCGTTTTCCGTTCCCAGTCCGTAGAGAGCCCACGATCCAAAGCTGGGCCTGACAAACTGCGAATTCCCCGTGTGCATTTTTACGAATGCCTGAGCATGGGCGGGCAGGTCGGTGTGCATCCCGTTGATGATGCACATTTCGTCCGCGTGTTGACCGAGCTTCGGGAAGTGCTCACTCATCCAGAGTCCGCTCTCCCCTTGCTGTTGAAACTCAGCAACCGGACTGAGAAGGCTTCCCCCGCTGAACGATTTCCCGCCACCTCGAATCAGATCCGGTTTGTAATCGAAGGTATCGACATGAGAGGGAGCCCCTTCCATGCAGAGGAAGATGACCCTCTTGGCCTTGGGTTCATGATGCGGCTTTTTAGGAGAAAGCGGCCCCGCCTTGGCTGCCAGACCGGAGAATGCCAGGTAGCCAAAGCCTAGGGTGCTCGATTGGAGAAGCTGACGGCGGGAGATCATGGATCAATTTACGTACCGGAACTCAGCATTGCTGAAAAGTGATTGAGTGAGCGCGGCAAGGGCTTCCATTTCGGCCTCCGACGGTGACGATCCCTCTTCGGCCATCAAGGCGCTGTATCGCTGAATGAAGTCTTCCCCAAATCCGAGTTCTTCGTCATTGGGCGCCCGGCTTAAAATGACTCGATAGGCATGACGGATCCTGTTGGTGGCATCAGCGTCTTTCTCCATCATGCCCTCGCTATAAAGACGGGAATATTTCTGGATGAAATCCGAGTTCATCATGTAGAGCGCCTGCGCAGGAACGAGAGTGTCATTGCGCATCCCGACGACCAGGCTCGGTTCCGCGAAATCAAAAAGAGCGAGCGAATCAGGCAGATACCCACGCAGGATCGGGAGGTAGACCGATCGGTATCGAACATCGTAGTCAGGCAACTCAAACAAGCGCCTTCTCACATCGCCCACCTGAACGTCTCCGCGTTCATAGATTTGAGATTTTACGGGGCGTTCCTCCAATTGGCCGCTGACGAACAAGACAGTGTCCCGCAGGACTTCCGCTTCCAGTCTCTTTTGAGAAGCCCGCCAAAGAAAAATGTTGTCGGGATCAATCGCGTAGTTGGATTGATCCACCGTGGAAGAGAGTTGATAGGTTCGCGTAAGCATCAAGGCCCGGATCATTTTCTTGACCGACCAACCGGAATCGCGGAAAGCGACTGCGAGCAAATCCAGCAGTTCCGGATGGCTCGGTGCCTGCCCCATTCCACCAAAATTCTCGGTCGAAACGACAAGCGGGCTGCCGAAGAGTTTTCCCCAGACGCGGTTGATCATGACCCGCGACGTGAGCGAGTTGTCAGGATCTGTCAGCCACTGGGCCAGTTCAAGTCGACCACTTTGCGTTGCGGGGATTTTTGGAGTGGTACCGTGATCCAAAAAGGAGACGAAACCACGTTTTACGGTTTCACCGGGAGTCCCGAGCTCCCCGCGGAGGTAGACGGGGATGTCGTGAGGATCGCCCTCCTTCACACCCATTGCCTGGGTTAGCGCATTCCCGTCCGTATCGAACTTCCGAAGATAGTTCGTTTCGTGATCCAGCTCACGCTGCAAGCGGATGCGAGTGCGGCGCAGCGTCACTTCGTCCATTTGCTCACCTGCCATATTTCCGGCGCCCTTTCCGCCTTTGCCTCCTTTTCCTTTGCCGCCCTTTCCACCGGGGCCGCCCCCTCGCAGAGAGAGCAGTTGACTCTCTATGTCAGCGATTCGGGTCTCCGTCTCGACCCGCGCCGCCGCCGATAGAGTGCCTTTTTCAGCAGTACCGTCATTCACCGTAATAGAAAGAAGCGTGTCGCTTTGAAGATTGTAATCCGTCTGTTCCAGAGTGCCGTATTCCGTATTGGAACTCATGAAAATGCCAGCCATCGCGTAGTAGTCCTTTTGTGAAATGGGATCAAATTTGTGATCATGACAGCGTGCGCAGGCAAACGTCATTCCGAGAAAGGCCCGCGAAGTGGCGTCGATCTGTTCGTCTGCCATATCGAGTTGGAACTGGAGAGTGGATCGCTGGAGCAGATTTTTTGTTCCCAGTGCGAGGAATCCTGTCGCGACAAGATGTTCCGTTCGCGCGGCCTCGTTCTTGTGATCGAGCAAATCACCTGCGATCTGCTCTGTGAGGAATCGATCGTACGGTTTATCCTTGTTGAAAGAATCGATGACATAGTCGCGATAGCGCCAGGCATGCGGATAAGTCACATTCGAATCACCTCCGTTGGATTCTGCGTAGCGTGCCACGTCGAGCCAATGACGCCCCCAGCGCTCCCCGAAATGTTTCGATGCGAGGAGCCTGTCGATCACTTTCGCGAAGGCATCCGGCGACTCGTCTTCTACGAAGGCATCAAGCTCGACAGGGGAGGGCGGAAGCCCGATCAAATCAAAATAGGCGCGTCGGATCAGCGTCGGCCGGTCAGCGTCCGGCACAGGGGTGAGTTGGTGCTTCTCCATCTCCGCCAATACGAAACGATCCACGACGTTTTTCGGCCAATCCTCCCGTATCACCTTTGCCGGATTCAGTTTGAGCGGACGTTTGAAGGCCCAAAAGTCTTGAGGATTCTTGATCTTTCCTCCCTGCTGCGGCTCCGGAATCGGAACCGTATCTGTCATGGCGGGAGCGGGCACCGGAGCACTGCCCGAAGCAGGAATCGGTGCACCGCCCCGGATCCAGGTTTCAAAATCTTTCACGACCTCGGCAGAGAGCTGCTCTTTCGGCGGCATCTCCATGTCGGGATTGTTATAAGTGATCGCCTCGTAGATAAGGCTGCGGGCTGCATTTCCAGGCACGATGGCCGGCCCGGTATCGCCCCCCTTTTTCATTGCCTCGGCGGAATCCAATAAAAGGCCTCCCTTGCTCTTTCCTGACTCGACGGAGTGGCAATCGTAACAACGGGATTCCAGAACAGGCAGGATTTTCGCCTTATAGAATTCTTCGCCGCGATTCGGCGTCTGCGCAGCAGCGGAAAAGGCCAGCAATGCGGGCAGGAAAGCAACAAAACGATACACAAACATAACACCTGATATACTAACAAATTTTCAAATCGCTCCCGGTGCGGTAAAAAGAGCAGCAGAACCCAGAAGCGCTCGCTTGAGAAACTGGCAACGGTGGCACTCTGGGCAGAATCGCGAAATTATACCGGTTAAACCGGCCATCCCCGGAAATGTTTCGAAAATTTTTCGGTGATTGAGAGGAATTCGCGTTCTTTGTTCCCTGGGTAGAGGTCTCAGACCCGAACCGTTTCGATGGGCTGGCAGGTTTGAAGAGAGGATTTCGGGACCGTGTTTCCGTGCTACACTTGCCCCCAGGCAGGCCCGCTGCGGGAACAGCCAAGTGTGTTAGTGATTTGTGGAATTGCGGCGAAATGGATTGTGGAGCGTTCGAGGCACCGCAAGAGCTTGACTGCGTTTGGAATCTGAGTTCTGTTTCCAATCAAGAATGGCTCACGGGAATAATGAAAAAATGAAGACTTCTGATAGAGACAGTGGGGCTAATGGTGATGCTGTGGAAGAACAGGGGCTGCAGAGAGATTCAGTGGAGAAAAGGAATTGGGCTGCCGCGATTCGAAGAGCAGACCTCGATGAAGAAGCGCATAGGCTTTTTGCTGCTGAAGGCGGAACCGACATCAATTCGCTTCTGGATAGAACTGCTGAGAGAGTTGAGAAGAAAGTCTGAATCGATCAGCTTCCTCCCTGATACTTTTTGCCTTCGGCGGGCTGATGGTAAGGCTTGCTCACTGCTGATTTTACAGGATCTTGATTCATGCTGAGACTCCGACTCCGAATCGCGGGCATCGCCGCCGTTCTCCTGCTGCCGGTTCCCTGGCTTCGTGCAGAAGACGGCGCGGGTGGTTGGCAGCATCGCGAACTGCACCGCTTTCCGGCAAAAGAAGCGAATCAGGGAGTCGCGGTGGATTCCCGTCACTTCTACGCAATCGACAACCGGACGATTGGAAAATACCTGAAGTCGACCGGGGAACGGGTCGGTGGCTGGATCGACAAGCCGGAGGGTTCCATCCGACATCTCAACTCGGGTATTGTCGTTGACGACAAGCTCATCGTGGCTCACTCCAATTTCCCCAAAACGCCGTCAGAAAGTTCCCTCGAGATCTGGGACACCACGACGATGTCTCCGATCGACCGGCGCTTTCTCGAAGAGGCCACCGGTTCACTCACCTGGGTGTTTCCGCAGGGCGATGGCTGGCTGGCTTGTTTCGCTCACTACCGATCCAATAGCGATCCCGGCTTGAGTCGCGTGGTCCGCTTCGACGCCGATTGGAAACCCCAATCCAGTTGGGCGTTTCCAGCGGCCTTGATCAAACGCTTTGCCGGATCAAGCAGTTCAGGCGGTGCCATTGGACCAGACGGAAAACTGTTCGTCACCGGCCATGATGCAAGGGAACTCTACGTCTTGTCTCCGCCTCAATCATCCACACAGGTCTTGCAGTGGGAAGCAACCATTCCCATCAGCGCGGCAGGCCAGGCAATCGCTTGGGATCCGGATGAGCCGGGCGTCCTCTATTCGATCTCGAGAAAAACCCGCGAAGTGATTGTCTCGGAGATCACCCAAGGAAAACCGTGAGACAATCGGGGATGAGAACAAAATGGGAGGATCACTTTTTCAATCGCGGAGTGGATTCCCTCAGCTCGAAGTGATCGACGAAAGTGGGATGACTTTTGGGAGCATTCGTGATCCAGATCGTGGCATTTTTGGCATCGGGTCCGGTCGTAAACTCCAGGCTCTTGCGATGATAATCGGGCATAAAAAACTTCACGCTGAGACGGGGACCGCCGTAGGATGCGACATTGAGCCAGGAATCGGTCCAGGCGTCTTTCCTGTTGGTTGCCGGGAGTTTCGCCCAAGCCGAAAGCACGTAGGTGGTATTGGGTTGAACCTCGACGGTTTGTTGGATCTTGCCGGACCGGGTGAGTTTGGCGGCAGACTCTCCAAGATAGGCATCCTGGGTGATTTCCCCTTCTCCGACCCAGGACTTTAGCCCCTCCTCGAAACCTTGATTGCCGAACAGGTTGGGCGGCAGTTCCGGGTCGTAACCGGGTGCGCGGCGCTGCCAGACACGGCAGTAGTCGACGACAAATTCCGGATTTTGCGCAAAGTCGGTTTCCTTTAGCTGGTTGGGGTTCATCTCCCAGTCGAAAGTCTCCGAATCGATCCAGATTTTCTGTTCGTCGGTGGCGATCCATTGCTTGCCGAGTTCCTGCCGGGAGACCGTGCGGATGAGGCGGCCATCAATATAGACGCTCAGGCGGTCGGGAGTCCAGTCGAGTCCGTAAACATGGAAATCCGCAGCGACCTTGAAAGCAAGGCGGTGATCGTTCTGCCAAATGCGTTTACTGAATGTGGGAGAACCTTTTCGCCAGTCGTGGAGAGAGGTGTGGTAGCGATAGGCGGATTCGGGGTTCCCGGAGTTTTCGCCAAAGTGTTCGAAGACATCGATCTCACCACCATTTCCGGTAGTCCAGAAAGAGGAGGAGACCGGGCCATCCGCCGCCTGGCAGCGCATTTCGAGATAACCGTATTTGAACCTGGTTGTAGAAAGAACGGCACCGGTAGTGACGGGAGCGGGCGTGCCGTAGGCGGTGCCATGTAACGTGGAATCAGAGAACTTGAAGTCAGGTTGCCAGCGGGACCGGATGGTAAGATGGCCGTCCGAAACCGAGATGTTCGCGGGATTGTATTGGGAGGGAGCGCGGCCCTTCCACTCCCCGTGGTAGTTGTCGTCCAATCCAAGATTCAACCATTTGGCGGAGTCAAGGGAGTCGCCCTCAAATTCGTCCGAGACAGATTCCAGCAGCGTCCAGTCGCCTTTGTTTTCCGGATCGGAAGCGGGGAATGGGGTTGCAAAAGCAGTGCCTGCCGTGACAGCGCCGAGGAAGAGAAAGAGTTTCGTCATAGAAATGAAGCATCACGGTAACACGGGGAAGGTTGTGAATGCTACGCTTTTCACCGAGGTGGGCTCACATGGTGGTAGATGCGGCGTGGTCGCTCGGGAAGATTGCGCAGAGAAACACGCCCAGTAGCGATCCCGCCGAATTTGACTCCGTCCGCATCGCCCCAAGACGTGAAGGGCTTGCCGCGAAGGGAGTTGCGTTGGATTGAGATGAATTCGTTTTTTCAGACTGATTCTCCAATCGGTCATTCAGCCAGCCAATATAATCTAGAAACCAACTGTTGCAGGCGATCGTGTGTTCGAAAATTCGTCGGTAAAAATCCTTCGATTGCATCCAGGAATTCGCGGTTTGCCAATAGTTGTCTCACCGAGAGACGAAGAAACTCACGAACTTCTTCTGGGCAGCCAAAAGCGATTTCACGTTCGATGGTTTCCCGTCCGTCGATGACAGATATGAAGTCCTCAAGATCGTGACTAGCAAGGAAATCACCCTTACCTCGGCGAATAAATGCTTCCATTTTCGTGGCCAGAAAACAGGCAGGGCTCGCCATCATCGCGCCGCATCCGGGGGCAATCTCCACTGGTTCCGCTGTAGAATAGGTCACAGGATACCAACGGTTCACATTCGGCAAGACCTCTGACTCAGCAGGCACGATATCGATAAGCGTACCGTTCAACAACCACCGATGCCTCACTTCTGAATGATTCAGAAATCCAGCATCTCTGAGTCGTTCCTCGATGCGGTCGAACTGCGCCAACTTCACAGCTGCGACGATAATATCGATATCTTTGGTTGGCCGAATACTTCCGGCCAATTCGCTAGCAAGATAGAATGGGACCGTGATTCCTCCCACCAACACGTAGGATATGTTCGTCTCGTTCAACCGATCAACGACGGGGCGTAGAACTTCTACAATGTCGTCTCTGGTCATCGGATCATCGTCAATCGGTGAGGGTTACGTGCAGCTTCACGGACTTCCCGTTCGAAAAGGCTGAAAGCCACCTGTTGTTGGCGTATTCCGGTGTCACGGATGGCATCAACAAGTGACAACAGCCGATATAATTGTTTATCATTGGCAGCAGCTTGCGGGCAACTTCGGTAGATGGGGGCCAGCGCAATACCAAGCACGAGATTTGGACCTCTGTCTATCGGCCAGACTGGAATTAACTCCTCGACGCCCACAACCAATTCATCCCGTAGCGGCTCCATGCCAATTCCAGTGGGGACTCCTCGGACAACCGGCCCCCGCTTCGCGGGGAAAACATAGGGCAAGCCGTTTTCGACGAAACGCAGTAGATGGCTGGTGGCAACTTGTGGAAGCCCTCCACGTCGGGATTCAGGGCGGGAAAGATGCGAAAGCAAATGACATTGCGTCGCCCGTTTCACCGATGCGTGGGTCTCAGAGGCGCTCATTGCCACCGCCTCGGCGATCGATGCAAAGGAGTGCTCCGCCAGGACATCGTTCACCACCAACAACTTCAATGTCACCAGGATGTCTTGTGGTTTTAGCATTCTTCACTCTATTCGCAATTCGCGAATGGCGCAACTTGAAGAAATTCGGATACTGGAATAGATTCTAAAATAGTCATGTCGGAAACGAACCATTACGAGTGGCGGCGCTTTTGGAGGCCGGAAGGACATTCTGTTTCCTGCGAAGGAGACGGCGATGGATTTCTTTTCGATCCCGGTCAAAAAGAAATTTTGTCCTACGACCCGAAAGTTCAGACGATACAGGATCTGATCACTAAGCATCCGGTACTTGTACTGTGTGGCACCCCCGGAAGTGGTAAAACCACCGAGTTGAACCTCGTAGAGACTGCCTCTGCTCAAGGCGGCGATTTCGTGGTGATCTCCCGCAAGGCGAGTGCATTCGGCCCATCGACGCCGATAGCCGATTTGTCGACACGATGCGACGCATGGAAAAATGCAAAGAAAGAAGGCAAAGTGATTTTGTTCCTTGTCGACGGTCTCGACGAAGCACTCCAGAAAGAACAAACGATCCTCAGTTCACTCGTGGAACTACTCAAAACCGAAACCAACTTGCGACAGGTTCGCTTGATTCTAACGTGCCGTTCCGCGCATTGGCTTCCCGAAACCGGGCAAGGACTCGCCCGGCTTTGGGGAGAGGAGGGAAACGATATTGTTTATGAACTCTGTCCCCTCCGTCGTGCTGATGCAGCATTGGCGGCCGGGCAGAGACTCGGGGACCAATCCGAAGTTTTCCTGAATGAACTGACACGGTGTGATGCTGTCCCTCTCGCCCGATGGCCGATCACCTTGGAGATGTTGATCACAGAATTTTCCAAGTCGAAACGCTTGCCCCAGAGCCGCAAAGAACTTTTTCAATCGGCAGTCCAGCGTTTAGTGGAAGAACCAAATTCTCAAAGAGAAAGGCATCTACAATCAACCGAACCCGAATGGCTCCCTGGGGAGAAGCTGCACCTGGTCAGACGGATCGCGGCAATGACGATCTTCGCTGGTAAAAAGGCCCTTGTTCGCACTAACGATTATTCTGACCCCGATAGTTTGACCTATGCTGATGTCCTCGGTGACGATGGCATGATGGACTTTCCCTCCGGCCAGTCACACACAATTACCCGAAATAAGATTGACCGGATCGCCGAGACCCGATTATTCGAAACGGTAATTCTCGGCGACGGAGTATCCGACTCGGCTCGCGCAGTGAGATTCAGTCATCGGACTTTCGCGGAGCTATTGGCGGGAGAATTCGTAGCGACGCTTTCTGCCGACACGCTTCGTCGACTCTTTTTTGTGTTGCAGGACGGTGACGAAGAATTGATCGCCCCGCAGCTCTTGCAGACGGCAGCCTGGCTGGTGGGAAATTCGGAAAACACCGATTTCTTCGAAGTGGTCCTCGACCGACATCCCGAAGCCCTACTGCACGCCGACCTTAGTCCTTTTGCAGAGACACAGAAACGCCGGCTTGTAGAAACACTTTTGAAAAAGGCCTCTGACGGCGATCCCGGACCGGAACGGGCCCTCTCGAAAGCAAGTATTTCAATACAATTTTCAGGAATCGAAGATTTGTTGAGACCGATCATTCTTGATGAGTCGTGTCATACTCACGGACGCCGTTTTGCGATTGACCTGGCTCGGACATGTCAGGTTTCTGAGCTTTCCGCGACCCTTTGGGAAATTCTGGATCGGCCCGATGATCCGATGCGCATAGAGGCGGGTCGCACATTGGGAAAAATTGAACCTGATCCAGCATCCCGACAGAAAGAACTGGAGAAGATTGCATCAGGCGACCCGGGTGATGACGATTTCGAGACTCTCAAGGGAAACGCTCTGCGCATGTTGGTTCCCGATTGGCTTCCCGTGCGCGGAGTGCTCGATTGGCTTCATGCACCGAGGGATCAATGGCATAGCGGAGCGTATGATTCCTTTCTGCGGTTGAATCTACCAAGGGCGATATCCGAAAACGATTTGGTTCCATGTCTTAGATTTCTCAAAAACAAATCAGGTTGCTTCGACTCACTCTCTTACTTATATGAATTTGCGAATCGCGTATTCGAACTCGCCTGTGGGAATCTGAACGAAGTGGAAGTCGCCGATGCTCTCATCGAACTCTGCTTAGAAAAATCGAGAACTTTCGATCCCCTTCCCATTCAGGACAATCAATCGAAAAGTCG
>JAGPCC010000138.1 GCA_018058245.1 Verrucomicrobiales bacterium
CGGTGAGCCGATCGATCTGCGATTGGAGGGACGAGGTTTCCTTTTCTTTCTCTTTGAGATCGAGAGCTCTCTGCTTGCGTTCTTTTTCCGCCTCGCTTCGAGCGATCTTGAGCTCTGCCGCCAAGTCTGCCTTCTCCGTCTCGGCGGATTTGGAGAGACTTTCCGCTTCGGCCGTTGCCTTCGCAAGTTCTTCGGAGGTGATCGAATATTTCCCGCGAGTCTCTTGCTCACGTCCTTCGGTGTCGGTGAGGCGAGCCTCGAGTTTCGCCCTTTCACTAGAAGCCTGTTTCGCTTCTTTCCGGAGACGAGCTAACTCCTCATCCCGTTCATTGATGGATTGTTTCGTTTTGGTAAGTTCGCTTTGGAGGGATTTCAGGGAGTCTGTCAGTTCCGTCTTCTCTGTGGTGGCGCTTTCCAGCGCCTTCAGAGACTTGTCCCGCACCTTCAGTTCGCTCTGCAAGGTGGACAGCTCTTTCTCCAGGCTGCCCAACTTCGTGCTGCGAGCCTCTGCGAGGGACTCGAACTTTGCAGCTCGCTCCGTTTCTTGTGTCAGTCTCGCTTGAAGTGCATCGCGTTCTTTCGTGAGTAGGTTGCTCGGTGGAGTCGCGGCGGTGTCACCCTTGAGCGAGAGGACATCCATGGACTGGAGGGGACCGGTCTTCTTCTCCACCGCGATCGCCGCCGTGTTCGATTCCGTCTTTTTCGCAAACGCGGGGTGATCCTTCAGCGATACGATCTTCGGCATCGCGTCGCCATGTTCTTCGACCGCTACTTTGAGGATGCCGAATTTGACAAAATCGCCCGCCTTGATCCGTTCCCTGCCACTCACCCGGCGACCATTCAAAAATGTTCCATTGCTGGATCCGAGATCGCTGAGCTCATACCCACCGTCTTCCGCACGGGTAATTTCGGAGTGGTATCCCGAAATATACGTTTCTTTTATTCGCAAATCGTTATCATGCCGTCTCCCAATACCGTATTTGGCATTCTTGAGGATCAGTTCGAATACGTCCCCGTTGACGTTGGTGGTTACTACAAGCTTCAATGTCATGCTCTCTGTCGCGAAATTTTGCGGCTCAAAATAAAAATTTATCAGACTTTTGTGTATTAGGAAAGATCAAAGATAAATTAAGTGAGTCTCAATTATGCGATCTTTATAGAAAATAGACTTCTCGGATTTCTTTATCGACATCATACCACGAACGCGAAAGCCTTGCAAAACGGTGGCTAGTGAAGTCCCTTTCCTCCGATACCGACGATGAAACTATTTGATACAATGAGCCGCGAGTTGAGGGAACTGAAACCTGCCGACGGGCAGAAATTTCGGTTTTACTGTTGTGGACCGACCGTTTACGGCCCTGCGCACATCGGAAATTTTCGGACCTTTGTCCTTCAAGATGTCTTCCGCCGGACCTTAGAGCACTCTGGCATCGAGACTCTCCATGTCCGCAATCTGACGGATGTGGATGATAAGACGATCCGAGATTCGCAGGCTGGTGGACGAACTTTGAAGGAATTCACAGACTTCTGGCGGGACCGCTTTCAGGAAGACTGCGCGAGCCTGAACCTTCTCACGCCACACAGGGAACCGAGTGCGGTGGAGCATATCCCCCACCAGATCGAGATGATTGCTGACCTCATGGAAAAAGGCCATGCCTATGCGAGTGAGGACGGATCCGTCTACTTCAAGGTTTCCAGCTTCGATGGCTACGGTCGTCTTTCGCGATTGGATCAGCGGGAACTGCGGGAAGGAGCTTCGAAAGCAGTCTCCGATGACGAATACGACAAGGATTCGGCCTCTGATTTTGCCCTTTGGAAGGCACGTCGCGAAGAAGATGGTGTCAACTATTGGGAAAGTCCGTGGGGACAAGGGCGTCCCGGGTGGCACCTCGAGTGCTCGGCGATGTGTCGTGAATATCTCGGAGATACGTTTGATCTTCACTCGGGAGGCGTGGATCTCGTTTTTCCCCATCACGAAAACGAAATCGCACAGAGCGAAGCCTGCACCGGGCATACCATGGCAGACCACTGGTTCCATCTCACCCACCTGCTCGTTGATGGCGGGAAAATGTCGAAGAGCATCGGCAATTTCTACACCCTGACGCAGGTTGTCGAAGCGGGTTTCTCCTCTGCCGAGTTGAGATACGCACTGATCTCGGCCAACTACCGGCAACCGCTCAACTTCGTCGCGAAGGATGACACGGGGAATGAAACTTTCCCGGCCTTGTCAGGAGCGCGGCAGGCTCTGCAGCGTATCGCCAAGTACGAGACCGCCCTCGCAGTGAAGAGTGGAGGAAGCGCCCTAGAATCCGTCGAGGGCAGCGCCTTTGCCCCCGCCTTCGAAGCACTGCTCAACGATCTCAACACCCCCGACGCGCTCGGTCGCATCTTTTCCGCGATAAAATCGACCCCGGTCGAGGCTCTGTCCGCATCAGACGCGACCCGCGAGTTGGGCGGTCTCCGCTTTGTCCTGAATTCACTCGGACTAATCCTACCAGATTTGAGTGGCCCAACCGAGGAAGCACCGGCGGAAGTGATCGCTCTCGCCGGTGAACGATGGGCGGCAAAACAATCCAAAAATTGGGCGGAGTCCGATCGTCTCCGGGACGCTCTCGCAACCGCCGGATGGGAAGTAAAAGATACCAAAGAAGGTTACGAGCTATGTCCGAAAAATTAGATCTACCGATTCGTCCTCGCAGAAACCGGAAAAGTCCCGCGATTCGCGGGTTAGTGCAGGAGACGATCTTGCAGGCGTCCGATCTGATTTATCCGCTCTTTCTTCACGAGGATCCGCAAAATGACCCCATCGCCTCGATGCCTGGCTGCTATCGCTGGAGTCTCGAAGGCCTCGTCCAGGAAGTCGGAGAGGCCTGGGATGCCGGGGTCCGCGCGGTCGTCTTTTTCCCAAAAATCGACGACGCGTTGAAAACACCCGGTGCCGAAGAGTGCTACAACCCGGTAGGTCTCGTGCCAAGGGCAATCAAGGCAGTAAAGGCCGCTTATCCCGGGATTGCCGTCATCACCGACGTCGCGCTCGATCCCTACAACTCCGACGGTCACGACGGTCTCGTCGAGACATCCCCTTCGGGAGACCTGAAAATCCTCAATGACGAGACGGTCACGATCCTCTGTCGGCAGGCCATCTGCCATGCAGATGCCGGGGCTGATGTCGTCTCTCCGAGCGACATGATGGACGGTCGCATCGGCGCGATCCGCGATGCTCTCGACGCGGCAGGACACGAAGAAATATCGATTCTCAGTTACACGGCTAAATACGCCTCGGCCTACTATGGCCCGTTCCGTGGTGCCCTGGATTCCGCCCCGAAAGCGGGAGATAAAAAGACCTACCAAATGGACCCAGCGAACCGCCGCGAGGCCTTGCGTGAGGCAGAACTCGATATCGCCGAGGGTGCCGATATGATCATGGTCAAACCGGCCGGACCCTATCTCGATGTCATCCGCACCCTGCGGGACGCTTTTGACCTCCCCATCGCCGCCTATCAAGTGAGCGGAGAATATCTTATGATCAAAGCGGCCGCAAAAGACGGATGGATTGACGAGAAAAAAGTCGCGATGGAATCCCTCATCGGCATCAAACGCGCAGGCGCGGACATGATCCTCACCTATTTTGCAAAAGACATCGCCCAACGGCTCCGTGCTGGTTCTTAGTCCGGTGGCGGGAGTTCCGAACCAAAGAGAATCCAGAACCTTGCGCATGAACCTGAGGAACCATGAAGAAGAGGAAGCTCCCATATCGCCTGCTACTCCCCGCTCTGTTGTTGCTCTCTCTTTCCGTTGCGACAACTCAGGAAGGAATCAGTGATCGTCCCGATTGGGGTGCCATTTTCTCTCGGTATATGGCCGAGGGGACTATCGTGATCGAAGACGAACGTACGAAATCTCGCGGAACTCTTGTCTTCAACGGCGAGCGTGCCTCGAAGAGATTTTCACCCGCGTCAACGTTCAAGATTCCTCACGCCTTATTTGCTCTCGATGCGGGTATCGTCCGCGATGAGTTCCAAGTGTTCCCTTGGGACGGGATCGAGAGATCTTATATGGCTTGGAACGAAGACCAAACACTCCGTTCCTCGATGCGGCATTCTGTTGTTTGGGTTTACGAGATGTTCGCAGAAGCTCTGGGAGAGGAAAGGGAACGGGATTACATGCAGGAAATTCACTATGGGAATGCTGATCCGACAGGGGAAAAGCCTTTCTGGGTGGAAGGGAATCTCCAGATTTCTGCTCTCGAACAGATTACGTTCCTCCGGCAGCTCTATAGAAATCAGCTCCCGTTCGACGGAAATGCACAGCGTCTCGTGAAGGATGTGATGATCAACGAGGCGGGACGCGACTGGATCCTCCGCGCGAAAACGGGCTGGAGCGGAACAATTGGGTGGTGGGTCGGATGGGTGGAGAGACCTACTGGAGCTGTGTTTTTCGCCTTGAATATGGATACCCCGAACAGGGCGGAAGATCTGCCGAAGAGGGAGGCGATCGTGCGTGAAGTTCTAAAATCGATCGATGCCATTCCTGCGAAGTAGTCCGGCAGCAGGGGATGGGCGATGAGGCGGATGGGCCTGATCGAGGGTGGCGATTACTTGCCCACCGGGGGGATTTCCGGTAGAATGCTCGGATGAATCGGTCTTCCCGAACTTTCCAAACGGTCTTGGCTCTCTTTTTCCCGGTGATCACGGCAAGCGCTGCTTGGGGGGCCGATGCGGCGGCGCCTACGGTGCTCCGCTCTTTCTCTTCTCCTGCGGCTTCGGAGGGGGAGGGGGATGATCCTCTTTTCCGAACGCTGACGCCGGGCTTGTCGGGCCTCGATTTTCTCATTCCGATCGATAATGCTCATGCGGAGAGGCGACTCTACTACTCTGCGATGGCGTGCGGGAGTGTCGCGGCAGGGGATCTCGACGGGGACGGCTGGCCCGAGGTGTTTTTCTCGGCTGGTCCGGTGCCGAATCGTCTCTATCAAAATGCCGGAGCGGATGAGAACCCGCGATTCCGGGAGGTAACGAATGCCGCAGGTCTCGCGGAGAACGAAAGTTGGTGTACCGGCGCGGCGATGGTGGACATCGACGGCGACGGGGATCTGGATCTGTATATTTGTCGTTACGACGCACCCAATCGGCTCTTTCTCAACGAATCGACTCCGGGGCAGTTCCGGTTCCGCGAGGCGGCGGCGGAGTGGGGGCTGGACATCACGGATGCGACGCTGACGCCTTCTTTTGTCGATTATGATCGGGATGGCGATCTCGATGTCTTTCTTGCGATGAATGCGTATTTCCGAAAAGGGGGGCGTCCGGCGGAGGGGATCCCGATGCGGAAGACGGACGATGGATGGGAGGTCACGGAACCCTGGGACCGGTACTACCGTTTCAGTTCTCTGGATCCTGTCACGGGAGAACCGAAGTATGGCGAGACTGGTCGGCCGAACCGGCTCCTCCGGAATGAAGGCGGGCGATTCAGTGATGTCTCTTCCCTTGCGGGCCTCCTGCCCCTGCCGAATCCTACAAATGCAGCAGCTTGGTTTGACTCCAACGGAGACGGATGGCTCGACCTTTATGTCGCGAATGACTTTGCGGATCGCGATGAGCTTTATCTGAATCAAAAGGATGGTACTTTTCAGGAGGTGGCGGCCGATGTCTTGCAACATACTACCTGGTTCTCGATGGGAATGGCGGCGGAGGATCTCAACAACGACGGGATGACGGATCTGATCGTCGCGGACATGCTGCCTACAACGCACTATCGGCAGAAAGTCACGATGGGGGAAATGGGTGCCTCGTTCGCTGCGATGTATGAGGCTGGGTTACCCCGTCAGAGCATGGTGAATACGTACTTTGTAAATACGGGAACCGGACTTTTCCTGGAGGCGGCGAGGATGTCGGGTCTTTCTAAAACGGATTGGACGTGGACGGTGAAGAGTGGCGACTTCGATGGTGATGGCCGGATCGATCTTTTTTTTCCGACGGGACACACGCGAGATTTCAATCACTCGGACTATCGGGACGGGAGTCTGTTGAATCGCATCGGCAAGGAAGACTGGGATTCTTTTATAAACCGACCGGAACTGCGAGAACACGATCTTGTTTTTCGGAATTCAGGGGACTGGAAGTTCGAGAAATCAGATGATGCCTGGGGCTTAGGGCAAAGGGAAACGATGACCTACGGGGCTGCTCTTTCGGATGTGGATCGCGATGGGGATTTGGATTTTATTTCGATCTCGCTGGAGGACGCTCCGGTGCTCTACCTCAATCGGAGTGCCGAAAAAGGGGGGCGACATCACCTTCTTATCCGCTTGAAGGGTCAGTCCGGAAATACCTACGGATTGGGTGCGAAGGTGACTCTGACTCTCCCGGATGGATCCCTCCAGGCGCGAACGCTCCTCCCCAACAACGGCTACCAGGAGAGCGACGAGCCCTTGGTCCATTTTGGCCTCGGTTCCTTCGACCGTGTCGCGTCGATCACAGTCGACTGGGGCACGGGGAACCAGTCTCACATTGGGGAAACCCCCGGAGACTGCTGGCTTGAGATCGCCGAGGTGCCAGATACCAGTGCCCCGCAGAACGAGAAGTCGCTATCAACGTGGTTCCGTGCGATCCCGGGATTTGACGCTCTCGCCATCCCGGAGACTCCTTTTGATGATTTTTTGCGCCAGCCTCTCCTCCCGCACCGACATTCGCAGTTAGGTCCAGGACAGGCATGGGGCGATGTCGACGGAGATGGCCTGGCCGATCTGTATCTCGGCGGGACCATGGGACAACCAGGGAAAATGCTCCTTAACCGCGGTCTCGATGCGGCTGGTCAGCCTGTCTTCACGATAAAGGTGCGTCCTCCTTTTACCGGAACGACTGATCATGAGGATCTGGGCTCTCTCCTCCTTGATGTGGATGGGGATGGAGACGCGGATCTCTTCACCGTGAGTGGCAGTGTGGAGTGTTCGGCGGGAGATCCGTCGCTGCGCGACAGGCTCTTTCTCAACGATGGAACGGGAGAGTTCACCGAAGCGGTCGACCGCATCCCGGCTCCCGACGGAGGGCGATACACGAGTGGGGGCGTCGCCACTGCGGCCGACTTCGATCGCGACGGCGATCTCGACATTTTCATCGGGGGGAGAATCATCCCAGGGGAATATCCCGTGGCGCCCCGAAACAGCTTGCTTGTGAATGATGGCAAGGGCCACTTCCGGGAAAGTGCGGTGGACCAGGGGATTTCTTCCACTGGCCTAGTTACTGCGGCCTTGTGGAGCGATCTCGATTCGGATGGCTGGAGTGATCTACTCCTCACCCACGAATGGGGAGCGATCCGAGTATTTTCCAATCGATCAGGAAAACTCGTCGAAACCACCGACGCGGCAGGACTCGCCGGGACCACTGGATTTTGGAATAGCATCGCCGGACGTGACCTCAACGGAGATGGGTTTATCGACTACATCGTGGGGAATCTCGGTCGAAATACCAAATACAGTGCCTCTGAGGAATCGCCCGAGCTGATATTCTACGGTGATGTGGGAGGCGAGGGGAAAAAGAATCTGATCGAGGCGAAGCTCGACACATCAACCCATTGTCTTCTCCCCCGCCGCGGGTTGAGTTGCTCGTCGACCGCTATTCCGAGTCTGCTCAAACATGTCAACACCTACCATGCCTGGGCGAGCGCTACCTTGGAGGAAATCTTCGATCCAGAGCGGCTCAAGGGGGCATTGCGTCTTGAGGCAAAGATGCTCGATTCAGTGTCATTGCTCAACGATGGTGAGGGACACTTCACGATCCATCCCCTACCGCCCCTCGCGCAGATCTCTCCGGTTTTTGGAATCGTGATGAGTGATTTTGACAGCGACGGATTTACGGATGTTGCGCTCGCTCAGAACTTTTTCACTCCTCAGCAGGAGACGGGACCGTATGATGGCGGTCTCGGGGTGGTTTTGAAAGGGAGCGCCCCGGTAAATTCCGGAGAGATTCCTCTTTCAGAAATGTGGCCACTCGAAAGCGGAATTGTCGTGCCCGGTGATAGCAAGAGTCTTGGGATCACGGACTTTTCTGGTCGGGGAAGGCCGGATCTGGTTTTCGGGAGAAATAACGCTCCCCCTGCTTTGTTCCTCAATGGTCTCGACTCCGAAAAATCGGGCGAACCGCTCGCCGTGACGCTCCGCGGGAAACCGGGAAACCCGACCGCGATTGGAGCGATGGTGAGCGTTCAGATTCCCGGCCTTCCCAAACAGACTGCGGAGATTTACTCTGGTTCGGGGTATCTCTCCCAAAGCATATCAACCCTCTTCTTTGGTAGAGGAGCGAAATCAGCATCGCAGTCTGCGACGGTATCCGTCGTCTGGCCGGACGGAACGCGGAGCGAACATTCGATCCCCGCAGAGGATGGCCCCACGATTTCCATCCCCTGGGAGTAAGCGGAAAAGTTCCCACGGATCGCTCGCCGGAGCCCGACCAACCTGGGGGAAAGAGTCCTTCTTGCAGTGGGAGGAAGTGAAAGAATCCGGTTGCTTCCGACCGAAGGGGGGCTTCTTTTCAAAAATGTCCGAACCAACTTTAAAAATCGGCCTCGCGGGCTTCGGGAACGTCGGTGCCGGCGTTTATAAGAACCTGAAAAAGAACCTCCCGCTCCTGCGGGAGCGGACTGGCTGTATCCTTGAGATTACCAAAATCGCGGTACGGGATCCTGCAAAATCGAGGGAATTTGCGATCCCGCAAGAGTTGGTCACAACCCATCTCGAAGACCTCGTCAATGATCCGGAAATCTCCATCATTGTAGAGTTGATCGGCGGGACGGATCGGGCCTTTGATCTCGTGAAAGCTGCCTTGGAGAGCGGCAAAGCAGTCGTGACCGGGAACAAAGCGCTCCTCGCAGAGCGGGGGCAGGAACTTTTTGCCATCGCCGAGGCCAGCGGTCGCCCCATTCACTACGAGGCGGCTGTCGCGGGGGGGATTCCGATCATCAAAGCGGTGCAGGAATCCCTTATCGGAAATCACATCCAGTCGGTGGTGGGAATCATCAACGGGACCTGCAACTACATCCTCACCCGCATGACGGAAGCCGGACTGACCTACGAGGCGGCCCTAGTGGAAGCACAAGGGTTGGGATACGCGGAGGCAGACCCCACGCTCGACATTAACGGGTGGGATGCTGCCCACAAGGCGATCATTCTAGCCTCCCTCAGCTACGGCCGTTGGGTTCCCTGTGACCGCATCCATGTGGAGGGGATCGAGGCCATCAAAGCGGAAGACATCGATTTTGCCGCGAAGTTGGGGTACACGATCAAATTGCTCGGAGTGATCCAACTACACGAGGAATCGGGTGCAGTGGAAGTTCGTGTGCAGCCTTCGTTGATACCCTCAACTCACATTCTGGCTTCAGTGAAGGGCGCCTTCAATGCCGTCATGGTTCGGGGTGACATCGTGGGGAATACTCTTTTTTACGGTTCCGGTGCGGGGCAGGACCCTACTTCCAGTTCCGTGATCGCCGACATTGCGGATGCGGCGATGTGGACCCAGCCAACACGCGGGGCGGGCCTCGCGACCCATCGCATCTACGGTGAAACTCTCCCGATTGAAGAAAGCGTGTCGAAATATTACCTGCGCGTAGAGGCAGAGGATCGCCCGGGGGTTCTGGCGCGCATCGCCACCGTCCTAGGGGAGTTTTCGATCGGAATCCTTTCCGTAATTCAACCCGAGGATCACGATGACGAGTATGCCGCGATTGTTTTGATGCTCCACTATGCCCCGTTCGGGATCGTACGAGAAGCGCTCAAAAAGATCAGCTCTCTGGATTGTGTCCGGGACCGAGCCGTCCTCATGAGGGTCGAAGACATCAAATAATCCCTCCTTTCCTTTCTTTTTTCGATCTCATCCAAACAAAGCGGGCTGTGAATACCAATTTCCGTTTCCATCCCACAAAAACGTTCTAACTTGCCGCATGGATTTTGTTTCAACCCGTGGAGGTGGTTCTCCTGTCAGTTTTACGGAAGCGTTTGCACAAGGCCTCGCGCCGGACGGAGGCCTTTTTGTGCCAAAGCATCTCCCGATGCTTTCGAGTGATATTCTCGTGGAGGATGCACTCCCGTATGCCGCCTTGGCCTGGGATTTCCTCTCCCTGTTTGATTCCGATCACGACAGCGAACATCTCATCGACATTATTGACCGGAGCTACGGAAACTTCAGCGATACGATGAATGCTCCGCTCCAGCAGCTTGCGGACAATCTCTTCGTTCTTGAGCTTTTCCATGGGCCGAGCCTTTCCTTCAAAGATTTCGGGCTGCAACTGATTGGCAGTCTCTTTGAAGAGCAAATCGAGCGGACCGGAAAAACGATCAACGTGCTCGGCGCTACCTCCGGTGACACCGGTGCGGCTGCCATTCATGGGTTGATGGGGAAAAAGGGGGCAAATGTTTTCATCCTCTACCCGGAAGGCCGTATCTCAGAGCTCCAGGAGCGCCAGATGACCTGCACCGGAGCAGCGAACATCTTTCCGATTCCGATCAAAGGAACCTTCGACGATGCACAGGCGATCGTGAAGGAGCTAATGGGTGATCTCTCTTTTAAAGAGGAAATGCGACTCTCGGCGATCAACTCGATCAATGTGGTTCGGGTTCTCGCGCAGTCCGTCTATTATATCCACGCCTACACTCAGCTCCCTTCCGAAAATCGGGACGATCTGAATTTTGTGGTCCCCACGGGAAATTTTGGGAACATTTTTGCCGGTTGGATGGTTCACCAAATGGGTCTCCCGGTGGATCAGTTCGTCGTCGCAACCAACCAAAACGACATCCTCTACCGTCTCTTCACCACGGGGGAATACAGACCTGATGCCGTCCACCCGAGCCATGCCCCATCCATGGACATCCAGGTCGCGTCGAATTTTGAGCGATTTCTTTATTATCACAACGAGAAGAACGCAAAGGCGACCCTCTCTCTGATGGAGCAATTCAAGAAAGACGGTTCCATCAAAATCCCGAACTTCAATGCGAGCAACTTCACCGCTTCCCGCAGTAGCGACGAAGATATCCTCGCGAATATCCGTCGGGTGAAAGAAGACTACGATTATGTAATCGATCCGCATACTGCCTGTGGATTCCAGGATCTCGATCCTTCCAAGACGCACGTCGTGCTTGCGACCGCCCACCCGGCGAAATTCCCGGAGATCATCAACGCTGCGATCGGGGAAACCCCCACGGAACCCTCGCTGGAAGCGATTCGGAAAAAATCGATGGTCACCTACCCAGTGGAGGCCACTGCCGCCGCCGTACGGGAATTTCTCGAGAAACACGCTCTCTAGGAGCCTGACAGACTCCTAGCTTCATTCAGAACTTTTGTTCTTTGTAGGATTTCGATTGACCGGGAGGTCGGTTTTTTGGCTTTATGAGTCAGAGAACTTTCCCCTGTGTGATCGATGATCCGATTTCTGACCTTTCTCCTGCTCCTGTGGTTCCTGCCATCCGCAGTGGTTTGTGCTCCGAAGGAGAAAACAGAGGAAGGCAAAGGACCTCTCGGGCCGGATATTGACACCGAGGGGCCGACCCAACTACTGGAGCGAGGGCGCACCGCATTTGCACAAAATCACTTTGCCGAGGCGGAGGCGGCGCTTGAAAAATTCATCGTCGACTACGGAGCCGCAGAGGAGGCAGCGGAAGCGGTTCGGATTCATCGCCCCATTGTCGCGATCTGCAAAGTAGGGCTGAAAAAATTTGAAGAGGCTCTGAAGTGGATTGACGAATCCCTCCCGGATCCGAAACTGGATCGGGCTCTCGCCGATGAACTGCGATTCTGGAGGGCACTATGCCTGATGACGGCGGGAGAACTGGTGCCTGCCCAGCGAGCGTTTGGCGAATACTGGGCCGACGAGTCGCACAATCCCTTTAAGCGTTATGAGGCACTGCTGCTCTTTGCCACCTTGTATCTCCAGCAGGACTTCCCCGCCGAAGCGGCTGATTTTTTAGAAGAACAACTCCCGAAGTTCCGCAAACTGGCACCGGAGGCGGCGAGTCGAGCGGTTGTCCTTGAATTGTATGCGAGGCTGCAGGCGGGAGAGACGGAAAAGGCCCTCGCGGTGATCCGGCGGGAGCACGGGAACTTGGAAACCATGACGCAGGTGATCAGTTTTCAGACGCTCGCGTTGCAACTGGGATCCACCTACCTGGAGAAAGAACAGTATTACGAGGCGATCACCTGCCTACAACGCATCTGGCCTGCGACGCGATTGCTGGAGTTTCAGCAGGCAAAAATCGCACAAATCAATGAGAGGATCTCGTTGCTGGAAACAAGAACAAATACGCAGGGAACCATTTTTCAACTCCGCGCGATCTTGGGAAGGGTCGAACGAGAACTCGCCAATTTTCAGGAGATCGGAAATTTTGATTCGGCACTTCAGTTTCGACTCGCGATGGCCTTTCAAGGACTCGGGCGCTATCGCGAAGCTGCCTTGATTCTGGACCGGATGCTCGACTCACTGCCACCCGATCCGGTGGTGGAAAGCGCAACTCTTGCCCAGATTCAATGCTGGATGGAGACCCATCGATGGCCCATGGCAGTGACGGCAGCGGAGCGGTATGAAAGTGTTTTTGGCAAAGAGGGAAAGTTTCTCCCGACGGTTCTCTTCTTGAAAGCGGAAGCCCTGCGCGAAGACCAGTTGGCGTCCCCGGCGCAACTCGCATATGGAGACCTCGTGGATCGATTCCCGGAAGATCCCTTGGCCCCCAAGGCGCTCTTCATGCAGGGATTTCTCTACTTGCAGCAGGATGACAACGACGGCGCACTGTATCAGTTCGACCAAGTGAAA
>JAGPCC010000389.1 GCA_018058245.1 Verrucomicrobiales bacterium
CACAAATACCCTCCTGCACTGCGATCTGAATTCGATGCAGTTCCGGAGACTGCCGATTCGGCGCGATCCGGGGTGTGCGTGTTGTGGCGGGAGGTGAGTAGTGGGGGCGAATGACCGCGCGCTTCGACGCTCGCGCGGAAAACGGGTCAATCGACCGGCGATAGCGTTCAAGGAGGCAGGACACTCTTGTCCTGCGACTATTTGACCCCGAAACCGCGAAAACGATTTCGAGAACACAATTTCATGTCAGGTTTTCCGCCAGGAATCCTTTGATGCCGGCAATCATGTTGTCCACGTCGCTGCGATCGAACTGTTGGAACTCACCGTGCGCCGCCAGATTGCGCAAAAGGGTCCAAGCGCGCAACTGCACGTTCTTCGCTTCGTTGATTACCCCGGCCTTTTTCAACGCCTCGATCATCGGGTTGAGAGACTTTAGACCTTTGATCTCAATCGGGGGCTCCTGCTGTTCGCAAAGGGTTCGCAGCGCCTTTTCCAGCACCGCTCCCGCCAGGACCGCGGCGGGAACGTGGTCGAACTTTCCACGTTGCCCCTCAGCAAGCAAATCTTCCGCCTGTCCCATGTAGTCGACGGCGATGGCAGCCTCAATCCTTGCGGAGAGGTCATCGAGAGCATGTCTTTGGGTAGATTCATCAATTGAGTTACTTGGGTTGGGGCCAATTCGGCATTCTCACTTTATCTGGTCTGAGCGGAGTCGTTGGGCGCTTCAAATTCAGCGGGGTCTGTCGCTCGTAATTCGCAGACCGAACAGAACGCCTACAAGCTCGCTGGTTGTTTCGATCACTCGAAAACTGCTTTTCGGAATCACTCGAATGGCTGGGCGTTCCTTCTTCTCACCGAACGCATCTCCCTTGCTGTGCTTAGCGAGCTTAAACTGGTCGAGTGACGGCAATCGTTCTGAGGGCTCACCTCCGAAGTAACGATAACTCAACCGCATCCGTCGAGTCTCAGGATCCTCGTGCCGCATGATCCAGACCACACAGCCCCCTGGTTTCTCTGCCAGCTTGATATGCACTTTTTGCACAGCCGTGCGCCCGTCGGGCCGTGACGTCTTCAACTGAACGTGACGCATGGTGCCATTGCATTCCAAAACCAAATCATATCCGGAGGCATCCAGTTCCGAACGCAGTACTTCGACCACCTGGCCGTAACCGTAATACACTTCCTGAAGGATCTCTGACACGAACGCATGCTCAATAAGCTGCTCGAAAAAGCCCGACTTTAAGTACGTGTCCTCAAGTGCTCGTGTTTCAAATTCAGTCATTTGGTGAAGTGGGTGCTACTTTTTTACTTCGGTTAATCCCGCGGGGTCTGCCCTTGCAATGTTGATTCTGTGAGCATCCAAGTTTCGAGTATTCCCAAAATCGTGGCCAAGTCATTAACCTCCCAATAGCGCGAAACGAGCTCCAATGCCCAACCATCAATTTGAAAGGCGCCTGCGAAGATTTCAGCTGCATTTAGAAAAGGTGCACTTTCCCTCACTGCTTCCAAAATTACCGGGACTCGGTCTCGTTCTTCCATCGACATCATTGCCACCACCCGACATACATCCTGTGCGTGATTTTCGCTTGTTTGCGGGCAAAGGCTCGACTCTCAGCTGCGGAATTCGAATCGTGCGCTTTGATCCAGAAATCAGACATCGCAGTCAATTTCATGACTACCCAAGTCACCGGGTTTGGAACAGCCAAGGGCACCGCCTCCAAATTGAATAGAAACGGAAACATCACCGCACCGATTGCCTCTTCGTTGTGACGCGCGTGAACTCCTCTGCCTCTGAGTGAAGGTTTTGGTTTGACTCGCACTTCGTCGGCCAGGAGGTCCTCCCGGTCCGGACCAGGAGTCGGGGCATGGAGCTCTGCTAGAATCATTAGTTCACTCGAAGTCTTCTTTACGAACTGCCATCTTTGGCCACCCGGCTTCTCCGTCACCACAAAACCGTGCGCCTCGAGTATTTGTGGGATCGTTGTGTTCGTGGTTGTATCGGATATAAATTCCAAGCCGAGGAGAAGATCGAAGTCGCTGGTGGCTCTCGGGGTGGGATCGATCCAATTTTCCAGTGGAATGACTATGAGTTTGTCACGATTCTCAGATAACCACTGTTGCTTCAGGAAAAGCCCGTAACCTCCCGCAATCTGGAGCATTTTCTCCGAGCCAATTTCCATGAGTTTCCGCCATACCGGAACGAAGTGAGGCCAAAGGTGATCATTCGTGAAAGCCATCTTCCTGAGTCAGGGAAAAATTTGGTGGTAAATGATACGGGCTGCATCCTGCTGACGGGCATCTCCGTTGCTCAGCTCGATCCAGGCCTGCAATCGACTTGCCCATCGGATGCCCGATTCATCCTTGTCGTTATCGAAATAAAAGGCAGGATCGTCACTTTCGATCATTTCAATGTCAGCGAAATTTGGAACGGTTTCCGCCTCCCCCGAAATAAACTCTGACGCCATTCGCAGGTTCGAAACCATCACCTGCATTCGTCCAGACTCCGCCAGCGCGCCATAATGCCTTACCGATGAAGATCCGCTGATCGCCCAGTCCAAATTCTCAGCCTGATCCAGCGTTGCCAAAGTCTCCAATCCATTTGCGAGCCGGAAATACTTGCGCCGACCGGTCGGGGCGGCCCAATAGACGGCCAGACGCCTCATCATTTCGTCGTGATCGAGCGCATAGATGGACCGACCCGCTGCTTCGATTAACCGCTTTTCTTTGAGAGCCGCGACCGCCTTGGAAACCTGAGACAATGAAATGGAGACGCCCCCACTCTCGATCTCTCGATGGAGCTCGATCAGGGTATCGAATTTCCTGGGATGCTCCGGTCGATCACTTGCCAGGATGGCCGGCTCTCTGAAGAAGACACGAGCCACGAGTGAGGACTTTCCCTGAAAAGGATTGCTCACCGGCCTTGACTCCGGATACAGGTTCACTTTGCCGGTTCGAAAGATCAGCAGTTGTTTTTCAGGAATGGTGACGACACCGTTCCCGCAAAGATCCACTCCGCTCACTTGTTCGTGATAAAGCTCTTCGAGGCGTTCCTCGGATAGATAAGGAACGATAATCAGAGGATAGACGTTGTGATCTTCCTTCTTCTGCCGCCATACGTTCGTGCTCTTCTTGATCTCGGAAATCGCCTGATGAACGATCTGCGGATTACTCCGAGATTTGATCTCGACGAGAAAGTAGAAGAACTCCGTGGGGTTGTCTGCTTCTAGAAACGTCGTTAAGAAGGCATCACCCGCTTCCCTTTCTTCCAGCGGAGCGCTCAAGGATTCGAGCTGCAACGGGGAAAACAGATCTCTTGTGCGGTGGAGGCGTTCGATAATATCCCACTCCGTCATTTTCGTATTTCAAATGGTTTTCCCGCGCGGGAAAACACTGATTTCTTTGAAAGTTTCACAATTATCTCAATTGTGCAAGTTTTCCCACTCAAGAAAATTGGTTATCTTGCGAAATACCCCCTTTCGACACCGACCGCGCCCGAGTGCACACCCGCTTGGCCTATGGGATTCTGAGCGCGTTGACTGTACAAAGTGAAGATGGAACGAGGAATCGCGAGGCAGAAATCCTATTTCCCTGCCTCGTTCGAAAAAGCGTTTGGCCGCGTGTTCTTGTCGTACAGAAGAAACGGTGAGCCTCCG
>JAGPCC010000390.1 GCA_018058245.1 Verrucomicrobiales bacterium
TTACCCGAACGGTCCTGCAAAGGGTCGCTCTCAGGTGACATGACCGATGGGAACCGCCCGGTGCGGACCCGCATGCCGGGTGGTGTGGGGGGAGCGGGTTCAATCCCCGTTCCTACCCGATTCGCCTAGTCCCGTTTCAGGGCGCGTAGGAACTCGGCTGTAATGAACTTGGAGTAATCTGTTGGCTGCCCCTTGCTCTTCATGTAGTCCATGCCAAGGGTGTAGAGATCGCCAATCGCGATTCCCTTGGCTATGAGAGCCGGTCCGTACCTCGGATCTTCGTTTGCGCGCTTAAATGCTCTATGCCAGAGCTGGTATTTTGTCTCCGGTTTTGATGGCGCGAAGCCTACCTCGTGAAACTTTGGATCATCCTTGAATGCGTGGAGGTCAATGTATAGCTGTCGCGTGACTTCGAGTGGGTCGCCCGATGTATCCGGCGGCTCGTAAGGCTCTGCAACGGCGGACGACACGAGTATCGACCAGAGAAAGACGATTAGTGCTAAGTATTTCATTCTTGAGGCGAACGTCGAGGCGACTCACGGCTGTAAGCCGTTGAGTCCGCTGTCATGTTCGGTGAGTCCGTTCTCGTAGCTTGAAAAATGGATTCGCGAGACCCCGGCAGAGGACATGGCTGACGCAACCCCAAAAAAGCGTGAAAAACTCACATCTGGTGCAACGCTGAAATAAACGCCGGGGGTCGACTCGGTAAGCTTGGCTGTCTCTGCGTAGTTCCTCATGCGTTCCAAAAAGATTTCCATCGTAAGCTTCTCATCATCCAGCACGAGAAAATCTTTCGTTAGTTCAATTCCAAAACCGCAAAGTGGAATCTCTGATTTAGATGCGTCTAAAAACTCTAGATTTAGTCTCTCGTTATCAACCTTAATTTTGACCCGACCTAGTCCGATGTCACTCGCAGTAGAAAAGTAAGATTCAGCCAATGAAAGAAATGATCGAGCTGAGAGACGAGATGAAGAATCCGCAGAAACTTCAAGTCGCAGCATCGTGGGGTGATCTCCATCCTCAGAGCACGAAATAAGGGCCAAGCAGGAGAAAAGCAGTATTGGAACAAGCCGTGTCATTTTCCACCGAACGTTTGCGGCATGGCGAGCCCGATCCGGGAGCGCGGCCTCGATTGGAGAGTAAAGATTCTAATCAGGGAAGTCAATCAACTCAATGCGGGATCGGGCTTGCCATCGCCGTCGTGTTCGCTCCCGAGATTGCTTGGTGTCCGGGGTTTGGAGGAAATTCGAAAGCGTTTAGCAGTTGCGGACGCTTGGTTCCAAAGGCACGGGAGACGAGTTTACCTTTGACGGAAACATTGTCTCCCACAGCTAGATTCCGAGACCATGGAGCTCCGTAGAGCTTGACCGAAACAAAATCTTCAATGACAAAGAAATCGGTTGAGACCTCGGTCACTCTTCCAGAAATCGCGATGTGCTCCCCGAAGAAACTCTCGGGATCGCTCTTTAGTGACGCCATCGGAGTCACGTCTTTCGGGACAATAAAGGCCGATCTAACACCGGGATTAAACAACATCGAGGTTACGATGCATCCCTGGAGAGTGAAACAAAGTAGTGTCACGATCAAGATTCTTAGAATTCGGATCATCATTTCTGAAAGCGAACGTCCGAGCGCTGGCGCCCGCTACCGGGAGCACCGCGTCGCAACAGGGTTAAGTTTCCGAGTAAAGAGGGTCATGTCAACTCACAGCGGGGTAGCGGGTTGTCCAGCCGCATCTTGTTGGGCTTGTTGATTTCAAGGGAAGAGCGAATACGTGTGAAGACCCGCTCCGCCCGGGTAAGGTTTAGAAATGCCGTCCTTGAGGAAGAAGTTACCCAGCCGATAAACGTTGGAATCTTCCTGATCTTGGAAGAGAAAGTAGAGATGTTCTTCTGGCACCGCCGTGAGATCGCAATTCAAGAACGTCACATACGGGTGATACTCGGTGAGTAATGGCCGGAGATTGGTGACCACGCAATCAGTCAGCTTCATATGATTGATGGTCATACCTCGGAAGTCTGCGAAATCGACCTTTTCGCCCTCGATGTCGATGCCCAGCGGCTCATCGCCCGAGAGGAAATCAACTCCGGTCGCTCGAATCAGCTCTGCGATCAACCCATCGATGCTCAGATCTCCAGATGTCTCGGGGGAATATCTGACAACGGCATCCGGATACTTCTGATGGACTCGCCACACGGTGTTACCACGTGTAATCCACCAAAGAGGAACTGCCAAAACCGTGACAAGCACCCCTATGAAGACGATCTTGGTAATTCGATGCTTCATGGAGTTTTCTGGCCCAACGTTTAGGATATGGCACGCCCGTCTGGACGGACGAATTCTGTTAAAGGGCTCGTAGGCGTTGCCATCATCCGGCTTGTTGGACGCCGAACTTCAGATTACGGCCCCGCTCGCTGCCCGACAAGGGAAAAGCGTTCTTTCCCTTCCGGAACATGACCTCCGGTGCCTGTGGCGGACAGCCGTATGAAGAACGAAACGTAGACCCACTCCCGGGCCTGGCAGCATTGGCAGGCGGGCTTTTCGGGTGGAAGGGTCCGTTCCCCGATGACGCCGGGACGCTCTTCATTCAGCTTCGACAGCCCGGTTTGGCCTCCGGCGAGCCATCCGAAGTAACGCACCCGCCGGTATCCTTTGGGCACGAGGTGCCGGGTAAACAGCCAAATGAAGCGCTTCCCGCTCATGGTGCGTTCTTGGATCTGACCTTCGTTGCGATAATCCTTCCAGCGGAAGGTGACCTCACGCTTCTCCGTGTCCACCGACACGAGGCGTGAATTGCTCATCGCGATGCGGCTGGTGTAGCGGGCGAGATAGCGCACCACGGCCCTCGTGTTGCCGAGGGTTGCCTTGCTGAACACGTTGAAATTGCGTCCACAAAGCGCCACTCTCCGCTGGCGTCGTTCTTCGACGCTCCGCCAGCCATCAGGCCAGACCATCTCCGAGTCACGATCAAGCGCCTCGATCCGCGACAGCAGGATTGCCCGGAAGACCTTCGATAGAAGTTTGACGGGAAACGAGTAGTCTCGCCGAACTGGCTTCCACCGACCGGTCGCGTGATCAACGCCCCCGGCGCTGACCAGCACATGGAGATGCGGATGCCAGTTGAGGGCGCTGCCCCAGGTGTGCAGCACCGAGAGGAATCCGCCGTCCACTTTCCAGTTGTTGCGCTGAAACTGCTTCAACGAAGTCGCGGCTGCGTCGGTCAGAGCGTCAGCCACCTTGCGGTAGTTCATCGTGAACAAATCGTGAAGCTGCTCGGGAACGGTGAAGACGATATGGAAATGAGGGCAATCCGGCAGTCGCTCGCAGACTTGCGCGGACCATTGCGCCTGCCGCGGCCCCAGACAGGTCGGGCAATGGCGGTCTCCGCATGAGCTTGGATACCATTCGCCGTGGCCGCACTTGCCGCAGCGAGCAAGGTTGAACCCGAGGCTGCCCTCACGACAATGGGCCAGGAGGTTGAGAGTCGAATACTGCCTCTCGTCGAGACCTCCGGGCCAGAGATCCCGCCAGTGGCGAAGAATGCTGTTGACTGTCGCTTCTATGCTGTTACTCTGAACACGCTACAAAAACCTGTCAACTTCCAATTCTGATGCGACGATCGAACTAGATTTATTTATTTCGTCCAACGT
>JAGPCC010000139.1 GCA_018058245.1 Verrucomicrobiales bacterium
TTTTGTCTCATGTGCGATACCAGGCGATTTCAGCGAAGTGATCAACTGGTCGTCGAGGGACACTCGCATCTCGTCGCCCTGCACTTCGATCCTTACATTGTACCATCGTTCCTGCTCAAGAGGATCGATCTTGGCCCCCGAAACTCGCTCTTTCAAGATCTCGGCGTTAGCTGCCTTCTTCCCGGGATCATTACGAGTCTCGAAGATGTCATTGCGCATCACCCCTTCTTTATCATCGCCGATTCGCACCTGATTGGGAGCAAACGTGACACGACAGATATGCCCGGCGTGGGAACCTTTGTACTTCTGATCGTCGAAGACGGCATTAAATCCAGTCGAACCGACCAATTGGAACTTGAACTCGACGACCACGTTCTGCATCGGGCGGAAGATGCGCCCGACCGCTCCGTGATCGTCACGAGTCTGCAACGCGTGGAGGACTCCGTCAGCGACGGTGAAGGTCGGAATGATCTCCTTCCACTCTCCCAGAGCACTCCTTTCAAAGTCATCCGAAGCCAACAACTCCCCCTTTTCGACCCAGGGGGCGTTTCTTGGTTCGGCGAGAAGAGGCAACAGGGGAAAAAGGAGGAGACAGCTCAGAATCGCTTTCATTGAATGTCGGAGGTAAAATGTTCACAACGTCGGCGGTGTCCACTTGGGAATGCCTTCCGACTCTTTCTGTTTGTTGAACCAGTCAGGATAGGGCTGCGAGGAAGACATCGGCGCATCTTCATTCACCATGAGAGGAACGGCCTCCCTCCAGTATTGATCAAAAGCCGCTTTCATTTCAGCGGCGATCTTCGGATGTTCACCGATGACATTCGTCGTCTGCCCCGGATCCGCGATCATATCATAGAGCGCGGGTTTCCCCGGTACCGGTTTTGTCGCGGCCTCACCCTGTTTTGCCTTCGCTCCCTTCCCGCCGCCGCCCGCATTTCCGGCGGTGTAGCGATACTGTTGATTCCGAACCGAATAGTTCACGTCCTTATAATTCATCGGATCCGCGCCCGTCTGCCAGCGACAGACGTGATTAAATAGATACCGATCCGGCCAGTTGTCCGCTTTTCCTTCTAACAGAGGGAGAAGACTACGACCCTCCACCTGATTCTCCGGCAGGGGCGCTCCCGTCAAGGCGGCAAACGTTGGAAATAGATCAATATGGGAGGCGATCCGGTCGATATCTTTCCCGGCTTCGATTTTCCCAGTCCATCGAATGAAAAACGGAACGCGTGCACCGCCTTCATCCGTCGAACCTTTGAGTCCTTTTTGACCCGCATTGTAGAAGGGATACCCCGGAGCGAGATCGACACCCGGTTTTCCCGAACCTCCCCCAGTCATTCCGTTGTCGGACATAAAAATAAGAACGGTGTTTTCCGTGAGCTTCCACTCCTCCAGTTTGTTGAGAAGTCGCCCCATATTCTCATCGATGTTTTCCACCATCCCGTAGAAACCAGCCTGCTCCTCCCCGAAACCCACATCGGTAAAGCGCTTCACATTCTTCGCCGGTGCGATAAAAGGACCATGCGGAGCATTCGTCGTTACATAAGCAAAAAACGGCTCCTTTAATTCCGATTTATCTTTGATCCATCCCATCGCGGCCGTAAAAAAAACGTCCGTACAAAACCCCTCGGTTTGAACAAATTTCCCGTTGTGGCGGATCACAGGATTCATGTACTTGTTCTCCGGCACGTCGGCGCAGGAACACTCGTAGGATTGACCGATTCCCCCTGCGCCATGCACAAAGACTTCATCAAATCCCCGCTGATCGGGCTGATATTCCTTTTCGTCCCCGAGGTGCCACTTCCCGAAAATACCAGAAGTGTAGCCTACCGTCTTCAGCGCATGAGGAAGAATGGTCGCCTCCAAAGTCATCCGTTCGCGCTCCAGAATGGTGTGGGTAATCCCGTTCTTTTCGGGATGACGTCCCGTCATGATCGAGGATCGAGTCGGGGCGCAGGTCGGGGCAACGAGGAAGCGGGTAAATCGAGTGCTCTGATCGTAGAGGGAATCGAGATTCGGTGTCTTCAGCCAAGGATGGCCGTGCCGCCCCAGCGGACCGTATCCCTGATCATCGGTCATCACGAGGATGATGTTCGGTTTTGTGCCCTCCAATTGCGCGTGCGCAGAACTGCCAAGCGCAAGGAATAGAAGAACAAAACATCGGAAGAATAGGATTTTCATAAGGTCGATCTGGCAATATGACAAAGAGAGACTTCAAAAGAAAGCCACGAATGCATTTTTTCCTCAAAGCAAAATTGCGCCTCCCTCCCAAACGAGCTTACCCTCCCCCACCGCTCAACCATCATGACAACAGAATCGACTTCCATTCTCCTCTCCCCTCTCCGCGTCGGTGCGTGGGATCTCCCCAACCGCATCATCATGTCTCCGCTGACACGATGCCGATCCAGCGAAGGACGAGTTCCGAACGAATTGATGGCCGAATACTATTCCCAGCGGGCTACCGCCGGACTAATCATTGCCGAAGCGACCTCGGTCGATCCCATGGGTGTCGGATATCCTGACACACCCGGAATCTGGTCCGACGCGCAGGTGAATGGCTGGAAAAAGGTTACTGAGGCAGTACACGCAAAAGGAGGACGCATCCTGCTCCAACTCTGGCATGTCGGGCGGATCAGTGACCCGCTCTATCTGGAGGGGGCACTCCCGATCGCCCCCAGCGCCATCGCCGCAGAAGGACACGTCAGCCTCGTGCGTCCGAAAAAATCCTACATCACTCCCCGAGCTCTCGAACTCGACGAGATCCCTGCGGTCATCGAGGCCTATCGCAAAGGAGCGGAAAATGCAAAACGGGCCGGTTTCGACGGAGTGGAACTCCATGGAGCAAACGGATACCTCCTCGATCAGTTTCTTCAGGATTCCACCAATCACCGTACCGACGAGTACGGCGGAGTCATCCAGAACCGGGCGAGACTGATGCTGGAGGTGGTCGATGCCGCGATCTCGGTCTGGGGCGCGGATCGGGTCGGCTTGCACCTCGCACCCAAAGGAGATTCTCACGACATGGGGGACTCGGATTTGAATGCAACCTTCGGATATGTCGCCGACGCGATGCGGGATCGGGCCATCGCGTTCCTCTTCGCCCGTGAATCCCAGGCCGAACCGCGCATCGGCCCCGGCTTAAAAGAGCGATTTGGTGGAATCTTCATCGCAAACCAGCAACTCGATCGACAAGAAGCGGAAGCTCTCATCGAAAAGGGGGAAGCCGACGCTTGCTCCTGGGGACAACTCTACATCGCCAATCCAGATCTGGTGCGTCGCTTTGCCGAGGATCTCCCTCTCAATGAGCCTGACAACAGTACCTACTACGGCGGTTCCGGAAGAGGGTACACAGACTACCCTTTTGCTAACTAAAAAAAATCCCATGATCCCCCTTTCCAGATCTCTTGTTCTCCTCACGATCGCAGTATCTTTTTCCTTCGTCTCTGCCAGGGCCGCAGAACCAGCGAAAAAACCGGGAGACTATGTGGCGGAGCGTCTCGCGGGACTCACTCCGAATCGGACGCTTGTTTATAAAAAAATCGGTGGGAGAGAACTGGAGCTCCGTATTTTTCTTCCGCAAGGCTGGGCTGCGACTGACAAACGCCCCTGCTTCCACATCATCCACGGCGGAGGTTGGGCGGGCATGGACCCGAGCCGCATGTATCCCTTTGCGTCCGATTTTGCGAATCGCTATGGCATGGTCGGCATCAGCGTCCAGTATCGGCTCTACCAACCCGGCGTAGCAACTGTCTTCGACTGCGTCAAAGATGCACGTTCCTCGGTCCGTTACTTGCGGAGTCATGCAAAAGAGCTCGGCATTGATCCTGAAAAAATCATTGGGAGCGGCGGCTCTGCGGGCGGGCACCTCGCCGCTGCAACCGCGCTCTTCGACGGGATCGACGAGGCGGGAGAGGACACTTCAATTTCTTGCGTTCCGAATGCCCTGATCCTACTCTTTCCGGTGATCGACACTTCCGAAAACGGATACGGCCAGAAGAAAATCGGAGAACGATGGAAGGAACTCTCCCCGGTTGATAATGTCAAAGCGGGCCTCCCCCCCACCTTGACCTTTCACGGCACCGGTGACACCACGACACCCTTTGCCGGCGCAAAACGATTTCACGAGGAAATGCTCGCGGCGGGAAACCGGAGTGAATTGCACATCCAGGAAGACGGTGTCCACGGCTACCTGATGCGCACGGAAAGCCTCTACGAAGAGACACTCTCCGTCTCCGTTGATTTTCTTCGTTCGCTTCATTTACTCTCTCCTGACAAACCCTGAATTTTTTCCATCATGCAGACACCCTACATCCCCTCTCGTCGTTACTTTGTCAGGAGCGCACTTGCCCTCGGGGCATTTGCGCCATCCGTTTCCCTCCTGCGAGCAGAGGAGAAAATCTGGACGGTCGGAGTCATCGGGCATACCGGGAGAGGTGACTACGGACATGGACTCGACACAGTCTGGCTGGGCCTGCCGGAAACCAAAATCGTTGGCCTTGCTGATCCGGTCGAGGCAGGTCGAGAGAAAGCCATCGCCCGTCTCAAACTCAAAAAGGAAACCGCATTTCCAGACTATCGGAAGATGCTCGACACGATACATCCAGATCTCGTCGCCGTCTGCCCGCGTCATGTCGACCAACATCACGATATGATCCTCGCCGCCGTCGAGGCGGGAGTGAAAGGAATCTACGTGGAAAAACCGTTTTGCCGTAATCTCATCGAAGCCGATGCCATCGTCGCAGCCTGTGAAGCCCATGGCACCCGGCTCGCGATCGCCCACCGCAATCGCTATCATCCCGTCCTCCCCATCATCACAAAACTGATCGAGGACGGAGCGATCGGACGCTGGCTTGAGATTCGCGCGCGAGGAAAAGAAGATGCCCGAGGCGGATCGCTCGATCTCTGGGTACTTGGTTCGCACCTACTCAACCTCTGCCATTATTTCGTCGGCGATCCCCTCACCTGCTCTGCAACCATCTTGCAGGACGGGCGTCCCGTCATTGCAAGCGACGTAAAGGAGGGAGCGGAGGCGATCGGCCCCCTCGCCGGAAATGAAATCCATGCCCGTTTTGAAACAAACAAAGGAATTCCGGTCTTTTTCGACTCTGTCGTGAATGGCGGACGCAAAGAAGCCGGGTTCGGAATTCAACTCATCGGCACCGAAGGAATCATCGATCTTCGCGGGGATGCAGAACCGCTTGCCTGGTATCTTCCGGGAAGCCCCTTCCAGCCCGGATCGGAAGCAAAAAAATGGGTTCCCATCACCACCGCCGGAATCAACCAATCCGAACCCATCCCTGACATTCGCACCCTCGTCGGGGGACACGTCGCCCCGGCTCGTGATCTCATTGCTGCCATCGTCGAAAATCGGGAAACACTCTGCTCTGAGAGATCCGGACGGACCATTCTGGAAATGATCTTTTCCGTTTTCGAGTCTCATTGTCAGGAGGGTCGGCGGGTTGAAATCCCCCCTGCAACATCGCAGCCATCCCCTCAGCCGTCTGTAGCTCGTAGGCAAGAGGGTGGAGTCTGGCATTGCACCCTATTTCGTTGCGCCAGAGACGACACTTTGCCGTTCTTTTCTCGATGTAAAACACATCACTTTCTGTCATTGTAATCACCGTCCCTCATGAAGCCCATTGTTCAAATTTCACTCGACCTCACCAACATTGATGAAGCCCTCGAAACCGCTGCTCTTGCGATGCGCGCCGGAGTCGACTGGCTTGAGGCGGGAACACCACTGATTCTCGCGGAGGGTCTTCACGGGGTCCGGGCATTGAGGAAGGCGTTTCCCAATACCCCCATCGTCGCTGATCTAAAGACGATGGACGGCGGATATCTCGAAGCCGAAATGATGGCAAAGGCTGGTGCCACCCACGTTGTTGTCATGGCCCGAGCCCATGCCGAGACGATCAAGTGTGTCGTCCAGGCCGGTGCCGATTTTGGATGCAAAGTGATGGGCGACAATATGGTCTGCCCCGACATGGTCGAGGGAGCGCGGTTTCTCGAAGACCTCGGCTGTGACTATGTGATCCACCACATCGGCTACGATGAGCGCCGCGGCATCGCCGCCGCCGGGCACCGGATGCCCAGCCCGCTCGATCAACTCCGCGAAGTGGCGAATGCCGTGAAAATCCCCGTTCAAGCAGTCGGCGGACTCAGCCTCGAACAGGCCATCCAATGCCCCCAATACGGAGCACCACTCGTTGTCCTGGGTGCGCCACTCACGATTGATGCCGACTCCTTCAAAACCGCCGATGGTGATCTCGAAAGCTCCCTCCGTATGATCTGCGAAGCAATTCACGCGCAGGGAGGAGTGGATTAGCTCTTTTGCTCTTTTGCTCTTTAGCTCTTTAGCTCTTTAGCTCTTTAGCTCTTTAGCCGAAAATCCCTCAATCCCTCAATCCCTCAATCCCTCAATCCCTCAATCCCTCAATCCCTCAATCCCAGCTAAACCGCTAAACCGCTAAACCGCTAAACCGCTAAACCGCTAAACCGCTAAACCGCTAAACCGCTAAACCGCTAAACCGCTCCCATGAAATCCGCCGCTGTCGTCAATTACGCTCCTGAAAAAGGTTCCGTCGAGATCCGTGAGATCGAGAAACCCACGATCGGATCCACCGATGTCCTCCTCGAAGTCGCCAATGTCGGCGTGTGTGGGAGCGATCTTCACCAGTGGACGGCGGATCATTCGTGGCCGGTGAATTACCCAGTGGTTCTCGGCCACGAGTTCGGAGGTCACATCATTGAACTGGGCCACGAAGTGACCGGCTGGAAAGAGGGCGACCGCGTTGTTTCGGAAACCGCGGCCATTATCAGCGAGAACAATCCGATGACCAAGCGCGGTCTCTACAACCTCGATCCCACCCGGAAGGGTTTCGGTTACGGCGTAAATGGTGCCATGACCAAATACGTTCGTGTGCCTTCGCGGATTCTTCATCATGTGCCGGACGAACTCCCTTTCGAACAGGCTTGTCTCACGGAACCCTGTTGCGTAGCATACAGCGCCGTGGTCAGAAATGCGAGGATCGAACCGGGAGACCGGGTCGTTGTGCTCGGCCCTGGCACCATCGGCATTCTTTGCGCGGCGATGGCTCGATTGTGCGGTGCCGAAGTCGCGATCGTCGGTCTGCAGCAGGACGCCCATCGCCTCGATATCGCAAGACAGTATGGCTGCGAAGTCATCATCGGAGATGCTAAACCGTGGGCACTGGAACGTGACGGTCTCGGCTGCGACGGCGTCATCGATGCGGCCGGGGCAAGTATCACTTTGAAGATCGCCCTCGATATCGTGCGGCCCGCCGGTTGGATTAGCAAAGTCGGATGGGGGCCCCAGCCACTCCAATTCAATCTCGATCCGCTCGTCCAGAAGAACATCACCCTACAAGGCAGTTTCAGCCACAACTGGCCCATTTGGGAACGTGTCATCGCCCTGCTCTCCAGCGGTCAACTCGACGTGAAACCGATTATCGGCGGCGTCTGGGCGCTGGAGGATTGGCACGACGCGTTTGAGAAAATGCATCGAGGAGAGGTCGTGAAGAGTGTTTTGAGACCGGGGTGAAGTTCGGAGTTCTTTGGATCTTGGTTAGTGTTTGAGCAGAGCCGAAGTGGCGGTATATCGGGATCGAATCCGTTCCGATTTGCGGTTGTTTTGGGTTGATCGTTGGGATGGGTCGGATGAGTCGGATGGGTCGGGCTTTCAGCCCTTTTCGAGAGGCGGACTTTGAATCCTGGGGCGTTGCCCCAGGCTGGGATTAGGTCGGGCCTTTGGCCCTTCAGATATACTCACCCCACGCGCAAGGGCCAAAGGCCCGCCCCATAACACTACCATTCACAAAAGTTCCCTGGCTACTTCTCCGAAGGCGGCGGCGGCGGAAGCTAGATCGCCGTGGGAGTGAGCAGCGGAGACTTGTGTCCGGATTCTGGCCTGGCCTTGTGGCACGACGGGAAAAAAGAAGCCGGTCACGTAGATTCCCTTTTCGAGGAGTCGATCGGCCATGCGTGCGGCAATATCTGCTTCTCCGAGCATCACTGGGACGATGGGGTGGACTCCCGCGAGGAGGACGAGACCGGTCTTTGCCATTTCGGAACGGAAGAAGACCGTGTTCGTCCGCAGATGACTGAGAAATTCGTCGGAGCCGGTCAGTAGATCGAGGGCCTTCAGAGAGGCGGCAACGATCGCCGGAGCGAGTGAGTTCGAAAAAAGATAGGGCCGCGACCGCTGCCGCAACAAGTCGATGATCTCTTTCCTCCCGCTGGTGTAACCACCACTCGCACCGCCGAGAGCCTTGCCGAGAGTTCCCGTGAGGATGTCGACCCGCCCCATCACTTCACAGTGCTCGTGAGTCCCCCTCCCGCTTTTCCCGATCACTCCGGCAGCATGGGAGTCATCGACCATGACAAGGGCATTGTACTTCTCCGCCAGATCACAGATGGACTTCAGGTCCGCGATCGAACCATCCATGGAAAAAACGCCATCGGTGGCAATGAGCCGAAAGCGTGCCGACTGACTCGCCTTGAGATGGTCCTCCAGCTGATCCATCGCCCCATTGTCATAGCGATACCGCTGCCCCTTGCAGAGCCGGATTCCGTCGATGATAGAGGCGTGATTGAGAGCATCCGAGATGATGACATCCTCGGGACCAAGGAGTGTTTCAAAGAGTCCTCCATTGGCATCAAAACACGAAGAATAGAGGATCGTATCGTCCGTACCGAGGAAGTCACTGAGGCGGGTTTCCAGTTCTTTGTGGATGGTCTGCGTGCCACAAATAAACCGAACCGAGGAAAGTCCGAACCCCCAACGCTCGATCGCCTCGACCGCTGCGGCCTTGATTTCCGGATGATCCGAGAGACCGAGGTAGTTGTTCGCACAGAGATTGATCACTTTGCCCCCCCCGAGAGTCGCGATGTGCGGCGACTGCGGAGTGGTGAGGACACGTTCCGACTTGTAGAGACCGGCCTCCTGAATCGAGGAAAGCGTAGTAGTGAGATGAGATTGAAATGCGCGGTTCATCGTATCATTTTGCCCATTGTAAGATCACCTTGCCGGACTGCCCGCTCTTCATGACCTCAAATCCTTTTTCAAACTCGGTGTAGTCAAAGTGGTGAGTGATGACCGGGCTGATGTCGAGTCCGCCCTGGAGCATTACTGTCATTTTGTACCAGGTTTCATACATGCGCCGACCGTAGATCCCGGAGATCGTCAGCATATTAAAAACAACATCGTTCCAGTCGATCGCGATCTCCTCGGACGGGATTCCGAGCATCGCGATCTTTCCCCCGTGGCACATGTTCTTGACCATTTCCCGAAAGGCGCTCGGATTCCCCGACATCTCGAGGCCAACGTCAAATCCCTCGGTCATGCCGAGTTCCTTTTGCACGTCGGCAACCCGTTCGGTCCGCACGTCAACCACCCGCGTCGCGCCCATCTTCTTCGCAAGTTCAAGCCGCCACGGGTTCACATCGGTCACGACGACATACCGAGCCCCGGCATATTGGCAGATCGCCGCCGCCATACACCCGATCGGCCCCGCACCGGTGATGAGCACATCCTCCCCGAGAATCTCAAAAGTCAGCGCTGTGTGAACCGCATTGCCAAAGGGATCAAAAATCGAGGCCAGATCCCGGTCGATCTCTTCGGCATGATGCCAGACATTTGCCATCGGAAGGGAGATGTATTCCGCAAAGGCTCCCGGTCGATTCACTCCGATACCTTTGGTATCTTTGCAAAGATGCCGACGTCCCGCCATGCAGTTGCGGCAGCGCCCGCACACGACATGGCCCTCTCCACTGACAATTTCGCCGGGACGGAAATCAGCCACATTGGATCCTACTTCGACGATTTCCCCGACAAACTCATGACCGACGACGAGGGGCACCGGAACGGTTTTCCGCGCCCAGGCATCCCAGTTGTGAATATGGACGTCGGTGCCGCAGATCCCGGTGCGATCCACCTTGATCAGCACATCATTGATCCCGATGACAGGTTCCGGGACATCCTCGAGCCAGAGACCAGGAGCATCGTGACTTTTGACGAGAGCTTTCATGGCGCAAACAATGCAGCCGATTCGCCCCGAGGTCGAGATCCCATTTTGTCATACCGGGAGGAATCGAAGCAGAAATAAGCAAACATTCAGATCACTTTCCAAAATCCGGATTCAGTCCCTTGGGAGCAAAGTTTCCTTTTCATGGCCCCGATTTCGGCCAAAGTGAAAGCCTTCATGGCAAAAAACCCCTCTCCCTCATTCGCGATCGGTGAAAGTTTCCGTCCTGACTTCGACGCGATGTCCGCTCCGGAGGTACCCATCATTCTGACCTTGTTTGCGAAAGAAGAAATTCTCTCGATGACAGACTTGAGAAAAGGGCTGGCTGCGGCCGGATTCCTCGACAAGAATGGTGCGGAACACTCGCCGAAAAACATCGAATTGGCCATCAATCGCCTGAAAAAAAAGGCCTTTCTCCTCCTCAGAGCGACTCGCGGTTGGCAGGTTCCCCCCAGAATCGGCAATCTGGTGACAGGTTTTGCCGCACAGTCGCCTGACTACGCTCCCTCCTTGGAAAAACTCTTCGAATGGGAGTATTTCGGCGGTCGCGATTACCGTTCCCGCAGTTCCTTCATTCGAGAGACGGCATCAAAGATCAACGGCGAAGCGCGGGCGAGGTACTACACCGCACGCACGCAAGAACTGCAGAGAAAACTGATCGAAGCCGAGCGTTTTCATATGCCCTTGCCCGATCTAAGCTTCATCGCCGAACCGCTCTCCCAAGAACTCTTCGAGACGATCTCGCCTGCGCTCCGCCTCTCGGTCATTTCCACCGTTCTAGAAAACAAGATCCTTGAGCTGACCTCGACGGATGAAGTGATAGACTACGTATTCTCTGATAACAATTTCCTGAGGCGCGAATCCCAGATATTACGCGCCACCGCCGAAGCAAGAATGATGCAGGGCGATCTAAAAGGCGCCTCAACGATTGCTGATATCCTCGCTGAGACCGCAGCGAAATCTGACACGATTTCGATCGACGCACTCTGCGATTCGAGAGCGATCCGGGCCGGTGTGCATTTTTGTCAGGGAAACTTCGAAGAGGCGATCGCCGGGTACGAAGCGAGCATGTTGCTTTGGAAAAGATCTACCCGGAAACGCAAAACTTGTCCGAGAGGACTGGGCGGCGTGTTCTACCAGTTGGCACTCTGCCGACGCGCCGTCCATGGCGATTTTGCCACCGCGATGCAGGCGGGCATTTGGGGAATCGAACTCAAAGAAAGCACATTCCACATACTCCTGTACTTCGGAAACACCCTTTCTGAATGTCTCTCCGGGAAGGTCGAATCCTCTCGGAGATTCGTCGAGCAACGCCATCTCACCTATCGGGTCGGGGCAAATTGTTTCGAAGCGATCCTCTTTGCGATGATCGCTCGACTCTCTCTCGCTCCGAAAAGTATCCAGGTCGAGTTGGCGACCCGTCTCGACTCATTGGCAAAACAGGCCGAGAACAATGGATACTTCGCTCTCGCCCTCGAGTGCCTGAGTCTGCGGGCAGTCCTCGATGACCGTGGTTCCGCCGAGGCGACCACAAAAGCCGCCACACTTCGCCTCGATCATGGCCTCGAAGGATGGAGCACCTTTTCCACCTCGCTGGCGCCGTCAGAACCCTGGGAAATGGAACTCGTCGCCCTGGAACTCCTCGCTTCGAAACACGGAAGTAAAGGGAAACCCAGCTCCCCAGACGGGAAAGCGAGCGGTCCACGAAAGGAGATCATCTGGACGTTTGAATCGTCGATAGGAGAGAAGGAGGAGGAGGAATATGACGGAACCCCCGAGTTCTGGAACTTACACCCGATAGAACGCACCATCGCGGCAAACGGAAAGATCTCCAAAGGGCGCAACATCCCCTTGAAACGGCTCAAGGAAAAACCCGAGGAATTCCCGGCCCTAACCGATCAAGACAAAGCCATCTGCCGATACATCAAACATGAACGGGGAAACTACCTCGGTCGAGAGTTCTATCACTTCAAATCCCCCCTCGCTCTCTTTGAGTTGATCGATCATCCCCTTGTCTTTGCAGAAGGCGAGGGGTTCCAGCCCCTCACCTTTCGTCGCGGGCGATTTCGACTCGAGACAAATGAACTTCCCGACGGAACCTTTCAGATCCGCCTTGATCCTCCCCTGAGAACGGGGCAGACCATCCTCATCAAACAAGAAGGCACCTCGGGAGTTGTCCTCTTTCACCCGAGTTCCTCCATCAAAGGCATCGCGGCCATCCTCGGCAAAGAATCATCGACAAACATGCCCGCAGCCGCAAAAGAACGATTTTTCCACGCCGTCTCCACCTTTGCCGCGGACCTCGACATCGCCGCCGACGGAGACTCGTTCGAACTCGTTGCCGCCGCCGACCCCGGATTACGGCAAGTCGAACCTGACACGACGATACGTTTGCGACTTGTACCCGAGGGAGAAGGACTCGCCGTGCGTATGCTCGTGCGCCCCATTGAGGGCAGCGACGCCATTTTCGCCCCCGGCGCGGGAAAAGAAATCATCTTCGGCGTCGTGAGAGGAGAGCGACTACAGACACGGCGTGAACTCGCCGCAGAACGAACCGCCGCCGACCACTTCATCGCAGAATGCCCCGCCCTCCGTGACAGCCGCGGCGAGTTTTCAGATCTCTGGGAATGGCGTTACCCGAATGCCAACGACTGCCTCGCAC
>JAGPCC010000140.1 GCA_018058245.1 Verrucomicrobiales bacterium
GGTCATTGGCGGTGACGAAATCGGCGCGAAGGTCGGGGGCTGGACGTTGCGAAACGTATCGGCATGGACTGGGCCGAAGTCAGCCTCGATGCCGCGCAATGGCAATATCATCGAATCAAGGCAACCCGAAGAGTCGTTTTTCCCGGAAGTTCCTTTACGTCGAGCAGCCATAGATGCACCGGATATACCCCGCTGACACGGATACATCAATCCCAGACGTGCAATATTACAGAAACCCGTAACAAAAAGAGAACAAACGGACTCCAGTTGGCTTCGTTTCCCTCCGTCCCGCTTCGCTGCGCTCCGATTCTCCCCCACCCAAGAGGGTAGCCCCACCGACTCCACAGGGTTCAGTCGCCCCGTCTCCCAAAATCGTTCCGCCCACTCCTCCCCCCCCTATCGCAAGCGCACATAACCTGCTCCGCTCTTCCGCGAGGCCAGTTCGGTGACGCGCACTTCCCAGACGCCGGTGCGATCGTTGGGCGCAAAGGTGATCGGGATGGTGAGCTGGCCACCTGCGGCTCCGTAAAATCCACTGAATTCTCCGTGGATGCCTTCGGGATCGATGATCTCGACTTGCACGGGAATCACGGCATCGATCGGCGTTTTGCCATCGGTGATGGAGATCGCGATCTCGGCAGGCTTGCTGCGCTCGGCGGACTCGGGCAGGGAGACGGTGACTTTTTCGATGGGACGATCAGTGATCATGAGGATGCGTCCTTCGCACGGACCCAGCGCGAGCGGGATGCTGCCACTGGTGCCTTTTTCGCGGGGAATCTCCCGACCGGTCGGCAACTCGTAGACATGACCGTCTTTTGCCTGGATCACGGTATCGCTCGGCAACCCGTCTTCCATGACCATGCCATAGGTTCCGACGTAGGTGCCATAGGCCCGGTGATCGTTCACCGCAAAGACATAATCGGTCGTGCCGGAAACACGTCGTCTCGTGACGACATCGGGATTGGAGGAGTCTACGGAGCGTTTGTATTTCGGATCGAGCCAGGCTCGCAGCGATTTGGCGGTCTCCTGAATGAGGGCGCGGTCTTCTGCGGCTTTTTTGGTGCGGGAAAAACGGGCGATGACATGATCGGGTGTGATCGCGGGGCAGACTTCGCCGTCGCCGATGACTAATCCGCCGGAGGCTTGAAATTCCTGAATCCGCTTCACGACGGATGCGGTGAGGACATCACAATCGGCGAGGACGAGGACTTTGGCTCCGTCGAGTCCGCCTGTGAGCAGTCGTTCTTCATAGAGCACACGCGGCTGGAGCTGGGCATACAGGAGGACGTGATAGAGATCACCGGCCCAGCCCTGATTCCAACCGTAGGTGCCGCGACGGGCGAACATCTGCGAGGTGAAACTTTCGAGAAAGACTACGTCGGACTCGGCGTCGGGGATCTGCATGAGCGCGGGGCCGTGGGGTTCGACGACGTCGCTGACGAGTCGCTGCAGTTCATAACGTGTATTGGGATTGGTGTAGCGGTAGCTTCCCGGCGAATCGGTTTTGACGAGTGATCCCCAGCCGTGATACATGATCCCCTGGATGGGGCGCGACAGTTTCCACCACAAGGCCTCGCGCAGATGCATGGGTGCGATGGTGATGTAGGCGGCATCGGGGTCTTGATCGACCCAGGGCGAGGGGTCGGCGGCAGACACTTTTTCCGGCGCGGTCTGGGATCGATACCAGATCAGCTGGGTCATTTTCATGACATCCTGTTTCTGCCCCGAAGCCCGTGCCATCTCGAACAACTCGTCGGTGCAGAGGCCGATGCGGACGGGATCGGGGTAGCTGTAGGTCCAGTGGGCGAGGACATCGACATTGCCTCCGCTCCCGCTGATGCTGGGGACTCGGACGGCCGGATCATAAAACGTCCAGAAGTCTTTGCGTTTGACCTGCGATTTGAACCCTTCGTTCAAGCGCGAGCTGAGATCGTTCCAGCCATCGCCTTTTTGCCAGAACCACGCGAGGTATTTCAAAATCGGGTTGTCATCGGCGATGACTCGATTTGCGGGGAAATCTTTCTGTTTTGCGTATTCCACGCCGTTTTTGATGGTGACTTCGGCAGGGATCTCTGCTCCGCTCGCTTTTTGATAGGCTGCGATTTCTTCGGGATGAAAGGAGACCTGTGACTCCCCGCGGACCTCGGTGTGGAGGAGGGCCGCATCGAAGGCGGGAAGGTCGCCGTAGGCTCGTCCGAGGGCGGCACCGGTCTGGAAACAAAAGTCCTGTACTGGCTGGAAAAGGCCGCTGATGTCTTCGTGCGGATAGTGGTTTCCCTTCCGGTCGATCCGACGATACGGCTCTCCCACAGGCGCAGTCCGCAGCCATCGACCGGGAGCGGCGCTCACGATGATCTTGAGGTCGTTTTCCAGCGCGGAATTCAGCATCTCGCGCCCTTCGCGGATGCTTTCCGGCGTGCCGGGGAGAGCGTCGGCACCTTCGTCCCAGATTTTTTGATAATCGACTCCGAGACCCAGGCAATGGGTGAACCCGATGGATTTCAGCGTGGGAATGGCCTCCACCACTCCCTTGGTACCGCCGAGTCCCCACATCACAACGGGCATGCGATACGGCAGCGGACGCGAGGTGATGACAAAGGGGATCTCTGCGCGGGAATGGTAACCACTCTCGCCACCGCCCCATCCGGGAACTTCTACGGAGACGGTTGCGGTGTATTCTCCCGGTTTCAGGGTTGCGTTGACGGGAAACTGCACGGGATGTCTCGCCGAAGGTTTCAACTCGGGCAGCACCAACTCCTGTTTTGCCTGGTTGGGCGTTTCGATGACAATTTTCGCGCCCTTCAACACTGCGCCAGTTTGATTGACCAACTCTGCCTTGATCTCTGCGGCGCTGTCCATCCTGACAAAGGCGAAGCGAGAAACATCGGGATCGAGGGCGACAGGGCGAAATTCGCGAATCCCGCTGGTGAGGCGAACTTCGTCAATGAATCCGGGAAATCCGTTGTAATTGGAACCGATGCGGTCGCCGATGGAAAGGGCGTATTTCGAGGGAGCCATCCCGCCGGCATCGGGCTGAAGGACCCGCCCGACTTCGTTGCCATCGACAAAAAAGGCAACGGTTCCCCGGGAATCGTAGGTGAAGGCGACATGTTGCCATTTTTCCGGATCGAGCCGGACGGGCTGCGGGGCATACCAGGTATCGGATCGGCTCCCTGTCCCGAGGACAAAAGCAAAACGCCGCGAGCCGTCGCTCCCTGCTTTTGTCAGGAAGATCTGGAACCCGGTATGATTTGTCGGCACATACTTCGAATCGAGGAGGACCGGTTGCACTTCGGCGGGAAATGCGTCGTCGGGATAGGGGCGAAGCCACATCTCGACGGTAAAGGGCCCGGCGGGAGACAGGACCGGATTTTTTGCGACATGAATGCTGTGGCTGGCATCGGCGATGGGAAAACCAACCCCACTCTCCAGGCAGCCTCCGAATTTCCCCGATGCATTCGGTTTTGCCCCTTGCAACCGCGCAGCGTGTTTCTGTGCCGAGGAATCCGCCAAAAATGCAGCGCCTTCTCCATCAAACTTCCAGTAGCCCAGAACCGAAGTGCCGTTCACCTCGTCACCGGAGTATGCTTCCCACCAACGAATCGCTGCGTTTTCCTGCTGTGCCTCGAGGAGGTGCGGCACCGCGGAAACAAGACACAAACCAATCAGAAGATTTTGGAAAAATGAAGTTCGCATAACGGTCGGAACCCTACATAAGGGCGCGGAGAAAGAGAAATCAAAATCCCGTCGTATCTGCGTGTCTCGGATTTCGCAGTGGCTTCACTTCCCGAGCCGGTCGAGCACGTTCCGGGTGATCTGCATGACGGCCGGGTCGGCACCTCCAAGGCCGTGGGCCCAATCGGTCGACCCGACGGTCACGACGGTGCCGCCTCCGGCTGTCGTGTGGACACCGAGGACTGCGTTTCCGGTGTGGTCAGGACCGGGCCATTGGCTATACCACAAGCAGTCACCGGGTGCCCACTTCGCCGGTGCGGTGGCAAGAACGGTGAAGCTCTCGGGTGTGCCATCGCGATGCGTGGGGAAGGGCAGCCCGTCTCTCCACTCGAGTTCGCAGCCGTCGCATTCGTACCCGACGATGGTGTTTTCTCCTCCAAATTCTGTTCCGGCTTCGAGTTTTGTTTTTTCAAAGAGCCAATGCTCGGGACGATGAACCTTGAAGGCACCGCTTGCGTCCATGAGTTGCTCGTGGCTCTTGTGGTAGCCACCGTGGAGGAATCCGACACCGGTCATGGCATTCTCCGGTCGACCCACGAGGTAGTGACTCCAGAGGGACGTGAGCTCGGGGATGGTGGTCGCAAGGGAGGAATATTTTTCGTCCTGATTGAATCCCTGCTTCCAGGAAACCAGTGACTTGGTTTCCGGACTCCAGCGCACTTGCCAACAACAGGTGTTGCCGGAAAAGAACGCGACATTCCCGCCTCCGGCGGTGAACCCTTCCACCGTATTCCGCATCGCCGCCGACCAGTATTCATCGTGCCCGACGCTGAGGACCAGTTTGTAGGAATTCACGAGTTCGGGATGCAATTCGAGATCGAGGTTGGTTGCGTAGTCGATAGCATACCCGTTGCTCTCGGCCCAGACGACAAAGGGCAGCTCCCATTTCGAAAACTGCGATGCGGGAGGACGGAGATAACTGACCTGGTGTCCCTGCAATCCCGCTCGCCCATGGTAGGCGTAGAGACTCGACCCGCCCCAGTTGTTGTAGGCATTGTAGGTGTGAGTGGAGAGCTGCAGCAGGATCTGACTGTCCTTCCCGGGCACGGCGGGCCGCACCACAAAAAAACAAGTCGACTCGGAGCTACGCCGATTGCGCTGCGTGTAAGTGCCACCGCCATCACTGACTCGCATCGTGACTTCATAGTAGCCTGTTTTCCAATTCTGAGGGATCGGAAAGCGGAAGGCGACGGGCCAGTTGCACCCATGGGAGGAGGCATTCATCGGGACGGGATGTTCCACGATTCCTTCCACTTTCTTCTGCTCCAAGACGACGGTTCGTTCGCGGCCTAGCCGGGCAATCGTGAGTTCGCAGGTGGCGGACGGACTGGAAAGATGGAGCTGCAGTTCCTCGCCGGGGGCGTAGCTGATCTCGCCGGAATATCCCTCGATGTAGAGCGAGCGACCTTCGTCGATGGCGTGGAGGCCGGTCGCGAGCGAAAACGCAAGTGAACCGATGAGGCGGCGGCGGGGCATGTTCATAGTGAAAAGGAGGGGGGAAAAGGAGATCTACGGAAAAGTTCGAATCTCCGAATTGTGTCCGGACTCTTGGCGGAGGTAAAGGACAGGCTGACCTTTTTCGCGTATCTACGGCAGCTTCTCGGTACTCTGGGAGGCTGCAAATTCGAGCTTGCCCGTCGAATCACTCCGGCCTTACTCTCCTGCACCATGTCAGACCAGTTTCCGAATCTCAGCCCCGCCTTTTGCCGATCCCGTCAGGATAAACTGAGGGCGCTCCTCGCGGGCGAAAGTCTCGATGCTGCGGTCTTTTTCAATCGTCACTACGTCCACGCGCTCACCGGCTATTGGCACGGGCAGCCACTGACACCGACGGCGGTGGTGGTGGCAACTTCCGGAGAGGTCACGCTCCTCACTCACGACGCCTCTCCCTCTGCCCCGGCGGCGGATGCAGTGGCGGCGTATGTTCCGAATCACCTCTGCACCCTCAAACCGGTTCTCAGTGCCTGCCTGGCGGAGAGTTTGAATCCGGTTCTGGCCGGGTTCAAGACTATCGGTACCGACGAACAAACCCCGTCGGCGCTTCTTTCCGGACCTATCTGCCGCGATATCTCGGAGAAGTATCAGTATCTTCGTCGCCACAAAGAAAGCGACGAAGTCGCCGCGCTCGAATTTTCGGTCCGGTGCGCAGATCTGACCTACGCCACCGCAAAGCGGCTTCTCGAACCGGGCATCGGGGAGGTCGAGATCATGGCCGAGATGCTAAAAGTAGCGACCTTGGCAGCAGGCGAGTTTCTCTCCGGCTGGGGCCAGGATTTTCAATGCGCCACTCCCGGAGGACTCGCGAGGCCGGGCCACACGGTCTCCGCCGGTGAGCTCTTTCCCCTCGATATCGGGGTCGGCGTGCGAGGCTATCGCAGCGACCTTTGTCGAACTTTTGCGGTGGACCGTGACCCCACCGATGACCAAGCCGCCGCCCACGCGCGAATCCTCGAAGTGATGCAGCAAGGGGAAGCGATGCTGCGACCGGGGCAGTCTTGCCGCGAGATGTTCGACTTTGTCCACGGCGAACTCCACGGCTGGAAGGGATACGAATTTTTCCATCACGCCGGTCACGGAATCGGACTCGATGCTCACGAAGTGCCGAGGATCAACCCGGGCTGGGACGATATCTTTCAGGCGGGTGACGTCGTTGCCTTTGAGCCGGGTCTCTACGGGAAGACCCTCCGGGCAGGGATTCGGCTGGAAAACAACTACCTCATCACCGCAGACGGATTCCGTCAGCTCTCGCATTTTCCGCTCGATTTGGTCTGAAAGGCAGCGGAACGCCACCTTGACGGGAAGGCTCCCGTCGCGAACCTTCCGAACGAAATTACCACATCTCTATGTCTCTAGAACCAGTCCTCATCGCCGGAGAATGGCGCGCCGCTGATAAAACCGGCACCTTCCAGTCGTCAAACCCCGCCACCGGAGAACTTCTCCCCGCCAGTTATCCCGTCAGCTCCTGGGCGGACTGCGAAGCGGCCCTGAGCTCTGCCCATGCTGCTTTCCTGGAAATGCGTGCCATGTCCGGGGAGCGTTTTGCCTCTTTTCTCGAATCGTTTGCCGGAAAAATCGAGGAACGGGCCAATGACCTCATCGAGATGGCTCACCTCGAGACGGCATTGCCCAAGACTCCCCGACTTGCCGGAGCGGAACTGCCACGCACCATCTCGCAGCTGAGAATTGCCGCCCTCGCCGCGCGCACCGGGAGTTGGAGGCAGCCGGTCATCGACAGGGCAAATAACATTCGCTCGTGCTTCGGATCACTCGGGCCGGTCTGCGTTTTCGGACCCAATAATTTCCCCTTCGCTTTCGGTAGTGCTTCGGGCGGCGACTTCGCGGCAGCGATCGCGGCCGGAAACCCCGTCATCGCCAAAGCAAATTCCTCCCATCCCGGAACAACCAAAATTTTCGCCGAAGCGGCCCGCCTCGCGGCAATCGAAACGGAAATGCCGGTCGGGATCGTTCAGTTGCTCTACCGTACGAGTCACTCCGTCGGGGAGCAACTCGTCACCGATGACCGCGTCGGAGCGACCGGTTACACAGGAAGTCGTGGGGCCGGACTCGCGCTCAAACAGGCCGCCGACAATGCCGGGAAACCGATCTACCTGGAGCTTTCCAGCGTCAATCCCGTCGTTTTCCTCCCGAATGCGCTGGAAGAAAAATGTGATGCTCTCGCCGAGGAATTCGCCGGAAGTTGCCTCATGGGAACCGGGCAGTTCTGCACCAACCCTGGCATGGTCCTTCTCCTCGATGGTGAAAAAAGTGAGCGATTCATCGAGGACGTGAAGCAACGCTTCGAAGGGGCCCCCGTCGGAACCCTGCTTTCGGACTCGGTGAAAAAATCACTCCATGAAAGCCATCGCACCCTCCGCGCCGCCGGGGCCGAGGTTCTCTGCGGCACCGATGCGGCTACAGGTGAGGGGAGCGGCAGCGGGTGCTGCGTCGCAAATACTCTCCTCCGGGTCTCGGGAGAAGCCTTCCTCCGCCAACCCGGCGCGATGCAGACGGAAGCATTTGGAAACTCCTCCCTCATCGTCACGGCCTCTTCCTTGAAACAGGCTGCTGCGATCCTGGAACATCTTGAGGGGAATCTCACCGGCGCGATCTACTCGGCAACCGACGGCACCGACGATGATGCCTACGATCTCCTCGCCCCTATCCTCCGCCAGAAAGTGGGTCGCCTCCTCAACGACAAAATGCCGACCGGCGTCGCTGTATCCCCGGCGATGAATCATGGCGGCCCCTACCCGGCCACGGGACATCCCGGGTTCACTGCCGTGGGCATCCCCGCTTCCATCCTTCGCTTCGGAATGCTCCAATGTTTTGACAATGTCAGGCCTCACCGCCTCCCCGAAATCCTCCGCGACGATTACACCGGGCCTACTCCCCGGCTCATCGATGGCAGCATGACCTGAACCATTATACCCTATGCAGACCCGCCCCATCACCCCGGAAGACCTCGCCCGATCCGTCATCGCCGTACCGCCGATGGCTCGTGACCGAGACCTCACCTTTGCACCGGACGAAAACCGGAAAATCATTCTCCACATCGAAGCGGGCCAGGTCTCGACTTTGCTCTATGGCGGAAATGCAAATTTCTACCACATCGCCCCGAGCGAATACGAGTCCATCCTCGGGCACCTCGCCGAACTTGCCGGACCTGATACACTCGTGATCCCTTCCGTCGGCCCGTCCTACGGAGTGATGATGGATCAGGCGGAGATAGTCAAACAGACGGCCTACCCCACCGTGATGGTGCTGCCCCATCAGGGCATCACGACATCCGCCGGAGTCGTCTCAGGCATCCGCAAATTTGCCGAAAAAGTCGGGAAACCTGTCGTTCTCTACATCAAATACGGGGACTATATCACCGTCGAAGGCGCCCGACAGCTCGTCGATGACGGCCTCGTCTCGTGGATCAAATATGCCATCGTCCGGGAAAATCCCTCCGAGGATCCCTACCTGACAAACCTCGTTGATGTCGTCGACCCCGCGATCATCGTCAGCGGGATCGGGGAGCAGCCTGTCATCGAGCACCTCCATGATTTCGGCGTGAACGGCTTCACGGCCGGCTGTGTCTGCATCCGGCCGGAATTGAGCGATCAATTGCTGAAGGCCGTGCAAGCGGAAGACCTCGATCAAGCCCGGAAGATCCAAGCGATTTTCAAACCACTCGAAGATCTCCGGAACGGAATCAACCCCATCCGAGTTCTTCACGAAGCCGTTCGCCTCGCTGGGATCGCCGAGACCGGACCGCCTCTTCCACTACTCAGTGGAATCACGGCGGACCAGGAAAGCGAAGTCCGTGCCGTGGCAACCGCACTGCTCCAGGCGAACGTATAATCCGATATGGATCTGACCGGAAAACACCTCATCGGGAATCAGGAATCGGCGGAGTCTGCTGATTCCTTTTCCCCTTTTAATCCGGCAAAAGGATCCCCGCTCGAACCGCTCTATTTCGAAGCAAGCGAGAGGGAAGTCGATACGGCGGTTTCACTGGCGGTGAGCGCTTTCGACCTCTTCCGTCAACGTAGCGCGGAAGCGCGAGCCGATTTCCTCGAAGCCATCGCCACGGAAACACTGGCGCTCGGTGACGAATTCCTCGAGCGAGCGTCTGCGGAGACAGGCCATCCCCTCCCCCGTTGCGCCTCGGAGCGGGATCGTGCGGTGCTGCATACCCGGCAGTTCGCAGAGCTGATCCGTGAGGGGTCTTGGGTGGATGCGAGGATCGATCTCCCCAATCCCTCCCGTCAACCGCTTCCACGACCTGATGTGCGATCTCTCATGCAAGCGGTCGGGCCAGTCGCAGTTTTCGGTGCGAGCAATTTTCCCATCGCCATTTCCGTCCTTGGCGCGGATACCATGTCCGCCCTTGCCGCGGGGTGCCCAGTCGTGGTTAAGGCGCACCCCGGTCACCCCGGGACTTGCGAATTGGCAGCCCGGGCAATCCTCCGGGCGGCCGAATCGACACGAATGCCGGAAGGGGTCTTTTCGTTGCTCCACGGGAAAAGCACTGCCGTCGGTGCCCGACTCGTGAGTCATCCGGGCATCGTCGCGGCAGCATTCACAGGATCTCTCGGGGGCGGTCGAGCGCTCTACAACCTTGCCAATTCACGGCCCGTTCCGATCCCGTTTTATGCCGAAATGGGTAGCGTAAATCCTGTCTTCCTACTCCCCGGCGCGCTCAAAAGTCGCACTTCCCACATCGCCGAGGGATTTGCTGCCGCCCTCACTGCCGGAGTGGGACAATTCTGCACCAACCCAGGGCTGGTCCTCGGACTGGAGTCGGAGGAATGGTCGAACTTCACAGAACTCGCCTGCGAGCGGGTCGCCACCTACGCACCTGCGACGATGCTCCACGCGGGAATCCACAGCACCTACGAAGCTGGGATCGAGACAAGGCTCGAGAACGAAACGCTGGAACTGGTCGGCCAATCAACAACCAAAGCGGACCCCGCAAAATGCGAAGCGGCCGCGTATCTCTTTCGCACCACCCAAGAGGGTTTACTCGGGGACCCAACCCTGTTCGAAGAACTGTTCGGGCCTGTCTCCACTCTCGTGAGTTGTGGCGATCCTGCGGATATGGTTGCGGTCGCGGAACGGCTCGAGGGATCACTCAGCGCTACGATTCACGGGACTGAGAGTGATCTCGCGAACTATCGGGATCTCGTCACGGTGTTGCAGAGGAAAGCGGGCCGTCTCATTTTCAATGGGTACCCCGTCGGCATTGAAGTATGCCACAGTATGCACCACGGCGGCCCCTACCCGGCCACGACCCACAGCCATTTCACGAGCATCGGTACGCGCGCGATCAGCCGATTCATCCGCCCAGTCTGCTACCAGGACTGGCCCGATACGATGCTGCCGATAGAGCTGCAAAATGCAAATCCGCGAGGCGTCTGGCGAATGCTGAACGGAGCCCGCACGAGAGACGCAGTGACCTTCTGATCCATCGGATTTTCAGGCAGACGGGTTACTTTGCATAGTCCGCGCCCCGGAGGCTGTTGAGAACAGATTCCTGCCAGACTCTCATTTTCCCCTTTAGTTCTATGGCAAGCTCGGGCCTCTCGGTGATGAGATTTCGAGTTTCTCCGGGATCGTTTTTTAAATCAAAAAGTTCCTCGCTGACAGCGCCCTTTTTCCCGTCCCGCAGGACGAGTTTGAAATCATGGTCTCGAATCGCTCGATCCCCTCGATAGTCGATCTCCGTGATCGGCGGTTGGAGGTAGTTGAGAAAATCTCTCGTCGCGATTCCTCCTGACAGTTTCACCAAAGGTGTCGTTCCTTTTTGCAACTCAGGATCTATGTATGGTTTTGCATCTCCCTTTGCGAAACGCTTGGTATCATACATCCAGAAAAAGAGTGGCACGGGACGATCCGAGCTCCCGCTGAGGAGGAGCGGCGTGAGATCGATCCCGTCGAGAGGCCGCGACGGGAGTGGCTGCCCCGTGATCGCACAAAGCGTCGGAAGGAGATCACTGGTCGAGGCGGGAAGCTCACTGACGGTAGGTTTCGAGATCTTTGCAGGCCATTCGATCACCGCCGGAACGAGCGTACCCCCATCGTAGATCTGTCCTTTCACCCCGCGATGCGGAGTGATGAGCGAACCATCGGCGGAGGTCCCGTTGTCTCCACAATACAGAATGAGCGTGTTGTCCCGCAAGCCATGCTCCACGAGATAGGTCCGGAGCGTTCCGATGGATCGATCCATCGCGGTGATCTCGGCGTAGCGCTCCCGCAGGACGTCGCCCAAGGGTCGTTGCACCTGCAATCCCGTCTCATTGGAGGTCAACTTGACCATTTTGTCAGGATACTTTCCGGGAAGGTCCTCATAGAGCGCAAGATCTTCAGGAAGGCCGCTGTACGGTTCGTGCGGCGAGCCAAACCAGACCACCCCGAAGAAAGGCGTTTTCTCTTTCACGGCCCGGTCGATAAACTGTAGGGTCTCACCGATGACCACTTCCGAACTCTCCCCTGGAAAGACTTCCGGAGGTCCTCCATTTCGCGAGAAGGAAGGATTCAGTTCAAAGAAGTTGTCATGGGAAAGCCATTCATGAAAACCCATCGTCCCTGGATTGACGGGAGAGGCTGCTTTCACCGCTCCGAGATGCCATTTCCCGAAGTGCCCACAACGGTAACCGGCCCCGGCAAGGATCTGCGCGATCGTGATCTCCTCGGGTCGAATCGACCATCCGGGCGCGAAGGTTCCATAGCGATTCGGATGCCGCCCCGTCAGAAAGCTCCCCCGAGTGGGGGAGCAACTCGGATGCCCCGCGTAAAATTGATCAAGCCGCAATCCAGTCGCAGCCATTTCATCGAGCACCGGAGTCTTGAGGTGGGGGTGCCCATTGTATCCCGTCTCCTCCCACCCGTGATCATCCCCCATCAGTAGGAGAATGTTCGGAAGCGGCTCCCCAGAAAAATCTGCACGGATTACGGAAGGAATGGAGAGAGCAACGAGAAAAAAGATCCTGGAGAAGAGGTTCATCCAAGAAAGGGACTCTGTTCTGGAATCTCCGTCAAGGTTGGTTTCTCGGAACGAAGTTCTCGGAACGAAGTTCTCGGAACGAAGTTCTCGGAACGAAGTTCTCGCTGCTGTCGGGAGATCTCTTCGTGGAGATTGCAGTTTTCCTTCCCACAATCTAAAGTTGTCGCAATGAGCGGAAACGAAACGAAAATCAAGAACCTGATGGAAGAGTGCGCTTCGTCAGGCCTTCGGAGGACTGCCGCACTCGAGGCATGTCTCAAAGTGCTCGTGACGGCCGATCAACCGATGACACTTCAGCAGATCGCAGCGAGTTCGTCTTTTGATGTCTCCTGTGATCCTGCAACGATCTATCGTCTCATGATCCGGCTCGAAGAGAGGCGCATCGTCCGAAGAATCGGATTCCACAGCCGCGCGGTTCACTATTGTCTGCGCGATCATCATCATCAAGATTATCTCATCTGCCGCGACTGCGG
>JAGPCC010000141.1 GCA_018058245.1 Verrucomicrobiales bacterium
GCATTCAGGCGCAGAAAGGAAATTTATCAATTATGGAAGAGTTCGAACTGAGAAGCCAAATCCTGCTAGGCGAAGACAGCACCCGGCAATTCAAGCGCGAGCCGTCGGCGGACGCCAAGATGGCGGGCGAGATAGTTGCCTTCGCGAACAGCGGCGGAGGGCGCATCTTTGTAGGTGTCGAGAAAGATGGTTCAATCTCCGGACTCACTGGCGAAGAAGCGGAAAAAGTCGGTGAGGATATCGCGAAGGTTGCGTGGGATAGCGTTCGCCCGCCATTTTCCATACTTTCAAAATCGATTCCCACGGGCGACGGAATCGTGGTAGTCATCGAGATTTCCGATGGAGCATCTAAACCCTACTGTGACAACAAGGGCGTGTATTGGGTGAAGAATGGGCCGGACAAACGCCGGGTGCAAAGCCCCGAAGAGCTGGCGCGGTTGTTCCAGTCGGGGGAGAAGCTCTATGCGGAAAGTCAGGTAGTAGCAGCTTCGACACTGGAGGACTTCGACCACCAGCGTTTCGAGCGATTCTACGAGACGAAATATTCTGAATCGACGCCAGATCGAAATGAGGATGCTGAGCTTTACCAAAGGACACTCGAAAACTTGGAATTGGTGGACTCAGGCCGCGTGACAGTGGCCGGGTTGCTGCTTTTCGGCAAACGACTCCCGGTTCTCTTGCCTGAAATGAAGATCGATGCCGTATGGTTCAATGGCAATGAACGTGCCTCGACCGAATGGCACGATCAACGGCAGATCACGGGTCCCCTGAGCGAGCAATTCGACAAAGTAATGGGTTTCTTCAAGCGCTGGAATTCCCGGATTCAAGGAGAGGGGTCGTTCAACCAGACTGGTCGCCCTGAAATTTCAGAAACGGTTTTTGAGGAACTGCTAGTCAACGCCTTGATTCACCGCGACTATTTCATCAAGGATTCCATCAAGCTGTTTATTTTCGATGATCGGATTGAGATCCGCAGTCCAGGCAAATTGCCGAACAGCCTAACGGTCGATCAAATCCGACGAGGCGTTAGGCGCAGCCGCAACGTTCTCCTGGCCTCGTTCGCGCCTGATCTTCTTAACTTTCGCGGCATCGGCAGTGGGATTGTCCGTGCTCTGAAGATTTGGCCTTCGATTTCTTGGGTCAATGACACGGAAAGCGAAGAAGTAGTGGCCACTATAGGGCTGATTCCGACATAGTTTGCCGCTGAACGATATAGGCATAAAAAATCGGAAGGTAGAGGATTGAGCGGCGAACCGACAATCACACGGCATGGAACCGAATTTCACCTTCCGACACCGAGACGCTACACTGCCAGCTCATCGAACCGCGAACCAAATTTTTCACCCCGATTTTCCTGATGACCGACACCAACCAAAAGCAACTTGGCAATACCCTCTGGAGCATCGCCGACCAACTGCGCGGGGCCATTGATGCGGATGATTTCCAGGAAGAAATGCTTTTCTGTTCCGCTCATCGAACACCATGAGCGACCTCATCCTCTACACCACCGAAGACGGGAGGAGCCAGATCCAACTCCGGACCAAAGATCAGACGGTGTGGCTTTCTCAGCGCGAAATGGCGGAATTGTTTGCCGTCAGCGCGGACAACATCAGCCTGCACCTGAAAAACTTGTATGAGGACGGGGAACTGAGCCGGGAGGCAACTACCGAGGAATCCTCGGTAGTTCAATCGGCCGGAGGGAAAGGCATAGGTCGGGCTTTCAGCCCTCGGGAAATCGTTTCAACCGGATTCCTAGGGCGATGCCCCAGGCTGGTATGGCGATGGGCCTTTGGCCCGGAAACTCAAACAGCGCCAACGGCGCGATTACATACCAGCCTAGGCCAACGGCCTAGGTATGCGACACCCACACGAATTGAGGGCTGAAGGCCCGACCCATCCCGTCGCGCCATGCCACAATCGCTCTCGTATCTCCTGACGCACATCGTCTTTAGCACCAAAGACCGGGCTCCTGTGCTCGATGTCGCGGTGCGCCCTGCGCTGCACGCCTATCTCGCGACGGTCGCCCGCAACGTGGATTGCGAATGTTTCCGCGTCGGTGGTGTCGCTGACCACGTGCATCTCGCTGTCCGCCTCTCACGGACGATCACCATGGCCCAACTCATCGAGGAACTGAAAACCTCGTCCTCCAAATGGCTTAAAACCAATCGCCCGCACTGGCCGCCTTTGCATGGCAACGCGGTTACGGTGCCTTTTCCGTCGGCCCGTCCGACCTGAATGCTCTGCTCCACTACATCGACACCCAGGAGGAGCACCACAAGACGCGCTCCTTCCAAGACGAATACCGCGCCTTCCTCAAGAAATACGGAATCGAATACGATGAACGCTATGTCTGGGATTGATTTACATAACCCGCTGAGACGCCCGGTCGGTATAGGTCGGGCCGTTGGCCCTTGGTCGGGTTTGTTGCCCGATACCCAGGGCGTTGCCCTAGGCTGGTATGGCAATGGGCCTTTGGCCCTGAGAATTCGGCAACACCCCACGCTTGCGCAACGACACGTGCTCGGCGGCACCCACGCGCCAAAGGCGCAAATAATTCAGCGACACCCGACGCTTGGGCAACGACACGCGCTCGGCGACACCCACGCGCCAAAGGCGCAAATCCATACCAGCCTGGGGCAACGCCCCAGGATAGACGCCACAAGCGTTTTGAGGGCTGAAAGCCCGACCTATTTCAGGCCCGCACCGACATCAACCCCATGACCGATACCAACCAAAAGCAACTGGGCAACACCCTCTGGAGCATCGCCGACCAACTGCGCGGGGCGATGGATGCGGACGACTTCCGCGACTACATGCTGTCCTTCCTCTTCCTGCGCTACCTCTCGGACAACTACGAGACGGCGGCGAAAAAGGAACTGGGCAAGGATTACCCCGATGTCGGCGGAGACGCCCGCAAGGTCCCGCTGGCGCTGTGGTATGCCAGCAACGTGGACGACATCCAGGCGTTTGAGAAGCAGATGCGGCGCAAGGTCCATTACGTCATCCAGCCCGGGCACCTCTGGAACAGCATCGCCAACCTGGCCCGCACCCAAAACGCGGAGCTGCTGAACACACTGCAAGCGGGCTTCAAATACATCGAGACGGAATCGTTCGAGAGCACCTTTCAGGGCCTGTTCTCAGAAATCGACCTGAGTTCCCCCAAGCTTGGCAAGAAGTATGAGGAGCGGAAAATAACATCACCACTTACAACCTCGCCCGCATGAACATGCTGCTGCACGGGGTGAAGGACACGGAGTTCGACATCTTCCACGGCGACACCCTGCTCAACGAGTGGGATATGATGCGGGAGCCGAACCCGGCCAAGAAACCGAGCTTCGACACGGTCATCGGCCTGCCCGCAAACCTCTTTTACTCCACCGGCATCCCTGTCTGCATCCTCGTGCTCAAGAAGTGCAAGAAGCCCAACGACGTGCTCTTCATCAACGCCGCCGAGCATTTCGAGAAAGGGAAACGCCAGAACCAACTGACACCCGAGCACATCGCGAAGATCATCGCCACCTATCAATTCCGAAAGGAAGAAACCCGCTACTCCCGCCGGGTGGAGATGAAGGAGATCGAAAAGAACGACTACAACCTGAACATCTCGCGCTACATCAGCACGGCGGTCGCCGAGGAGGAGATCGACCTCACCACAACGCACGGAGAGCTGGTCGAAATCGAAAAAGCCATCCGAGAGGCGACAAAAAAACACAATACTTTCCTGAAAGAGCTGGGTCTACCGCTCTTGCCCTGACTCCTCAAAACGAAAGATAGGGAGACTTCACCGCGAATGGTTCGCCCTGCCTCTTGGATTCAGCGAAGGGGGTGAATTCCAGTTCTGTGTTTTCCGGGGGGGAAAAGCTTCGGGGAGTGAGCGATCCTCTAATTTCCCGGTAGAATGGCAGGGGGGAACGCAAATCTACCATGCGTCATCCCGTATCGATCCGGGTGTTTTCACGCTTTCACCTGGTGAGAATTCCCCCTATTCTCGCAGGATGAATTCGAAACCACTGAATCGTCGTCACTTTCTCAAATCCGCCGGAATCGTCGCCGGTGCCGGGACATTTGGGTTCCCTGCGATCACCCGGTGTCAGTCTCCGAATTCAAAATTGCAGATTGGCTTGATCGGAGTGGGAGGACGCGGCCGCTCCCATGTCCAGGCGGTGCTGGATCTGAAAGAGGATATCGTCGCGATGGTCGACCTCGATGAGAACAATCTCGGTGGAGCTCTCGCAAAAGCACCCAAGGCGAGGAGTTACTCGGACTTCCGGGATTTCTTTGCGAAGATGGAGGACATCGATGCGGTCATGGTGGCGACGACGGAGCACACCCACGCTTTTGCGACGCTGCCTCCGCTCCAGGCTGGGAAGCATGTCTACTGCGAGAAGCCGCTCACGAGAGATATTTTTGAAGCTCGTCTCATCACGGAAGAGGCGGCGAAGGCCGGTGTGCAGACGCAGATGGGGACGCAGATCCATGCCGGGGAAAATTATCGTCGTGTCGTTGAGTTGATCGAGTCGGGTGCGATCGGTCCGGTCACGGAGGTCCACTGCTGGGTCAGTCGCGCCTGGGGTTGGCAGTCAAAGGAGGACGCAGAGAAGAACAAGGACATCATTTACACGCCCGATACGCCGAAGATGGCGATGCCGGTCCCAGACGGGCTTGACTGGGATCTCTGGATCGGGCCGGCTCCGTATCGGGATTTCCACGAATATTACAATCCCGGTCCGCGCTGGTATCGTTGGTGGGATTTCGGCAACGGCACGATGTCCGACCTCGGCAGCCACCGCAATGATCTCCCCTGGTGGGCGCTGAAGCTCGATGCCCCGCTCACGATCGAACCGGTGGGCGGTCCGAAGCCGCATTTCGACATCGCCCCGGCCTCCATGGCCGCAAAATACACCTACGGCGCTCGCGGCAAAAACCTTCCTGCGTTGGAACTCACCTGGTACCAGGGGTCGGAAAAACCACAGATCTGGCGTGATGGAAAAATCCCCCAGTGGGGCGACGGTTGCCTTTTCATCGGTGAAAAGGGCATGCTCCTTGCGGACTATGGGAAACTCCTCCTCCTGCCCGAAGACAAGTTCACCGGGTTCACCCCACCGAAACCCTACATCGATCCCTCTCCCGGTCAGCAAGCGGAGTGGATCCTCGCCTGCAAAGGGGAGGGCCCGCAACCGCTCTGTCACTTCGGATACGCGGGTCCGCTCACGGAGGCGAATCACCTCGGCAACATCGCCTACCGCGCCGGGAAAAAGTTGGAGTGGGATTCCGTGAACATGAAGTTTCCGAATGCTCCCGAGCAGGAAAAATACCTCAGTCGCAGCTACCGGGAAGGCTGGTCGCTTCCCCGGAGTTGAAGCGTTTTTTCCGGCCCTGATCTTTTTCCAGAGGACGCGAATCCTTCCGCATTTGTGTGGAGATTCCAGTTGTTCCGATGAAAACACCGGTGACAGTTACGGTTGCCAGTCGAAAAAGACGAATTTCTGTTACCCCGTCGCTTTTGTGGCACCCTACCTATTTATCATGAAAAGAAAAACCTACCTCCTCCCGGGAACTGCCGTACTCGGGTTGTGCCTCGCGGCAACAACCTTGCAGGCCCAAAATGATGCTCCTGCAGCAGCACCAGCCGCCACTCCGGCTGCCCCCGCAAACCCGGGATCGCCCGCTGACCCGGATGTCTCGACAAAACCGGGATCACCTGATGGATCGCCTGCTCCTGCAGCGGCACCGGTTTCCGACACAGATGTCGTCATGGAAGTCGACGGCACGCCGATCACGGTTCGGGATGTCCGCGAGCTGTTTACGGGCCGCTATGGTCGCCAGTTCGAACAGATGCCGCCCGAGCAGCGCGCCATGATCGAACCGCAGATCCAGCAAATGGTCATGAACGACCTCATCCAGAAGACTCTCCTCAGCAATGCGGCGAATAAGGAAGGAATGAAAGTAAGCGAAGAAGAGATCGCGAAGAGTCTCGAAGAGATCTCCAAGCAAGTTCCGGAAGGCACAACTCTCGAGGCCTTTGCCGCCTCGGCGGGGATCAGCGTGGAACGGATTCGTGCGCAGATCTCGGATGACACGAAGATCCGCAAGCTCTACGAAAAAGTGACCGCCGACGTCGCCAAGGTCGGTGAAGCGGATGTGAAAAAGTACTTTGAAGCGCATCCGGAAGAGTTCGAGCAAAAGCCGAGCGTCGATGCGGCTCACATCCTGATCTCGACTCAGGGGATCACCGAGCAGTCCGAGCTGGCGAACAAGGAAAAAATCGCGAAAGAACTTCGCGAAGAGCTGGTAGCGAAAAAGGGTGCAAACTTTGCGGAAATGGCCGGACTCCACTCCGATTGCCCGAGCAAGGCACAGGGCGGAGATCTCGGTGAGTTTGAAAAAGGCCAGATGGTTCCCGAATTCGAGACCGCCGCCTTTGCTCAAAAGGTGGGGGAGATCGGAGACGTTGTGAAAACGAGTTTTGGATATCACATCATCAAAGTGAATGACCGCAAAGAAGCAAAAACTCTGACCTTGGAGGAAGTTCAAGAGACCCTCGGGGAGCGTCTCACAGAGCAGGCGAAGTCTGAGAAGATGAGCACGTACCTCGAAGATCTCCGGAAGTCTGCCAAGATCGTGCAAGCGAATGCACCTGTGGCACCTGCCGGTGGGGCACCTGCCGGTGTGGCACCTGCCGGTGTGGCACCTGCCGGTGTGGCACCGAATGCTGCTCCTGCGACACCTGAGGAACCTGCGAAGGAGAAGGTAAAAGAAGACGACGCAAAAACTGGCGTGCTTTGAGTTTTCCCGGAGCGACCTCTGCTCTTTTTGAAACGCGTTCGGGAAACCGGACGCGTTTTTTTGGCTTCGTGAATAAAGGCACCCTACTTCAGGGCGCTTTGCAGAGAGGCCGCGACTGCTGCGCCGAGGAAGTCGTACCCCTTTGCATTGAAGTGGACATCGTTTGGATTTTGCAGTTCTGCGAGGTGCGGGGTCATCGCGGAAAAGAGATCGTCGATGACGATTCCTTTTTCCTTCATGATCGTTGCCGCTGCCTCATTCCGCTCGACGATAGATGCGGCGGTTTGTTTCCCATCCGCCGAGTCCGGGATCGGGGTCGTTGTTGCCCAGATCAGTTTTGCGCCGGTTGCGGAAAGTCGCTCCACGATCTGCCGTAGTCTCGCTTCGTAGTCTGCGAGGGGGGTGGCTCGGTCGTGGATCCCGAAGTTAAAATGGATCACATCCCACTTCCCTTCCCCGAGCCAAATGTCGAGTTTTGTAATACCGAGAGCGGTCGGTCCGCAATTTGCCGGCGCACGGTGGACATTTGCAATCCCGGCGAGGGCGGCGCGTGTCGCCATGGTGTATCCCCGCGAAACGGAGTCCCCGATGAGGAGGACCCGTGGCAGCGCTGGATCGTCTTTGACATAGTCCCACGCATTTGCCCGTCCTTGGGTTTTCTCCTTTTTGTGGATGGGTAGATAAAAGCTCCCCAGGTTCTCCTGAAGGATCGTTTCCCAGGCCTGATACTCGGGAGGGAGGGTTGTGAACCATTCCGCATACTTTTGATCGACCGCCGCGACTTCGGCCTCCTTTTTTGCGGCAGCTTCTGCGGCGTTGGTGGGCTCGAGCGACGGTGGTGCCGCGACGAGGCTCAACGGAAGACAGAAGAGGAGGGAAAAGAGGCGGCGTTTCATGGGTCTGTCAGGAGGGGAAGGCAACAGGGTATCCCGGGTGGGGATACCCTGTTGCATGAAGGGTTAGACCTGGCCCAGTCCAGCAATGATCGCGTGGACGACCTCGAAATACTCGCGCAGTTCAGCCACCGGCATGGTAAGAGGAGGGGCGAAACGAATCACTTTTCCGGCGAGAGGACCAAGAAGATGCACGCCCCGTCCTTCGGCGTCACCGAGATAACAAAGCCTCACGATCTCGTTGGCGACTTGTTCTGCGGTCTTGTCTCCGACAGGGCCGCACTCCATCCCCCAGACCGTCCCTTCTCCCCGGATCGCGAGGATGGCAGGCAGCTCGGCTAGTTGGAGGAGGCATTCCTCGATGGCACTGCTGAGGTGTCGCGCCTGCTCGAGCACATCGGTTTGTTCAAATTCGTCGAGGGTCGCGAGGACGGCGGCACATCCGAGCGGGTGACCACTCCAGGTATCCGATCCGTCACCGAAGTTCAACCGGGCAAAGACATCGGCGCGTCCGACGACGGCGTCGACGGGCATTCCGTTTCCGAGTCCTTTACCAAGGGCCACGAGGTCGGGTTCGACGCCGTATTCGGTGAAGGCATACATCGACCCGGTGCGACCGAAATTGGCCTGAACTTCGTCGAGGAAAAAGAGGAGATCGTTTTCCTGACAAAACTGCGCCAGCATTTGGAGATACTCTTTTTGGGGATGATAGGATCCGCCGCCTCCGAGGTAGGGTTCGGTGATGAGACAGCAGAGTCGGTCTCCGAATTCGGCCTTTAATTTCTCCAATTCTTCGCGATAGATGGTGAGGTCGATCGCTTCGCGGCGACGCTGCAAGCTGCTGCATTCTTCTTTCGGGAAGCTGATGAAACGCACCCGCGGGTCGCGCTCTTTATCCGTTTCGCTTCCAGTGACGGCTCCGGAGAGACCTTTCTTTCCGTGAAATCCCCCGCGAGTGGCGAGAATGATTCCGTCCCCCTGAGGGCGTTTTGCGAGGGCTGCCCAGAGACCTTTCTGGATCGCTTCGCTCCCGCTCGCGGCCCAGAGGACCTGCTCCAGGCGTTTGCCACCAGGTGCGGCCTGGAGATTGGCGAGGAGACGACGACTCGCTTCCATTTCTACTTCGGTCACGGCATTGTAGGATGTCAGGGTAATTCCCATGTGGTATCCGCTCTCTCCGCAGGCACCTTCGAGGGCCATGTATTCCATGACTCGTTTCCACCAACGTTTCGGATTGTGGCCTAGGTTGGCCACGAGAACTCCCGAAGTAAAATCGGCCAGTTTCCGCCCTTCCGGTGTGTAGTGGTAGGAACCGGCACTGCGATGAACGACCGCCATGCTGGTGGTCCGGGTGCGCATGCAGACAGGTTCGGTCTCGACGAGATCGTGACGCAGGTGGTTCGAAGTGGGCTCGTTTTCGTGTTCGACGAGATGAGCTGGTTTTTCAAGCAATGGGGTAGTCATAGGAGCGTAGGTATGAGTAGAGAGTGGGTAAAAATATCAGACAATGCCGTGATAGAGCACTTCCGGTTCGGCATGACCGGGAGTGTAGAGAGCGAGGCCTCCGGCAGAACCGTTGACTTCGACGAGAGCGTTGGGGAACCCCGCGACATGTTTTTCGAGGATGGCCTCCATCGCCTGCACGGCAGCGACGACTTGACGGTCGGCGGAGAGGTCGTTGTAGTCACGAGACGCCATTTCGCGGAGTCGGCCAGCGCGCTCTTCCTCGTTTCCTCCCAGTTCGACAAAAGCGACTTCGCGGGCGAATCGCTCGATGACTTCTATTCCGTAACCTCGCTGAGAGCGTTCTCCCCAAGGTTCGAGAAAGCTGGCGTTGTAGTGATTGTTGATCGTGATCTTGAGATCGTCGGGGGTTCTGCCCTCGACGGTACACTCGACTCCACGCTTCCGGCTGTGTCCATTCCAGACGCCGTTGTCGAAGCGAAACTGCACTTCCTGCTCGACGTATCCGGGGAAATTGTCCGGCGTGACCCAACTGGTGTGAATATCAAAGGCCGCCTCGCGTCCGCTCGCATATTCGTAGACAAGTCTCAGCTGGGTCGAGTCCCACGTGGGTCCGTCTTGAGGTCCGACGAGACCGCGCTGCCCGGTGCAGCTGATGCTCTTGAGTTTTCCGCCGAAGGTGAAGTCGATGAGCTTGAGGTAGTGCACTGCTACGTAGGTGCCGGGATTCCGCCCCGTGATCCAGCTCGCAAACTGGCCGCCGGAGATCGACTTCGGTTCGAGGAGAGTGCAGTATCCGTTGTTCACGTGCGAGAGGACTCCATCCTGAACGAGCGTTCGGAGGCGTTTGTGGTCCGGGTCGAGCAGCTTGTGATAAACGACTTTGGCGAGGACTCCCTTTTTTTCCGCGAGGGCAACGAGTTCATCGAGTTCATCGAGAGAGAGCACCGACGGTTTTTCAATGATGACGTGTTTGCCGGCTTCGAGGGCGTGTTTTGCCGCAGCGAAGTGACGATCATCGGGCGAAGCGACGCAGACAAAATCAACGCCGCTCCCGAGGAGGTCTTTCATCGCCGAATCCCCGAGAAAGTTTCCGAAGGACTCGGGGCTCAGCCCTTTCCGCTCCCGATAGGCCTCGGTGCGAGTTCCGGTCTTTGTCGCCGCACCGGAGAGATGGACCCGGAAGGCACCGAAACCGGGGTCAAAAAGACCTTTTTCTCCGATCACAAAGAACGGGGCATAGGTCTCGTCGAAAATCATTCCCATCCCGACCATACCGCCGTTCAGAGTGGGCAGAGTATGGGGAGTAAGATCGCTGGACTGGCTGGTGGGATTCATGGAGGAGTGAGTGATAATGAATTCATTTTCAAAAGTGAATACACTTTACGGAAACTTTGAACTTTTGTCAACGTGATTTTGACAAGGACCTCTTTCTCTTGCTTGGTTCCCACAATGTCTCTTCCCTCCTTCAACCCGAAGCGCTACCCCGAACTTTGTGGCATCCTCGGAGAGGACATTCTCGATCGCGAGCGGCGCTCGCTCGCAGACGAGGCGCACGACCGGATTCTTTTGAAAATCATCCGCGGGGAATTGCCCGGAGGAACAGAACTAAAGACGACACGGCTTGCAGACGAACTGGGCATGAGCCGGACCCCGGTAATCCAGGCTCTCTCGCGACTCACGGCCGATGGGATCGTAAGCCAGACTCTCAACCTGCGTGCGGCGGTCCGTCCCGGCGCGGAAAACTGGCTCGTGGATCTGCATCGCACCCGTCAGATCATCGAACCGGAAGCGACGCGAGCCTGTGCCGGGTGCATTCCGCAGAGGGTGCTCTCGGATCTCGGGATGCTGGTGCAGGATGCCAAACCGGGGAACCAGCCTGACTGGCAGACGGCGGCACGCTGGCTCGATCAGGCTCTGCACCTCACCGTGGCGGAATTTTGCGGCAATCTCTCGATGCGAGAGATCATTCGCCGCTGCTGGGGCTACAAACGCGTTTCCTATGAGGCAGGGAACGACAGCGACAGTCACCTTCGGGAAGGGTATCGACAACACGCGGCCATTCTCGACGCGCTCGCAGCCGGAGAGGGCGAATCCGCTGCGGAGCGGATGACGGAGCACCTCAGCGCCGCCTCCCGGGGGAAATCCGGGGAGCGGATCGTGTGAAAGGGATCAGGAAACCCGCAAAGGCTCCTAAATCACGCTTCGGTTTTTACACCGGTCACGCGGATCTGATGCCCCATGAAGCTTTTTCCATCGAGCAATTCGACTGCTTTCTGGGCTTCCGTGGTGTCTGCGAGATCAATGCGAAGCGTTTTGGTGAGTCCGTCGCCGCTGCTTCCGGCATCTTCCTTCAAGACGATCGTTCCGATTCCAGTGAAAAGGTCCGCCACATCCAGCTCGGTCGCTTCGGCATTGAGGCTGACGACATTCAGGGAGGGCGATGTTACCACCTCGATCTGGAGCGGCTTGACCTGGCGGGAAGGTTTTTCAATCTCGTCGCGATCCCCACTACGAGTCCGTTCGCCACGACCACTGCGGCCCCGTCCTTCGCCCGAGCGCCGATCGTCGCTGCGACCGCCGGAACGAGGTCCTCGTTCCCGTGACCCTTCGCCGTCACTGCGTCCTTCCGCACGACTCTCGGCACGGCCCTCGCTTTTGGCTCCTGTCACCAGCATCTGGCGACCTTGGAACTCTTTATCGTTCAGTGCGCTGGAGGCGGCTTTGGCCTCGTCCACACTGCCCATTTCAACAAAGGCGAACCCTTTCGAGCGATCCGATCCCGGTTGGGTGACGATCGCTGCCTCGACGACGGTTCCGTGGGCAGAGAAAAGCGCGGAGAGATCTTCGCTGGAGACATCGTAGCTGAGATTTCCGACATACAGACGTGGGGTTGTCGGCTCGACGATGAGGGGGGCACGACGCTCCCGCTTTGCGGTGGAGGATGACTCACGGGGAGGTCTCGTCGACGTTCTCGGAGCCGAAGGCTTCTTCGCGGCGAGGTCTACCAGACCAAATGTGATGAACTTCACGAACTTCTGGAAGCCAGTCGGGCGAGGACCGGTGTTCCGCGCGATGATTTCGTTTTCGTGCTCACGGCGACCACTGCCGCGTGGCGGACGGGAACTGGAGGGCTCGCCGTCTTTACGAGGACCGCTCTCGCGAGAGCCTCCGCCACTGCGACGGTTTCGGCTGCCTTCTCCGTCGCGGGAACCGCTACGGGAACCGCCACGGGAACCACTGCGGGATTGATTACGGGGGCGGGAGGAACGATCTCTGGATTCCCGATTTCCGTCGGAAGATGAATTTTGCATGAGTCTGAACTAGGTTGCGTTTCAGTCCGTGCTCCCGCAAGAAGCGGGTCTGATTTTAGCGGTCGGAGGAGACTTTCCTCCCCGCAGGGAACAAATCAGAGGGCCGGACAGGTCGTATCCTAATTCACGCTCACTGATGAGCAAGCAATTTACCGATAGGGGAAACCAGATCGTTCCAGCTCAGAAAGGAATGTCGTCGTCCGATTCCTGTCCATATC
>JAGPCC010000142.1 GCA_018058245.1 Verrucomicrobiales bacterium
CAGCCTCCCCGAAGTCGGAGGCCCCGCCGCAGACCTGAGCGCCCCCGACTCCAGCGGCGCTGCGATTTATTTTGATCCGTTCTCCGAAAAGGCAATTTGTCAGGCCATCTCCGGATTTTTCGCCCTAGATGGAGGGGCGCGAGATCGCCTGAAAAAAAATGCCCTGATGCGCGCAGGACAATTTTCATGGGAAGCCGTCGCAGATCGCACCGCAGAGCAACTACAGCAAATCCTCTGAGGAAAAAGGCAATCGCGCGAGGCCGTTTCTCCGTTTTGTTCCAGGAGTCTGTCGGACTTATCCCGAGATCACAATCTTCCCCGAGTGCGTTGCACTCTCCAATCGTGAATAGGCGGCAGCGGCCTCCGTAAAAGCAAAAGTCGAGTCAATCACCGGATGAATCTGATGCTGCTCGAAAAAAACGAGCATCCGATCAAACATCTCACGGCTCCCCACGTAGATTCCCCGAAGATCGGCGTTCTTTGTTACGATGGGGAATAGGCTCGCCTCCGCCGGAGCAAACCCGGTAAGGACGCCGATTTGGGCGATAAATCCACCCGCAGCGACCGAGTTCATCGACTTCTCCAAAGTGCCAGGACCTCCCACTTCGATGACGCCATCGACTCCCCGTTTCCCGGTGCGAGCGTAGACTTCGCGATCCCAATCCGGTGTCGCACGATAGTTGATGGTCTCATCCGCCCCCAAGATCGCAGCCGCAGCGAGTTTTTCATCTGAACTACTCGTGATCACGACCCTCGCGCCGACCGCTTTTGCGATTTGCAGGGCAAACAGGGAAACGCCTCCGGTTCCAAGACAAAGAATCGTGTCCCCCGCCCCGACAGGTTGACCGCGTTCCATCATGGCGTGCCAGGCAGTCACCGCCGCACAGGGCAGCGTCGCCGCTTCCCTCGTCGTGAGATAGTCTGGCACTCTCACGAGACTATGGATCGGAGCGACGACTGTTTCCGCGAGCACTCCGTCGCACGAACCTCCTCTCGCCGCAGCGTGATAGTCCATTCGAAACCGACCGGATTCCCAATCTCGAAAAAACGTCAGCGCGACACTGTCGCCGATTTTCCACTCCATGACCTCGGGACCGATCTCCACAATCACCCCTGCTCCGTCGGACAGAGGAACGACCGTGTTCGTTCCGCCGGACGCCGACTGCCCCGACTTCATGAGTAGATCACGGTAGTTCAGAGAAGAGGCATCGATCCGGACACGAACTTCTCCCGTTGACAAGGCCGCCGGTTCCACTTCGTGAAGAACCAATTCAGCCGGTCCATCGTTGCGGGGTTCGAGGAGGTATTGTTTCATGAGAGAGAATCGAGTTGTAAAAAATTTTCCACACGGGCAAGGTCGAGTGTGTTGATCACGTCGGTCCGGGTGAGCCATCCTTTGCGGGCAAGACGCACGCCAAACCAGAGAAAATTGAGATGGTCAATGCGGTGGGCATCGGGATTGATCGAGCATTTCACACCCCGTTCAACCGCATATTTCCACCAGCGCCAGTCCATGTCGAGACGCCAGGGGTTGCAGTTCAGCTCGATGATCGTACCGGTCTCGGCACAGGCTTCGATCACTGCGGGAACATCCACTGCATACGGTTCTCGCTCGAGGAGGAGGCGCCCGGTAAGATGCCCGAGCATCGTGACCGACGGATGCATCACTGCCCGAATCAATCGCTTCGTCATTTCCGCCTCGGACAAAGTCATGGCATTGTGGACACTCGCAACGACGTAGTCGAGTTCCCCGAGTAACTCGTCATCAAAATCGAGCGAGCCATCTTTGAGGATATCCACCTCACTGCCCGCAAAGACCCGGAAATTTGTGCCTCGTTCGTGATATTCCCGATTGAGCACCTTGATGGACTCTATTTGATCCCGAAGCCGTTTTTCATCGAGACCATTCGCTTGAAAAGAGCTCTTCGAATGATCTGCGATTCCCAGATATTGCAGACCGAGTTCGATCGCCGCATCCGCCATTTCGCGAAGAGTGTTTTTCCCGTCGCTCGCAGTCGTATGATTGTGAAACGTGCCACGCAAATTTTCCACCTCGATCAAGCGCGGTAGATCCCCTTCCGCCGCCGCCTCGACCTCGCCGGTGTTTTCCCGCAACTCCGGGGCGATGTAATCCAACCCCAGGAAGTGATGCAGTTGCGCTTCACTCTCAAAAACAGGCGCCTCGGGAGACTCACCTCCTTCACGCACCGCCAGCCGATATTCGTTCAGCGTGTACCCTTGCGCGAGGGCGAGCCCGCGCATCGCGACGTTGTGTTCCTTGCTTCCGGTAAAATAGGCGAGAGCACAGGCGAACTCCGCATTGGAGACCGCCCGCAGATCACATTGCAATCCATTCGCGAGATAGACGCTCGCCTTGGTCCCGCCCTTGGCGATGACCCGATCGACTCGGTCATGACTCACAAAATGCTCGATGACGGATTCCGGTGCTCCCGTGGCAACGAGAAAATCAACATCGTGGACCGTTTCCTTGGCGCGGCGATAGCTCCCCGCAACCTCTGCGCGGAGACAATCGGGATGCTCTTTCAGCGATGCCAAAATCTCCTCTACCGGTGCCACGACGTCCCCGAGACGAAAGCGATCTGCATTGGACTCTCGAAACGCGATCGCCTCGAGTAACTTCTCCGCTGTCTTTTTTCCAAAACCCGCCAGCGATGCGACCTCACCAGATTCACAGACGATCCGGAGTCGCTCCACAGAGTCCACTCCGAGAGCATCGTAGAGTGCTTTGATCTTCTTCGGGCCGAGCCCCTGGATGTGAAATAGTTCAAAAAGCCCCGGGGGAAATTCCGCCCGCAGGTTTTCATGAAATTTCAGAGAACCAGTGGAAGCGAGTTCATGGAGCTTCTGCTGCAGAGCGTCACCGATGCCTTTGATCCCCTTGAGATCGTTCTCCCGCGCCTTGGCCACGATGTCACCGGGGAACTGCATCACCGTCTCCGCCCCAGTGCGGTAGGCTCTAATTTTAAAAGGGTTCTCGCCCTTTAATTCCAGGAGAAGAGCAATTTCCTCCAGAGTCTCGGCTAAGATTTCGCGCGTCATATCAACGCTGCCAAGCTAGGACGGAGCCGGAAGAGGTGCCAGCGTTTTTACGAAAATTGAACAGAAGAACCGAGAGTCTCCCCGCTGCTCGGACCATCGGGAATCCGCCCGATTTTGAGGAATTTGGGCAATTTTCGAAAAAGGTCCTTTAAATCAGTGAAATTTTTCTGGAAGTCTCTTATAATAGGCGCTTAATGAAACGGCGGGCGACGTTCCCGTTCTTGGGGCCTCGACGTTATCTATGAGTAATCGCTACGAAATCCGCGAACAAATCGGCAAAGGAGGACTCGGCGCTGTTTACAAAGCACTCGATACGCAACTCCAGCGTGAGGTAGCGATCAAGCGAGTTCTCTCGGCAGATCAGGCGACGGAGGAGGAAGTACAGGACGCAGCCGCCAAACTCATCGCCGAGGCACAGACACTCTCCAGTCTCAATCACCCGAATATCGTGACCATCTTCGACGTGGGTCAGGATGATGACGGCGGATTTGTCGTGATGGAACTCCTCAAGGGGGAAACCCTCGACGAAACCGTCGAGCGCGGTGTGCTAACGCAGGAGGATTTCACCGAAGTTGTCTACCAGACGATGGAAGCGCTCATTGCGGCCCAGGCAAACAATGTGATCCATCGGGACATCAAGCCGACCAACATCATGGTGATCTGGCAGGCTTCCGGCAAGTTTCAGCTGAAGATCCTCGACTTCGGACTCGCCAAGTTCAGCAAGTCCCCTTCCGTCCAGACGATGGATCAAGAGGAGTCTGTGATGGGTTCGATCTTTTTCATGGCACCCGAGCAGTTCGAGCGCGGTGAACTCGATTCCCGAACCGACCTCTACCAGATGGGTTGTGTCTACTACAATGCCCTCACCGGCCAGTATCCTTTTAATGGCGAGACTGCTCCGCAGGTGATGAATGCGCACCTCCAGCACAAGGTCATCCCCCTCGATCAAGTACGTCCCGACCTCTCGCCCTCGATCTGTCAGTGGGTCATGTGGCTGATCAATCGGGATATCATTCACCGCCCCGCCGACGCACGCGATGCGCTGAAGCAATGGCCGAGAAATCCCGAGCCTCCCGGTGCCATTCCCGTCCAGGCACTGCCAGTCGAGGCGACTCCCGAGGTCCATACGGGTGGAGTGACAATCGTGCGGGCAGGCCGACAGGCGGCGGCTCCTCCGGCTCTCTTAGTGATTTCCGGAAGCACAGGGAGCGCCCCTCTCGCCGGCCGATTGGTCAGCGGTGCTACGACCGGTCGCCTCCAAGGCTCTGCTACGTCAGGTGTAGGCGCACGGAATCGCAATACGGGCCCCCTCACCGGCTCCATCGGGGGCGGGCGCCCGAATGTCAAAAAAATCGGGACAACCGCTCTCGGAAACAACAAAACAAAATGGATCGCGATGGCGAGCGCCCTCTCCGCGATTCTTTTGTTTGTGGGATACTCCACTTGGAAAAAAGGGGTCGCGAAAGGTCACCAGGATCGCATCGTAGCCCTCGCAAGCGCAGAACCGGCCACGGGGACTCCCGCCGACGTCGTGATCGCCGTGGATTTCCTCGCCGACAGCAAAGCAACGCCCTCTATCAAAAGCGATGCCTACAAAGTCCTCGAACGTCTTGAGGGAGTAGGGATCAGTGAGGCGATTCATGAGCAAATGAAAGTCGCCGAGGGCCTCCCTACGCGCATCAAACTCGCCCAGGCTCTTGCGGAGAGGAACTACTCCCCCGCGATCACCACGATGATCGAGACATTCAAATCCGCTACGACGGATGAGCAGCGAGTTCAGCTCCTGAACTCCGTCCGATCCATCGCCGACCTCAAGAGCATCAATGAAGTGCTCGGTGCCCTCACCGGCGATCACACCTTGCCCGTACGCAAGGTATTCGAAGACACCGTCCTCGCCGTTCTCCGAAAAGGCGGCGAGACCGGAGCGATTGTCGATTCCCTCCTCACCCGCGTTTCCACCACCAGCGGAAACGAACGCAAAAGTCTCTTCCGCATCCTCGGAGTCCTCGGGGGTGACAAAGTAAAAAGCCGCCTCACGACCGTCTACAACAAGGAAGATGCCCCAGAGTACCAGCGCGACGCCCTCATCGCTTATCTCAACTGGCCGAACCGCACTGTTCTTGGGGAGGTTGAAAACATCATCACAACGACCAGCGACGCTGCGCTCAAGGCCGGGGCAGAGCGGGCCTACGTGCGACTCGTTACGCTACCGGGCGCCGAACCCGTGGCCGAAATGATTCCTCTCTGGCAAAAAGCATTTGGGTACGCAAACAACCCGAATGATGTCCGGAAGCTCATGGATTCGCTCGTCGAGTTCCCCTCTCCCGAGGGACTGAAGGTCCTCATCGAGTGGCAAAAACACCCCACCCAGGGGCCCGTCGCGAAAAACTACGTGCAGACTCTCGACAAGGTAATCAAGAGCATTCCCGAGATCAAACCGGGCGAGAATTTACAGGGGAACAAGGCGCGAGTCGGAGGCGACAAGCGGGCCTCGATCAATTCCTTTCTCTCTGCGTTGACGGGATGGGTTTCGCCAGAGACTTGGTTTATCTGGAGTTTCAAAATCGCCGAAGCCGGTTCCTATGCGATCGAGATCGACCAAGCGACCCTACGGGAAGATCCCAGTGAATTTGTGGTCTATCTCGGCGGGAAGACATTCAACGGTCAATCGAAGACCACTCCGAGTCTGGAGAAGTTTGAAACGATCCGCCTCGAAGGAACCGTTGAACTCGCGGCAGGAAAAATCTATTCCCTCGTCCTCACCGCTGGAGAAAAAATCCAACCGCGCATGATGGATATCGGGTCCGTGCGCCTCGTAAAACCGTAGGATTCTTCCTCGTCACGAGTCCTCGTCACGAGTCCCCGCCACGAGTCCCCGCCACGAGTGCAACACAGAGTTAACGCCGCGCTTTCTCGCTCCGGCTTTTTCGATCACCCGACTTTGCCCCATCTGCGGCAGCGCCTCCACCAGGGGTAGGGGCGGGCGGCACCTCGATGTCCCGTCCGTCGGTGAGCCGGATCATCGCTCCCCGGATCAGATTTCCTTTTTCCTCTCGTGACATGTCGGGATAGTTCTTGATCACATGGCCGATGTATTCCTTGAGTTTCGCTTGTTTCTCTTCCGGCAGGGCTTTGAATCGTTCGATATCCTGAGGCGACGGTCCACGGCGTTCGCCGTCCTTTCCACCCTCACGCCTGCCGCTGTGGGCCTGTCCCTTCGGTTGCGGAAAGAGGTGCTCAACATCGTATTTTAATTCCGCTTCATCACCAGCAAAAGAGACTTTTGCGGTGACACCTGCAAGGTCGTTTCCCGGGACCACTTCCACCAGCGTGAGGCCCGCCTCGTTATTCCCGTCTGGAGTGACGACGATGGTCTTTTTGGTTTCCCGATTGTAGAGCGTGGCGATCTGGGCACCACCGACACTGGCGACCCCACGCAAAGTGTAGGTCTCGGGTAGGCTCAAAACCCGAGTGAAAGGGCTCGTCTTTCGCAACGCTTCGTAGTCTTGCTCCGAAGGAGGTGCTGGTTGCGGAGCGACCGGTCGCACGGAAGAATCCTCCCCACAGAGCGTTCCAATCGCGAGCACGGACACGGATAGGATGGGTAGCAGTTGATTCATGGATGGTACCCTGTTGACTCTACACCTTAACCCTGTTTTCCCGTCTCTTCGACCTTGTTCTTCGAGGTCAGTGGTTCTCCCGACTCCGGAAGGTACCAGCGGGCGATCGTGATCTGACAGACGGCTTGCGGTTCGACCTCTTTGGACTTGGTATCGAGTTCCAACTCGATTGCTTTGATCACCTGGAACTTCTCCGGTGCCTGCAGAGTGGTGAGCCACCCGACCACCTCCGTTTCGGCACCCCGAACGGTGAGGCGAACCGCGACTTCCGTATAAAAGGTTTCACTCACGATGTCCTGAAGACTCTGCTGATCGATCCGGAGCTTCCGTTCGAACAGGTCATCCTGGAGCGACTGGATCAAATCTCCCTGCAATTTCCCGAGAGTTGAATCTCCCAGGTGCGGCATTTTTTCCGCGAGCCATTTCTCCCTCGCGTCGGCTTTGGGAGCATCCTCAACCCACATTTCGTGATCGGCGAGGGTGCTCGTGAGTGTCTCGATCTTCGAATCGCTGCCACGTAGCACCTTCAAAACAGAACGCGCCGCAAAGGCGTTTCCGACGAGGAAGATCACGCCAAAACACAGGCCGAGGAGCCACTTTTCTCTAACTGTCAGCGCCCGCATTCTTTAGTTTCCCTTCGATCTCAAACGTTGCCGTGTTGTTCTTTTCCACTTTCGGATTCGGCATACTCCATTCGTAGGTCTCAAATCCATCGATACCCCGGAGGTCTTCGAGGAGGCGATTTGCAAGTTGCACGTCGCGAGCCTGCCCTCGCACGCGGATGTCCCGGCCAGAAGTCCGATACTCCCGGATCACGACTCCGCTTCCCGGCAGGGCGGCAGTGATGCGACTTAGTTGGACGATGGGAAAGTAGTCTTTCTCAAAAGCCGGTTCCAGTTTGCGCCAGCGTTGCTCGGCAAGCTGGATACGCTGCACATCGGGTTCGATGATGGATACCTGATGTTCGAGCGAAGCGATCTCCCGTTTTGTCGTCTGGGCATCCTTCCACACCCAGACTCCGATCACCGCATAGAGAATCAATCCAGCCGCGAGGAGGACGATATTCCGCACGGTGGAACGGCGTTTTTTCCGCGAGAGGAGCACTGCGGCAGGGGTCAGACGGGGCCGACTCTCTCCACTGGCGACCGCCGGGCTTCCACTCACGATGGTGACAGGGATGGAAAGGGCACTACGGAATTCGATCAGCTCTTTTTCCTGCACCCCAGGAACATCTAGGGCCAGTTCACGGATCGGACTGCTCGCCAAAAAGGACTCCCCTTTCAGCCCTAGTAAAAGGAGGTTGATCTCCTGCGCGGTCGCGCGACCCACTTCCGGTTTTCCGTTCAACACTTGAAAATGCGCCGGAACTCCGTTCGTGACAACCGCGAGGACGAGTCTGCCTTGCTCGCGCAGCAGGGTGACAGGACCGCTTTTCAGCAGGGAGGCCGAGGTATTGTACCCACCAGCCACCGGGATGATCAGCTCCGCCGGGAGATCGGCAATCACTTGGACCGCAAAGATATCTCCGCCGTCCGATTGGTGGATCCGCTCGTAGTCAAAAACGAAATTCCCTTTTCCTGCGAGACCGCGTTTTTCGATCTGGGCGAAGATCATGCTCTCGTGCAAGGTTCCATCGACGAGAGGCAGATCGACGACAAAGGTGGAAACCAGCGAAGCAGGAAGTCCGATCACGACATCCGAACGACTGCCGACGAGAGCGCGAAGATCCTCCCCACGCCCGATTTCGGACCCGGAGGAATAAAGAACCCAGCCCTGATCAGGGGCGGGCAGAACCAGCGTGCTAGAAGACATGTCAGAGGATCAATACTACAGATAAACCTCGGATTCTCGAATAAGTTTCCCGGAAAAACGCGGATCAGAACCGCCCGATGAGGAAGTTTGCGACGACTAAAAATCGTTCGGACCAGTCGAGGTCGGCCGGTCGCAGGGAGGGCAGGTCTTCCGCGATGACTTGCAAAAAGGGTCGTCCACTGAGCCATTCCCCAGAGTCCTCAGTTCCTTTGAGTGCGGTAAAGGGATGCCCATGGGTCTCGCGATGCAAGTACACGACGCTCTTTTTCCCGCGCCAAGGATCGATCACTTCCAGCCCAAACCCGAGGGTTGAAGGGGGGTTTTCCACTCCGACCACGAGCACGTAATGATGAACACCCGATTCCCAGTGGGGATTCATTTGCTCCCGCTCACGACGTCTCACGACAAAAGATCGCAGGCTCAGGATCGGCATCACTCCCGACTCGATCGATCGCACGATAAGTTGGCGACACCGAGCGAGATGCGCCGCGCCGGTCTCACCCTCCTCTCGATCGAGGTAGGTGGAGGCAAAGGGAGCGCAGTCGTTCTCCTGCAGCAGTTCGTTCAGACCAGTCGCGAGGTCGCTGCTTTCGATCCCGTGCAGCCCCCAGCGCCGCTGTCCCGGATAACTCACGGAGTTCCGGCTTTTGTAAAATCGGTCGACGAGGTACTTCATCCTCGTTCCCTCACCACTGCCCGGGAGATCGCCGTAGAGTCTGGAAATCGCGGGATCGGAGCTGAATTTCAGGAGATTGAGGATCGCAGCGGGGCCGCAGCCATTGATCGAGTCTTTGAAATCCCGCTGATCCACTGGCTCCTGAGCCAGCGCGAGGCCCGAGAAAAGAAGCAGAAACCAAAAGTGAGAAAGGCGGGACATGCCTTCAGACTACCCGATTTCCCCCGAAAAAATCACGCCTTTCCTTCACGAACCGAATCTACACGTCATCCCGCGATTCACCTGCGACATGGCCACGCAATTTTGCTTCGATGAATTTTTGCAAATCGCCGTCCATCGTCGCCTGAATGTTCCCGGTTTCGCAGCCGGTGCGGTGATCTTTCACCATCTGGTAGGGCTGGAACACGTAGGAGCGGATCTGACTGCCGAATCCGATCTCGCCCTTTTCGCCGTAGACTCGTTCCATCTCGGTTCGCTTTTTGTCCTCCTCCAGTTGGAGCAGTTTCCCCTTCATGATCTTCAAAGCGAGGGCACGGTTCTTGTGCTGACTGCGCTCGACGGTGCAGCGCACCATCACACCGGTCGGCAGATGTCGCATGAGAACTCCGGTTTCCACCTTGTTCACGTTCTGCCCCCCTTTTCCCCCGGACCGCATCGTCGTGATCTCCAAATCTTTCTCGTCCACTTCGAGGTCAGGCTCTTCCTCCAGTTCCGGAGTCGCGTCGATACTGGCAAAGGAGGTATGTCGCCGGGCCTGGGAATCAAAAGGCGAGATCCGCACGAGCCGGTGGACACCACGTTCACAGTTCAGATACCCGTAGGCATTTTCCCCTTCAAAACGAAGCATCGCCCCGCGGATCCCCACTTCCTCCCCTTCCTGCACGTCGATCATCTCAACCTTAAATCCCTGTTGAGTGCCCCAGCGCTGGTACATCCGCACGAGCATGTCAGCCCAGTCACAGGCCTCCGTTCCCCCAGCTCCCGCGTGAATCGTCAGATAGGCGCTCTCCGAATCGTGCGGACCGCTCAAGAGCGTCTGCAACTCCACCTTATCGAGCGCCGCTTCGATGAGATCGCGCTCGGCCAGTACTTCCGTGTAGGCGCCGTCGTCATTCTCTTCCAGTGCCATTTCGATGAGCACTGCAAAATCTTCGATCCGCACAGTGAGATCACGGATCGGCACGATTTTATTTTTGAGCGCCGCGACTTGTGCGACTTTTGACTGAGCACGATCTTTGTCCTCCCAGAACTCGGGCTGACTCATCTCGGCATCATAGGCCTCCAGCTCTTTTTCGAGTCTTTCGTAGTCAAAGATACCGCCGCAACTCGGAGAGTCGGGCCTGTAAGGCTTTAGTATCGATCGCTTGTATCTCTTCTTTCATGGAGGGCGGTAGCATTGCCACACTATTGGAAAAATTCAAATAGTCGCTTACCAATCTTCCTTTCCCCCATGAAAACACGAGGCACTCTGATCCGCCGGTCTCCCCTCACCGAGACAAGCCTCATCGTACACTGGTGTACTCACGACCACGGCATCGTAAAGACGGTCGCAAAGGGTGCCCGACGTCCGAAAAGCCTTTTTGCCGGGAAACTCGACCTCTTTTATCTCTGTGAGTTGGAGATCCACCCCGCCAGAAAGGGCGATCTCCATATCCTCGTCGATCTCACAATCGAACGTGCTCGCTTCGGGCTTCGGCGCAACTACCTGCAAACTCTTGCGGCCTCCTATTTTGTGAAATTGATCGATCAGGTCGCCGAGGCCGAGACTCCGCTCCCCGAGCTGGCCGACCTGCTCGACCGTGGCCTGAACTATCTCGAAGAGAAAGAGGCGGATCTCCGTGCACTGAATCACTTTGAGAAACAACTCGGGGAGTTTCTCGGGGTGCTTGAGCCTGGCGTCGATCCGATACGATCCCTACGGGAGCATTTTGGAGAAATCCCCCCTCAACGAGAGGAAATCATCCAGCGATTTCCAGCGAGTTGATCGGCCAGCGGCATGGGATGGGGGACTCGATCTACTCCGAAGAGCGCAGAGGAGGAAAGGGATCGACCAACTGTAGACCGCTCGGAACGGACTCCGGAATGACATGCCCGAGATTCTTCGCCGAGGGAGCCGTCAGAGAACCGAGAAACGACAGCACGAGATCCACCTCGCGGTCCGTCAATTGGGGAAGCGGCTTCAGGAGCTTTGACAGGGTGCGTTTCACGGAACGAATCGTCTGGAGGTCATCGTGGATCGCTCCGCTGAACTCGGGCTCCAATTGTGTCGCATCGTATCCCTCGAGGTATCCCTCCGGATCGAGGTGATGCCGCACGGCAGTCTCAAGATCCCGATAGGCACCATTGTGCATGAACGGAGCGGTCAGCTCGACATTCCGCAGCGGGGGCGTCCGAAAGGCAAATTTTTGATCGAGTCCGGCGTTGCTGCGGTGGGCAATGCCAAAATCCATGATCTCCACCGGATCCGGCCCCGGGCCGATCGGAATCACCCCGATATTGTGGGCAAGCTGATCCGTAAAGAGTTTTCCCGAGTGACATTCCGCACATCGCGCTTTCGTATAAAACAGCGCCGCACCTTCCCGCTGCTCCGGACTCATGGCCCCGTCGTCTCCGGCGAGAAAACGGTCAAAGGGGCTGTCGAGCAAGGTGAACGCATCAATCTCGAAATCAGCGATGGCGTTCCCTGCTGCCGCGAAAGGAAGCTCGTCGATCTCCGCATCGGGATAGGCTTTCGAAAACAAGTCCCGATACCCCTCGAAGCTGAGCAGTCGCTTCATCAAGGCTGCCCAGATTTCCTCCTCATTCTGACCCAGGATCTGCCCGACTTCGTTGTGACCTCCGCGCGAGGTCAGCTCGCCTTTTGTGCCACGCATTTCGTCGTTCGAGAGGACGGGCATCATCGCCTGGGCGGCCAGTACGTTCTTGATCGAAGCCGGCAACACGACTTGATAATGCCCGGGAGTTTTGGCGATGCGCATCGCGTTCACCGCGAATCTTCCGTCCGCTTTCTGTTCCACCCGACTGTCCCAGAACATCGTCGTCCAGGCGGAATCCCCTCGATTAAAAATCTCCGGGGAATTCCTCGGAGTGAAAGGATGCGCCGCGCCTCCGCGTTTGAATCCGCTCAGTACTTTGACTCCCGCAGAGATCTCCACAAGACTGAATCCCTGCGGGAGGCGGCGATCTCCTGCGACGTAAGCGAGCGTTCCCACGGCACGGGACCGAGCATCTGCCGTCGCCGTCGCGGGATGATGACAAGTCGCGCACGAGACGTCCTCATTCCCACCCAGAATCGGATCGAAAAAGAGAGCCTGGCCCAGTTTTACTTTCGCCTCATCTCTCGGCGGGGCGGGTTCCAGCGGCGTCACCGAATGCGCAGCTAGCAATTCCCGGAGAACATCCGGTGTGACC
>JAGPCC010000143.1 GCA_018058245.1 Verrucomicrobiales bacterium
TTCCCACTGCGGATTCACAGGTTCCTTTGTTTCAGCGGCAAAGGAATTGCCCCCCATCACCGCCACAAAATCGGTCCGATTCTTCGGAGAAAGAGTGAGTCGATCGGCGTAGAAATGGAGGATCTGGCTCATTCGTTGCCAGCCTTGACTGCGGATATTTCCGAGGTCATCCGCGTCAGTGGTCCCCGGACGCAGCACCTGAATCTGACGATCCATCAAGGGGCCGAGACCTTGGATGACCTCGTCCGTGTCGCCGACGGCCATCGAGAGGAGGAGCTGCCGCTCCATCGCGCTAGTTTCGGTCAATCCAGCAATCGATTCGTCAAGGGACAGGCCCTGCACAAAATGTCGTCGCTCCCCGTCCGTCAGGAACGTGCCGAGCCTCTCCGTGAGCGCCGCATAAAAGTGGCTGGAGAGACGATTCCCTGTACGTGCATGGGAGGGGCTGAGGGAAAAATCGAGCCAGTGCTTTCGTTCGGCGACATGACCCGAGAATCCGGCAACCTGTGAGAGAGCAAAAAGAAAACTTCCTTCATCCGCCATAATGGAATCCGCGAGAATTTTTCCGACACGATACGCGACCTCAAAGTCCCCCGCCTTTCGCAGTTCCGAAAAAACATGGGCCGCGACGGTTTTGTTCATCGGGAGATCGGCGAGCATGGAGTAAATCGCCTCTCGATCACAAAGGGGATCCTGTCGGCCGTCTTTCAACAGCATCAACATCGCCATCGCCCCGTAGGTGGAGCGAGGTCTCGCCGGATCACCGTCCGGACTCTCTGCTTCCGCCCATTTTTTCCATCGCTCTGGGGACGCGATGAGCAGTGTTGAATAGGCGATGAGCAATTCATCAATGTGCGATCCGGAATTCGGAAACTGTTCGAGCAGGGTAGCAAAGGGATCCCGAGCTCCGGCGTAGCGAGTCGCCCAGAGGCGCTCGAAAAGCGGACGTTTCTCGTCGGTCCAGCCCTGCAGCCAGGTTCCGGATCTTCCGAGAGTCGCGGCAAGTGCGGCGGCTTCCTCAATCGCCCGAATCCGGATGAGGGAAGGGGTCTTCGGCGAATATTGGAACTCGGGCCGGGCTTGCTGGAGACTTTCTGCAATCTCATCCTGCAGATTCCCACCGACGAAGGGATACCCCTCCACCGTAAAGACAAAGGCATCGAGACCCTCACCGGAGTCGGCCCGGTCCTCCGCCGTGAGCGTCGCGACACGGAGCAGGGGGAGGATCTTCTCCCCAAAACCTTCGGGATAGGCGATCTGCTCCGTTTCCTTCAGGATCAGGTTCAATGTTTCATACGCCTCCTCCTCTTCTCCCCGCTCGATTTGCAAAAGCGCGAATTGGAAACGGGCTTCGAGATCCCAACTGCGGAGCGCCACGAGCCGGGAAAGCGTACGGCCCGCATCCCGCGGGCGTCCGTTTTTGAGATAGTAGGAAGTGAGCTCGGCAAGAAATTCCGTATCGGTTCCGAATTTCGTCTCAAGACGCCGCCGCAATTGATCCGCTTCGCCGACGTGGAGATCTTTTTCCAACATGGTCACGAGCGCTTTCCAGTTGTCGAGAGTGTCTCCCTCACCGCGATTGAGAAGCTGCCTTCGATAATAAATCGCGGACTTCAGATCTCCGAGCCGGTCGGAAAGCATCCCGAGTTCCGCGAGGAGTTCTTCACTTTGCCCCGACATGTAATAGGCTTTTTTCATCGCCTCGTAGGCTTCCGCGTCCCGTCCGGCCGCCTTGTAGACACGGGCGAGAGCTTCGGGGTAAAAGCGGTCAAAAGGATGCAGTCGAGCGAGCCCCCCGTACTGGTCCAGGATCCAGTCGACGAGAGAATGCGTCTGAGCCACCGTGATCTGGGCATCGAGTTGCTTCCGCCGTTGGATCGGGTCGGACTCCCGCTCGAGCAGATCTATCTGCGCCTGGAGCGCGGCCTCGGCCTTTCCGCTTTCGATGAGCGCATTCGAGAGCTGTTTCACGATGCTGCGCTTCTCGACGAGATTCGCGTCGCGATAGGCTCGCCGCCAGACTTCCACTTGTTTGTCGGGACTTCCCTGTCGTTGATAGAGTTTCGCGAGAGTGTTTAGCGTGGAAAGAGACGCGTCGGGTTTTGCCGCGAGTTCCTTCAACTCCCGAATTGCTTCGTCCTCAAATCCCAGATCAAAGCGCATCTCGGCCCGGCGTTGCCGGAGATCGTCGGCGTTCTCCGGATCGATTTCGATGAGATTGGTCAAATGCCGGACCATGAGCGGAGTGCGCTCATTCAGCTCGGCGAGACTGAGGAGCATCTTTTCGATCTCGAGCACTGGTTTCCCGGCTTCTTGGTTGGCGGTGGTCAGTTGTTGGTAACATTCCGGATAGTCCTGCAGCTTCATCGCCCACCACGCAGCCCGATAACGGGACTCTGTGGAAGGTTTTTCCTCAGCCTCACGGCGGATCGCTTCGAAGTAATCGAGCAGCTCCTTCGGAGGGTGATCGTCCTTGCTCCGGTTCGCCTGAGAGGCAGCGATGGCGATCGCCTGGTACTGAGCGAGGGTCTGAATCTTTCCGTTTTTCAACACTCCGGTAGCCTCCGGCGGAACCTGTTCGGTGGAGTAATGACCGCGCAGCAAACTGAAGATGCGCTGATCGATTTCCGCGCGTTCGGCGTAGCCGGTGCGAGACGCCCGGATCGTTTCCAGCTGAGTGATCGCCTCGTCGATAGACTTGCTGGCGACGTAGAGATCCGCCCGTGCGGTTTGATATTCTCCATTCGAAGGCACGAGCGAGATCGCTTCATCCAGCGACGCGAGGGCCTCCTTCGGGCGATCCATATCTCGAAATACTCCGGAAACTTGGAACAAACGGGCCGCCCGCTCGAGGGTGGACTCTCCCGCCGCTGCGACATACTCGTTCAGCGTCTCGACGGCTTGCTCCTTCCGCCCGCGCTCTTGGAAAAAACGAGCCAACTCGATCGGCGCGACCGAATTGTCCCTTGTCGTTTTGGGCTCCCCTGCTTGCTGCTTCAGGAGTCGCTCGACGAGATCATCGAGGTAGTTTGTCCTCGCAAAATCAATGATTTCACGCACTCCTTCGCTGTTTCCCGGGTGAGACTCCAAGTAGGCGCTCAGCAAACGAGACGCCGCCGCGCGATTCTCTCCATGCAGGGCGATCGTCGCCCGGAGTAGCAAAAGAGGGAGTGGAGCGTCTTTTTGAAGCGCGAGCAAGGCATCCAGAGTCTCCGCAGCGGCGGCGTAGTGATCGTTTTGCACCTGAATATTGACCAGACGGATCTGATAGTCCAGCTCTCCAGGGAGGCGTTCGACGAGTCGTTTTAGGGTCTCTTCCTCCCGATCCGGATTTGCCGTGAGACGGTAGAATTCACCCAATAGAACCAGCGACTCCTCCGTGGGGTTCGTTTCACTCACCTTTCCTTTCAGCTCGGCCTCCAACTCCCCGAGTCGGCTAAAGCGCTCGTGGATCCTGACCACCCGTAAAAAGACCTCGGAAAATTCATGATTTTTAAAATACAACAAAGTCATCGCCTTGCGCGCGGCGGTAGTCGCACCGTTGAAGTCGCCGATGAATTCATAGAGGCGATTCAGTTCGAGTAGGGCATCGAGTCTCTGCTTGACCTCGCCCTCCGCCGCGAGGGACGACAACACAGCGATCGCCGTCTCCGTCTCTCCCGCCTCAAGCAGGAGGGAAACGATTTCCGTCCTCAGTGGAGCATTTTCAGGGAATTGAGCGAGGAGTTCGTTCCAAGTCGCGATGGCTTCCTCTTTCTGCCCCTGCTGGCGTTGCAGGGCCGCTTTTCTCAAACGAAGCGGAATGCCATCCACGTCCCCCGGAGGAATCAACTCGACGAGCCGCGTGTAGAACGAGAGCGCCTTGGCGGTGCGCTTCTGGAGATCGGCAATCTCCGCGAGAGAGCGGAGCGCCGGGATGTTCGCCGGATCCGCTTCGATCACCTGATCATACCAAGGTCGAGCCTCTTCGATCTGGCCGCCTTTTCGCAGGAGATGGGCATAGATCAGTTTTGCCACCGTCGGCCCCTTCTCTGTGGCCCCTTTGAAATACTGAAGGAGCAGCGGAGATTGATCCTTTTTTGCATAAAGATCCCACAGCAGATCGAGGACAGACCCGTAGGCGGGATCCTTCTGGAGGAGCTGGATGTAGTGATTCGCGAGGCGCGTGTCGGTCTCCGTCCAGGGAGCCGCCTTCGTCGCCTTTTCCCCCGCCTTCTCTTCGCCCCGCAGGCCTGCCGTCCACAGTATCGGGACCAATGCCACGAGAAGAGCGAAAACCCGGAAAAGTTGACTGGTCGTGCGAGTCTTCAATCGTCAACAAAGAGTAGGGAGAGGGACGGAGGAAACGGTAGGCGCACCCCCGCGTCCCGTCAAATAGGGTTGACTCACTCCTCATACCCTGTTGAGTCTCGGCGATGGCCCGCAGCACTTTATTTCACGCCAAACTTTACGGCATCGTCGACCTAGGTTACGCAGACCGGTCGGCGCTCATCCGGATCACTGCGGAGATGATCGAGGGAGGGATCGATGTGATCCAGTTCCGGGCGAAAGGGCACGAGGCTTCCGAGATCGAAAAATGGGGCGCCACCCTGCTCCCGATCTGCCGAGAGGGGGGAGTTCCGTTTTTTATCAATGATCATGCTGCCGTCGCGGCGGCGATCGGTGCCGACGGCATCCACGTTGGGCAGGACGATGCCTCCATGGACGAAGTCCGTGCCATCGTCGGGGACTCCATGCTGGTGGGCCGGTCGACCCACAGCCTCGATCAGGCAGCGGCCGCTGCCGCAGATCCGCAGACGGACTGCATCGGATTCGGCCCACTCTTTTCTACACCGACGAAACCCACCTACGAACCGATCGGAACGACCGAGATTCGCGAAGTCCACACCCGGTTTCCGGATCTCCCGATTTTCTGTATCGGGGGAATCAAGATCGAAAATCTTCCCGAACTCGTCGCAGCTGGCGCAAAACGTGCCGTTATCGTCTCAGGCATCTTGCAAGCACCCGACATTGCTGCTTATGTCCGCGCAGCGAAAGCAATCCTCTCCTGAAACCCTCAACACCTGAATCCCTTCTTCCCATGAGCGTCCTCGTATCCGGCTCCATCGCCATCGACAATGTCAAAACGCAAAAAGCGTCCCAGGAGAATCTTCTTGGCGGTTCCGCTTCCTACGCAGCGATTGCCGCGAATTACTTCTCTCCCGTCGGGCTTGTCGGAGTCGTTGGTCACGATTTCCCTGCCGAGCATTTGGAGGTGTTTAAAAGCCGGGAGATCAATCTCGAAGGCCTCGAGTTCTCCGAGGGCGAGACTTTCCGCTGGTCGGGCGAATACATGGAGGATATGAATGATCGCGAGACCCTCGCGGTCGCGCTCAACGTGCTCGAGTCGTGGCTGCCTGCCGTCGCGGAATCCCAGAAGTCGATCACGACTGTAAATCTGCTCGCCAACGCTCATCCGCTCAATCAGCACAGCGTGGTGGATCAGCTCGGCACCGGCCCTGGATTCACCATCGCGGATACAATGGACCTCTGGATTCAGATTTCCCGACCGGAATTGGAGTCTCTCCTGAAGCGGATTGACCTGCTCGTTCTGAACGACAGCGAAGCGAAATTGATGATGGACACGTCCAACGTCGTCGCCGCCGGACACAGCCTCCGCACGATGGGACCGAAGTACGTCATCATCAAAAAGGGTGAACACGGAGCGATGCTCTTTGGAGAAAATGAGTTTTTTGCCTGTCCCGCCTTCCCCCTCCACGATGTCTTTGACCCCACCGGTGCGGGCGACAGTTTCATTGGCGGATTTGCCGGCTACCTCGCCAGCCTCGGGAAATCCGAATACACTTTCTCTGACCTCACCAGTGGCATCGCCCGTGGCACCATCCTTGCCAGCTTCACTTGCGAAAGTTTCAGCACGCACTCGCTCGAAAGCCTGACCCAGGATGTCTTCGAAACGCGGCTCAACGCGTTCCGTAGCCACTGCAAGTTTTCCTAGGACAGGCTCGACTCCCTTCCCTCTCTTTTGTAGTGTAGGGAAACGATTATGGACTGGTACTACGCAGACGCATCCGAGCAGCAGCAACTGGTGAGCGAGGACCAACTCGCCGCGCTGGTGAACGACGGAGTCATCAAGCCGTCCACCTTGCTCTGGAATGAGACCCTGACCGACTGGAAAGCGGCATCGCTCCTGCGGCCAGAGCTCTTTGCGGGCATGTCTTACCCGCCCATTCTCACTCCGGCAGAGCAGAGAAAGGCGGCACCGGGTTCGGTGCAGTTGGCACCAGGTAGGACCGACGCGGTCGCGATCTGCGCCCTCGTCTTTGGCATCCTCGGCATTCTCAGCTGCTTCGGGATTTTCTCGATCGCCGGCATCGTCTGCGGACACATTGGGCGAAAACGGGCACGCCTCGAGACCGAACCGAGTTCCAACGGCGGGCTCTCCCTCGCCGGTCTCATTACCGGATACATCGGTTTAGTCATCTCGACCGTGATCGTACTGGTTTACGGAGCGATGATCATCGCCGCGATCGCCTCCGGCGGATTGGAGTCATAAAACGATCACTCCGTCGAAGAAACATCCCCGGCGTAGACGTTAAAACCCTTCTCCCGGAGGAAGCCGACCAGAGTCTGGCCACTCTCCCGGGCCAGTTTCACCGCCAGACTGCTCGGCGCGGAGATCCCCGCCACCACCGGGATGCCGGCCGAGAGGGCCTTTTGCATCAGCTCGAACGAGATTCGACCGCTCACGAGCAGGATCACCCGGTCGAGCGGGATTCCGTTCCGCAGCGCATGACCGATCACTTTATCGAGCGCGTTGTGCCGACCGACATCCTCCCGCAGGAGGAGCAACCCCCCCGCCTCATTGAACAGCGCCGAGGCATGAAGGCCGCCGGTGCGTTCAAAGGTTTCCTGGGCCGCCCGCAGCTTCCCCGGCAGATCGAGGAGCAGCCCTGCGGACGGGACGAGCGAAGATTCCACCGCCGGGAACTGCTGGAAGACCGACGCGATCGTCGCCTTCCCACAGACCCCGCAGCTGCTCGAGGTAAAAACATGCCGAGTCAATCCGCTGAGATCCGGCTCTCCGGCGAGACGCACATCGAGCGTATTGCCCACCCCTTCCGGATCGACATCGGGACAATGCGCGATTTCCAGGATCTCCCCGGCGCTCGTGAGGAGACTCTCGCTAAAAAGGAATCCCGTCGCCAGTTCATCATCATGCCCCGGAGTCCGCATCGTCACCGCGACACTCGTTCCGTTGACCCGGATCTCGAGCGGCTCCTCGGCCGCGACCCGATCCGTTTCCCTGGAGAACCCGGAACCAGTCCGGAATCGCTGCAACTGCAAAGATTCATCACCCAGCCCCTGTTCCAGGACGAGCAGATCATCCGGCGTATTGAGATTGGCAAAAAACCGACTCGTCCCTTCCGTCACCGGCAGCTCGCGGATCAGCCCCAGCTCCTTCGCCTCGTCCAGCATCCCCTGGAGCTTGCGATTTCCCGCCGCGAGGGTTCCCTCGATAAGTGCCCGCATCGGCTCGCGAGGATAGACTGCGACGAGCGGTTCCCAGTAACGGCTTGAGCGGGGCACGATCCCGCCACGTTCCGCGAGGAGCGATTCGAGGAAGGCACCCTCCATCCTCGGCAGATCCACCCCGAGGACCAGAACAAAATCGGCCGTGCTCCTTTCCAGGACCGCTTTCAGTCCCCCCGCCGGACCGAGATCGGGAGCCTCATCGAAGACCCGGACCACCCCCTCGAGGATCTCCGGGAAAGGCTGCTCCGCATTCGTCGAGAGCCAGAGACGATCGGGTCCCAGCGCCGCCAGCTTGCGGAGCTGCTGCGCAAAGAGCGGTTTGCCCTTCCAATCGAGAAACGCCTTGTCCGATCCGAAGCGTGTCGATCGTCCCCCCGCGATCAGCGCCGCGTCGAAATGGAAATCCCCCTGCATCCGTGATTCAGGGGACTTGATTCGCCGTTCCGAGGAGATCATTCACCGCCTTGTTCGCCACCCGGACGATGTACTTGTTCGGCTGATCGAGCAGAGCCCCCTTCATCGAGCGCAGCGCAGGGCGCGCCGTCTCCTCCAGTTCATCGAGCACGATGACCGCTTCCAGCCTCGCCCATTCATTGTCCCCGGACAGTTGGGTCTCCAGCGCCGCGAGCCCCTTCGCCGTGAGCCCCATCCGGCACAGCGCCCGCGCCGCCGCGACCACCACAGCCGGTGATTTATCCTCGAGCAACACATCCAGCGCCCCCATCACACCCGGCGTCTTTTTGGCCTCCGCCGCGAAATTCCCCAGGCCCGTTGCGCCCCAGTAGCGCACCGCCGCATCCTTGTGCCCGAGCGCGTCGAGCAGCTTCGGCATGGCCTCCGCCCCCGCCGAGGCGGCCGTCGCCACCGCCGTGAGAGACTGGATGAGACCGCTCTGATCCGTCGCCCCGTGGAGGATGTCATAGGCAGACCCCGCCGTCTTCTCTCGCCGCAAGATCTCCGACTCCGGCACCAGACCGAGATCCCCGATCTCCAGCTGCCACTTCGTCAGAGCTGCCCGCAGCTCGCCGAGCACTTTTTGAAAGGCCGGATCCGCTGCCAGATTCTTCACCTCGTGAGGATCCGCCTCCACATCATACAGCTCCTCGACCGGCTTCCGCTTTGCGGAAAAGAGTTTCATCTCCGGGCCGAGCGTCCCGCCCTTCTCCGCCTTGCGGATCTCCTGCATCGTCGCACCCTGCTCCGCCGTGTTGATATACTGGTAGTACGGTTTCAGCGGCTCAAAATTCCGGATATAGCGAAAGCGCTTATCCCGCACCATGCGGATGACATCGTAGCGCTCATCCATCCGATCCCGCGCCCCGAAAATGTGGCTGCGCGCCCCCTCCTTCCGCAAAAAGGAAACCCCCTGCATCCACTCCGGCGCCTCCAGCCCCGCGACCTGCAGCATCGTCGCGCCGAAGTCGATCGAACTCACGAGACGCTCCTCGACCTGACCCGGTCCCTGCGTCGCGAGCGGACGAAGACTTTCGGGAAAGCGCAGAATGAGCGGGATGTGCGTGCCCGATTCGTAGAGCCAGCGCTTCGCCCGTGGCAAGCCCACCCCGTGATCCGACCAGAACATCACCAGCGTGTTCTCCCATTCCCCCGCCTCCTTCAGTTCGTTGATGAGATCCCCCGCCCACGCATCCATCGCCGTGATGAGTTCGTAGTTGCGCTTCCAGTCCTCGCGCACCGTCGGAGTGTCCGGGTAATAGGGCGGCAGATTCTGAAATACCGCCGGATCCTGCCGTTGCTCCGGCATGAGATTCTTCGTCACACTCTCGTATTTTTTCGTGTCCGCGATGCCGCTCTCATGACATCCCAGGTAGTTAAAGACCGCAAAAAAGGGCTGGCCCGGCTTCCGGTTCTTCCAATGCGCCTTCGCCGACGACTCGTCCCAGATCTCCTTCGCCCTCGGACGACTGAACTGATAATCCGTCTTTGCATTGTTCGTGCAGTAATACCCCACCTCGCGGAGAGACTGGGGAAACGGCTTCAGCCACTGCGGCAGCGTTGCGTTGCAACGCATGTGCTGGGTTCCGATCGAGTTCTGGTACATGCCCGTAATGATCCCCGACCGGCACGGAGCACACACACCCGCGGTGGTGTAGGCGTGGGTGTATCGCACCCCCTCCGCTGCGAGCGCATCAAGGTTCGGGGTGATCGCATACGGATCGCCATAGGAACCGAAGTGCGGGCAGATATCCTCGGCCGAGATCCAAAGGATGTTCGGTTTCTCCTGCGACAGACCCGCGGAGATCGAAAGGGCAAAAGAAAAGAGGAGGCAACAGAACAGACGCATCCGCCGAGATTCGCATTTTCGAAGAGGGAAGGCAAGCGCGGGGAGGTGGGGGGCTCCAGGGAGTTTGCGAGTTCCACACAGCTCCATTCCTTTAGGATTCGGGGAGATTTGCGATCATTCATGCTCGGTTAAGCTGAAATAGCACCGAGGTCCTTTGATCGAATGTTTCCATCTCCGTATCCCGCCTTGAATCGTCGAGATTGATCCGCTACACTCGCTACCATGAAGGACTCCAGAGAGGATGGAAAAGGAAATTCTCAGGAGATTCTGCCGAATATAACGAACCCACGAATCAGAGCTCATAGCGAAACTATTGAGCTATCGAGTCTCGTCCTCCCGAAAACTTCCTCTTGAACTACAGGAGTCCTATTGGGCACTCTCTGAAACAAATAATTTAGCCTAAGTTGGATCGTCGCGCCGTCATTTCACGCTTCAAGGATGGGTTGCAATCTCTCGGTTTTAATGACCGGCAGATGGTAAGTCGCTACAGCTTTGCGGACATCAGAAAAGGACGCTCCGTACCCGTGGAAGTTCCTCTCGCGGCATTCTCGGGACGTCCATTGAGCTACCGAAATGCCTGTATTGGAATCGCTTTCTCTGGAGTTGACCGACCAACTCCCTCCTTTGCGGCAGAATACCAGTCATTGGGAGCACCGCTGTTCTTCGAAGTCGGCGCTTCAAACATTCAGCTTTGGAGTCTAGGGGCAGATGTGCCTCAGCCGCTTGGAAAAGCCTTCAATCCAGATGCAATCGAACGTGAATTTCGCCAACATCGTGATCTCTGGACTCCGGAAATTCTCGGGCGGGTGAAAAAGGCTGCAGACGTTACTGCTGACCCTCAGTTGGACATGTTCAATCGGGGTCTCCTCCCAGTACTGGAGAAATTCTTTAGCCGTGAATTGAAGGCCCTGCTGGAGACGGCCTTCGCCACGACAGTCGAGTGCTACCGGGAGGTGCATTCTGCTGATCCGGATGTGCGTTCACTATTCCCCTTCCTTTTCCGATTCGTCACAGCGAAAATTTTCATGGACCGGGCCGATGCCCGAGGGTGGAACGATCTCGGAACACCAATGGAGATTTTTCAGAAGGCGGAGAACCATTCCGGCTCGGGTCTGATCGCCAAGTTGCCACTCGAATTTCTCCATCAGCGTGTCCTAGCAACGGCATGGGAAAGCATCTCGGGCAGCCTGAATTTTCAAAACTTGTGTGTGCCAGACCTTGCTGAGATCTACGAAAGCGCGTTCATCACCAAGGAAACCCGCAAGCAACTTGGCACGCATAGCACGCCGCACGGACTTGCGGAGTATATTGTGAACCACCTTCCGTGGGAAACGCTCCCCGTTAACCACCGCCGCGTGTTCGAACCGTTCAGCGGTCACGGAATGCTGATGGCCTCAGCTATGCAGAGGATGGGAATAGATCTTGACCCGTCACTCGCCCCCGCGCAGAGACATGACTACTTCCGCCGGCGCCTCACCGGTGTGGAAAAAGATCCCTTCGCTATTGAAGTCTGCCGCCTTCTGCTCACGCTGACGGACTACCCGAATCACAATAGCTGGGATCTACACCATGATGATGTCTTCACTTGGTCAGGATGGGATGCTGCGTTGCGAACTTGTAACGTCGTTCTGGCCAATCCGCCCTACGAGGCTTTCAAAGCGACCTACAAAAATGCAGTGCAGGCAACTAAGGCCAATCCACCTGCAGAGTTTATCCGGCGCACAATGCAGTCACCACCAGCCATGCTCGGCCTAATCCTGCCTCAGAGTTTTCTTTCTAGCCCGTTTTACCGCGAAGCGAGCCGCAGCATTGCACAACGATATGGCGAAGTGAGCATCGTTGAACTTCCCAAACTATTCCGCTACGCCGAAAACGAAACGATCGCTTTGATGGCTCATGATCGACGGGAAAAAGGAACCGCGGTTTCTGTCCACTATGCGGAAGTGCTCAAAGACGGCGTGGACTCCTTCCTGAATGATTATAAGGTCGTTTTGCCCCGCAATAAGACATTAGATGTGCCGAAGGGGAAGCAAAACATCTCGTTTCGACTTGCCCCAGCAGGGAATATCTTTGAACGAATCGTAGGATCACCGTTTGGACAAGTAGCTAAGATTCGGCAAGGGCTACACTGGATCGCAAGGACCGACGACCTTCAGCAATCAACACCGCGCTCGGATGTTGCCTGTGATACGGAGAAGGAGGGCTTCATTCTTGGCGTGGAAAAAATGCGAGGCAATCTCACGCAGTTTCACCTTGCAACGACTAGATTTCTTTCAGTTTTGGAGGAACATCAGGATCCAAGCACACGCGCTCACAAGCATCTCTGGGGAAGACGCAAGGTAGCCTGCAACGCAGCCCGCTTTAGCCCTGGTTCTCCATGGAGACTTGCTGCATATCCCGATTCAACCGGTCTGGCATTCACCAAACAATTCTTCGTCATCTGGCCGCAGCCGGAAATTTCGGAGTTCTCCATCGCCGCCGTTCTGAACTCGCCAGTTGGAAATGCCTTCAGCTTTCAGGAAGACTTAGACCGACACAACCATATCGAAACTCTCGCCCGATTGAGCATCCCCCGCTTGGAGGCGCTCTCTCACGGCGCTCCCATGGACTGTTAGCCCGCCGATTACAGGCGCTTTTTGCCGAAGACACCCTCATGGCCGATATGAAGAGTGCAGACTGGCAAGAAGAACGCCGCGAAGCGCTCATTCGCTTGGATGCCGCCGTCTTAGATGCCTAC
>JAGPCC010000144.1 GCA_018058245.1 Verrucomicrobiales bacterium
TTGGGCGGTTGCTCCGGGTTTTGCGTTGAGGGTGGCTGGGGTCGCGCGGAGGGCGAATCCAGGAACTGCTTGGGCGATGCGGAGGCGATAGGCATGGGCGTATCCGTAGCGATTCTGGGTATCTGCGACACTAACAAAACAACGTCCATTGCCAGGTAGCTTCACAGTGACGCGGGCGTCCGCGTGGTGGGTGGTGAGACCGGCGGCGGGGTTTTCGTAATCGTCGTTGTAGGCGATCATTTCCCCGTTGTCGTCGAAGACGGTGAGATTTGCGTCGAGAGGAGACCCAAGTCGCCGGGCGAAGATCTCGAAGCTCATGGGTTTGTTTCCGGCACCTTCGACCCGGTAGAAATCGACATCTCCAGGCAGGGAGATGGTGCCGTTGATGAGAGTGGGTATTTCGACAGGGTTTGCCGATCCGAGGCGATTGTTATCCTCCCTCTCTGCGTCTTCGGGAAAGGACTCCACGTGAAAAGCGATGGCGTTGGAGCGTCCACCGGGGCCGGTCGCAGTCAGTTCGACGATGCCTGGTTCTTTGGGCACGGAATATCGAGGGAAGTGACTTTCGCCCAGGTTCGCGCCTTGAAAGGTGAGATCGACTTCCGATCCAGCCTGACCCCCGAGAGGGCTGATGGCAGTGAGGAAGGGAAGTTCGCCCAAGCTGACACGATAGACAAAATCCTCGCGTCCGCGATAGATCGAGTCGCGGATGCGCAGGTGGTAGGTTCCTTCCCGAGCGATTTTATAGAAAATGACTGGGTCGGGATCAAAGCGGTAGTCATCCGCGAACGCCAGTTCCCGTCCTCTCGAGTCGTGTAGGGAAACGACGGTCTGGAACCATCCCGGCACCGCGTCGGCGAGGTAGGGGACGAGACTCCGTGCTTGCAAGGAAACGACAAGTTTTTCCCCTTCCTTTGCTTTGAAAGTGAATTCATCTACTTCGCCCGGGAGAATGCGTCCATTGAGGGTGACTGGGAGGGCGACAGGATCGGGACTCCCGCTCCTCGAGCGTACGGCGTCAACATCGGGTTTGATTCCGACACACTTCAGTAGATCAAAACGATTTGCTTCCGGTTCGCGTGCTTCGGGGAGGTTGCCAACGACAAAACGCATCGGGTTGCTCAAACCGGAAGCGGTCTGGAGACGCCAGTAACGAATGCCCGGAGCGGCGGATTCCTCGATCGTGACGGAGACACGGACGTTCTCGCCAATCTGGGTGTTGAGTTGCTGCTTGGGATCGTTGCGCCGTCGATAATATTCCGTCATGAGCCGGAGTTTTTTCTCATCGAGTTCGGAACTAGCGAGGATTTTCTGGACTTCGGGGATGAGATCGTGGGCTGCGTCTGCCGCTGCTTCTTTGATCTTTGCGAACTCGGGTTGGAGTTCCAGAAGTTTGTCTCGGTAGTCGTCGACCACCTGAGCGGACGGCACTTTGTCATGATCGAGGATCTCGACAGTGATTCCCTCTCCCGAGATGATTACGCCGGTGGGATCATCGAGATACTGGCCTCCGACACTGACCTCAAAGGTCGAACCGGCCTGTCCTCCGGCGGGGTAGACGAATCCGATGCGAGGCGGTGCGGCAAAGGCACTGACCGCACTTAGGAACGCGGCCCCCGCGAGGGGGAGGAGGAGTGGGATTCGTCGGGACATGGTCTTCCGTGGATGAGTTATACCAGTTCCGTGAGGAGCCCCGCCGTGGGGACACCCTCGGATTCATCGGGAACGACTTTGGTAGGGTTTCCCTGGGGATGCGGTAGCGGTGAGTCGGCGGGGATACCAAGTTGGCCGTAGATGCTCCCGATTACGTCGGCGGGATAGACGGGACGTTCGGCGACTTCTTCACCCTTCGCATCGGACGATCCCACGACGTGTCCACCGTGGAAACCACCTCCGGCGATGAGGGAGGAAAAGACTTTTCCAAAGTGGTGACGCCCTCCATTCCACGGTGACTCGTTTGCAATCTTCGGAGTGCGGCCGAACTCTCCCGTACACCAGACGACGGTGCTATCGAGCAGTCCTTTGCTGTCGAGGTCAGAGAGCAGGGCAGAGAGACCCTTGTCGAGCTCGGGCAGTTTCCGGTTCATGATCTGAAAATGCTGTTTGTGGGTGTCCCATCCCTGGTAGTTGATGGTGATGAAAGGAACCCCTTTTTCGACGAGACGGCGGGCCATGAGACAGGATTGACCAAAAGTACTCCTTCCATAGAGATCGCGAACTTCGTCCTTCTCCTGGCCGAGATCAAAGAGCTTACCTGCGTCACCGAGGATGAGTTCGTACGCCTGCGTCTCCGAATCGAGGACAGTCTTGATCGTTGCATTGCCAGGTAAAGCTCCGCCGAGAGTATTGATTTTGCCAAGGAGGTTGCGACGTTCTTTTTGGTGCTCCTCGGTGATTCCTGGAGCGACGATCCCTTCCACGGCAAAGATCTTTCCGTTCGGGTCGCCACCTGTGGCAAAGGGCTTATATCGTGGTCCGAGAAAACCTGCCTCGGAGAAGCGACCCTGCGGTTGTGTTAGGACGACGTAGGGTGGGACGAGCCCCGTGTAACCTGCGTCGTAGCCTTTAAAGTAGGAGACCACTGCGCCGAGTCCCGGAAAGACGTCTCGTTCGGAGGTTCTCCCTGTCTGGACGAGGTAGGATGCGGTCTCGTGGCCGTTGTTTCCATGCGTCATGCTGCGGATGAGCGAATATTTGTCGGCCTGTTTTGCCAGTTCAGGGAGCAGTTGACCGACTCGTACCCCACTGACGTTGGTCTCGATCGGCTGGTCGAGTGGTCCCGAATAGTCGCGACCGGCATCGGGTTTCGGATCGAATGTATCGATGTGACAGGGACCGCCCCAGAGCCAGATTTGGATGACGGATTTTGCCTTGCCTTCACTCGTGGGGAGCGCCTGGTTGGCTCGCACAGCGAAGGGTTCGCAGAGGAGCAACCCGGCGGAGCCATAGACGGAGCGGCGAAGTGCCTCGCGTCGTGTAAGCGGTACGCCACCGAGAGATTCTGCGACTCGGAAAACATCCCGGTTAAGGCGGGGGGAGGAGGAGAGCATCGATGTATTCATGGCGTATGATGGTTTAGTAGGACGACATCTTCGGGAAACGGAACTCAATGGTTGTATAGAAATTCTGGTTGGTTGATCAGGGACCAGACGAGATCGACGGCGAGAGCCCGCCCCGAGGCGGATCCGGAATCGGTGTAGGACTGGAGCGTTGCCAGTTCGTCTGTTGTGGGAAACCGCGAGAGAATCGTGAGATAGGTTTTTTCGACGAGCTTCGCGAATTCTTCAGTCGAAGCGTTCGCAACGAGAGGACTAGCCTCGATCTTTTTCTGGACGTGACTGGAGTTCAGGAAGTGAAGGCGTTGCGCCGCATTAGTGTCAAGACTGCGCTCGAACTGATATCCCGTGTCCCGAGGTGGACGCCCGAAGAGCTCAAGGAAGGGACTCGTGATACTGCCGTCCGGAAGGGCGATGCCGCGAACGTCATCGGGGATGAAGGTGAATGGTTCGGGGATGGGGCTGCTGTAGGCCTCCTTCGTTTCTGTGATCTGGTTGAGTGCGTCGATGAGCACTTCGGCCTCAAGCCGCCGCATTGGATAGTGGGCAAAATGGACTGTTGCTTCGGGAGTGTCCAGTGGAGGAATCGAAGAGAGAGCAAACGTTCGCGAGTTCAGAATCACCCGGATGAGATGTTTCATATCACAGCGCGAGGTGATGAATTCTTTCTCAAGAAATGCGAGGAGCTCAGGGTCCGAGGGAGGATTGTCAGGGCGGAAGTCGTCAGGTTCGTGTACGATGCCCTGACCCATCAACCAGGTCCAGATGCGGTTCGCAGCGCAGCGACTGAACGACGCATTTTCCGGACGAAGGAGCCAAGCTGCAAAGACGACTCGGGGATCACTCTTGCCGGCATCCAATTTCACCGGCGTTCCGTCGGGAAAGATGGCATTTTTTGAGAGTCCGTCTTTGTCGGCGGTAGGGTCGAAGTAGACGATCTCTTCCTTCCATTCGGCGGTCGACTTGAACGCAACGTTCGCGAAGAAACCGGCCATCGCATCGAGCTTCCGTTCAGGCCATTTTTCGGCGCGTTCTCCCATGAATGTCAATGCGACCGTGGCGGCCATGCCGCGTGGACTGCGATCCTGCATCGCCCGGTAGAAATTCACCTGTCCTTCACGAAAATTGCTGCCGCTCCCCACGAGCAACTCCTGGGCAAACTGGTGAAATGGCTTGTTATCACGCACACTCGCCTGGATCCACTGGTGATAGATCTGCACCGCATTGGGCCAGAGCTTGATGGGGAACTCGGCTTTCACACGAAGAACGTCACCCCACTTCATCGCCCAATAATCGGCGTACTCGGGACGGGAGAGGAGATGCTCGACGAGGAGGACTCGCTTGCTCTCGTCAGTCGAAGCGAGGAAGTCCCGTGTCTCGTCCTCGCGCGGCAGCGTCCCGATGGTGACGAGATAGGCGCGACGGAGAAAGACTGCGTCGGAACAAGCGTTCGCTGCTTGGAGCCCCAATGTATCAAGTCGTGCGAAGACGAGTCGGTCAAGTTGGTCACTTGGATTTTCCGACACTTCCGGGGGCCGCACGACCGGGCCGGATTCGAAGATTGGATGAACCCCGCCAAGCGCTTCCACCGAGAGGCCAGTCGCGGCAAGGAGAATCGGAAGAAGAGAGACGAGGTTCATGACAGATCAGTGGTCGGGGTGTTCGGGAGTGAGGCAAGGAATTCGAGAAAAAGCGACGCCTTCGATCTCCACGAGAAGATCAGGGCGGCAGACGTCGGCCTGTGCGTAGATTGCAGGGATGCGGCCGAGACGGCGTTCGCAGACTGCCTTGCACGCCTCGAAGTCTTTGGCATGTTTCACATAGACGCGAATCTTCGCGAGATCCGTGAGTCTTGCTCCGGCATCCGGCCAGCCCTGATTGGCGAAGTTTTCCGGTGCGATGAGCTTCTCAATGTTATCGAGAGTCTGTTCGGTCTGTCCGGCAATATCACCGCAGTAGACCGTTTCCGCATTGATGATACTCGCTGTTCCGGAAACCCAGGTTGTGAGATGATTCCCGATCCTGATCGCCATGGCACGGGAGAACTTTGGACTTTTTCGCGAATACTCTTTCGGATAGTCGAAGGCGGAGGTTTGCAGGGGATTCTCCAGGGAGAGGATTTGTACATCCTTGCGGTCGGTTTGGACGGCGAGACAAGAGGTTACGAGTCCATGCTCAAGAGTGCCGATGCCAGTACTCGCCGGGTAAATCGCATGACCATGGTCTGCGGCGGCGAGAGGATTTGTCGCAAAATCGTAATTTTCGAAAAAATCAGTTCGAGCCCGATTCAGCTCACGATAGCGCTCCGTTCCATCCTCCTCCTCTTCCGTAATGTTTCCTTGGTAGAGCCAGACTCGCGCAACATCGGTGAAGGATGCATTCACTGCTGAGAGGACTTTTCCAAGGGCGGAAAATGCCTCTGCCGACTGCTCGTAGGCGGTGCGTTTCCCAAGATTGAGCGATCCAGCAGAAGCATGAATCCAGCGAATCCCGTTGTGTTCAACGGTGACGAGATGGGGGCCGTGGTACCCGACGCTCACGGTGTTCGTGCTGATCGCCCACGCCTCGATTGCGAGAGCGACCCCTCCGCAGGGAGGTTGAACGACGAAGACTGTCAATGGCATTTCCTCACCGTAATAGGCCTCAAAAAGTTGCCGGGCGGCGGGGGCATCGTTCGCGTCGGCGAGGAAAACGTTCTGAACGGTCACTGTCATCGGTTCGCCCTGTTGGCGGAGGATCACGCGGATGGTGGACACTGCCTCCCACACTTGATCACGGAAGCTACCTCCGCATTCCGGTGTGACCATCATCGCGACTCGCCGCAACCCGTCATATCCGATTGTGGTGTGGTGCTGGAGACCGAGGAGGCAAGGGGGGATTTCACTAATCATCCCGGTTTCGAGGATATCATGTTCTGGCAGCGAGCAATGGTTGCAGTCTGCGATGCCGCAACCGTCCTCAAGAAGTTTCCGGTCGGGGGCGAGACGATAACAGATTGGTTTCATGCCTAATTTCGCCTGGAATTTCGGGGATTCGGTCGGGTTGGAACTCATGACTACGTTCAGATTATACAATCTCTCAAAGAATACAAGATAAAAAGATAAGGAATTCGTGAATTAACGGAATTTTTCGAAAAAGCAGAAAATGGACCTTTCAGGAGAGCACCAATGACAGGGCGAGGATCCCGCCGAATGCACCGGCGAGAGCGATCGTCCAGGCAAATGAAACGGAGCGCAATTCCATGAACTGACGGGCGACGAGGAAGCCCTTTACGCCCGCGACGGCAAGAATCGCAAGAGGAAGGGTTCGATGTTCGCCTAGAAAAAAGCCGAGAGTGGTTAGGGCGACGAGAACGATCCAAGTAATGATGTTATTTCGGGTCATAGCAAGTAGACGAGGGGAAAAATAAGCAGCCAGATGAGGTCGCAGAGATGCCAGAAAATACCGCCAGCTTCGACGTCTTCGAAATGATCGCGATGGTAGTATCCTCGTTTCAGTTTGAGGGCGAGATATCCGAGAATGAGTACGGCGACGAGTACGTGGATGAAGTGAAACCCGGTGAGCGCGAAATAGAGGGTGAAGAATGTGTCCTCCCCGAATCCGATGCCGTGTTGGATTTTCTCACTGTATTCGACACTCTTTAGAAGCAGAAAGAGGATACCGGTGCCCATCGCCCCGATGATCCATCGCAGTGCGAGTGGTGACCTGCCTCGGCGGAGCTCCACGAGACCGCAGGCCATAAACCAACCGCCAGTGAGGAGCACGAGAGTGTTTGCAAAGGCGAGAGGTTGATTGAGGAGTTCGCGTCCTTTCGCAAATTCTTCGGGAGAGGCACCTCGCTGGTATAGGAACACTGCGAGTCCAGCTCCGAAGGTGACCATTTCGACAAAAACGATGATCCAGACAAGGATACCGCCGGGTGGCTCGAATCGAGACCAGTCTTCTTCTGATGAGTTTGTTACGGAGAGAGAGGAGTCTGGCATTCTTCGTATTCTGGTTGCGTTAGTTTGTTTCGGGTGTCAGTGTACACTCTGCAATACGTTTGGCTGCAAAGTTGTCCGTAAGCAAGTTTTCTTGGAAAAGTTGATCGATCTGCTTCATCCGTCCGACAATCTGGCTCTCGGTGAACTTGGGGGCGGCCGCTTTTGTGGCAGCGAGCGTGGTCGGATCGGGGGGCGGCAAGGGGCGCAAGACAGCCTCGGTTTTGGTGAGATCAGGTACGAGTACCCGAAGGTTCGCAGTCGGGACGAGGTGACGCCAAAGGAAGGCTTGCATGCGATCCTCCGACGGAACGGCGGTGCGATGGACTGGGTGACCGCCTATTGTTGCGGTGCCGATGAACTCAAGATCTACCGATTTTCCGACGGCGGCAGGTTCGCACTTGAGAGTGATTCTGACGCTCGTTTTGCCAGGAGCGATCGTCACGGGAGAGAAGATGACTCCTGGTGGCGGATTTTGTAGAGAAATGGCGATCGGTCCGGAATATCCATCGTGGCGGGCAACATGGACCGTTAGCAATGTGTTCGGTTTTCCGAGAATTGTCGTGCTGGAGGGAGAGACTCGCAATTCGAAATCTGGCTGGGCTCCTGTGAGGAGGAGTCGATAGCCATATTCACTGCCGCCCGACCGCAGAGTATCCCCGAGGTGAACCTTATACGGCCCGTCTTGGGGGAGAGTCAGAAGGGCGTAAGAATCCGCGTGATGGGTATTCGCTCCTGCTGCGAGATCCTCATAGTCATCATTCAGGGCAAGGAGAGTGCCGTCCGGAGCGGCGATCTTGATTACGGAATCAAGTGGTGAGTCAAGTCGCCGAGCGGAGACGGCAATGGCAACGGATTGTTTTGCCTTGCCCTCAAAGGTAAAGACGTCCCAGTCGTTTGGTTTGCCGATGTGACCGTTGACGATCACGGGTAGGGTTACCTTTTGTGGCGGTGAAGTAGGATCGTTCGGCTCGACCTCAAGCAGTTCGGGGAGAGAATCGAGGGCGTAGGGCAAGGGATTTGAGAATTTGCCGCCCTTTTTAACGGAGACCGCATGAAGACCGGGACTGCATCCCGCAGCTGGATAGAGAATTTCCGCTCCTTCAAGATTCCAGCCCTCAATCTTTACGGACTGGGTCGCCCCGGCGGTGCCTCCGAGGGGAAAAACTCCCGTCAGATAGGGGAGTTCTCCTACCGTCATGCGGTAAATGAAGTCCTCACGGCCTCGGTGGATGGCGTCGGAGATCTCGGCCACGTATTCTCCGTTGGCCGGAACTTCGAAGAGGATCACCGGATCTGGCTTGAAGCGGAAGTCGTCTTCGTAGGCGATCTCGCGACCGTTTGCATCATAGAGCGCGAGGACAGGCTGAAACCATCCGGGAACGGCGTCGGCGATGAAGGGAATGAGATCGCGAGCGAGAGCGGAAATCACGATCCGCTGGCCTTTGCGTGCCTGGAAGCGATAGCGGTTCACTTCACCCGAGGCGATCTGACCGTTCACAGTGGAGGGCAATTTGATGGGGCGCTCGATCTCTTCTTCGGGCCGTTTCCGGAGAGAGAGTTCCTCTTTTCCGAGAACCTGAAAGGGAGCGGTGAGCATCGGTTTGCGGGTAGACTCCGGCAATTGACCTACGTGAAAGGCCAGAGGATTGGAAATGCCTGTTGGGGTGACGAGCCGGATCTCCCTTCGACCAGGGGTAGCGTCGGCGGCAATGGAAATTTCGAGAAAGGCGAGGTCGGCAAGTGCCATGCTCGCGGGGCGGTTGCAATACTCTTCGATGCGTTTCTCAACCCTCTCGATTAAGGTCGCGGTTACGGCGTCAGGCACTTTGGTTCCCTCCTTCAACTCCTTGAGTTGGTCTTTTAGTAGAGTGATTTCTTGTGGTCCAATACGCTTGAAATTTTCGACAACACGTGCGGTGACGCCCTTACCCGTTAATTCGATGCCTGTCACCGGAGAAATGCCCTGCCCGCCCGCCTTCACTGCGAACGACGTGCCTTGCTGACCTCCCGCCGGATAGACGAAACCCGCGTAGGGCCGCGTCTGAGCGAAGATCGTGAAGGATGGTGTGACGAACAAGGTCACCAAAAACCAGGAGAAGCGAAAATTCATGGGCGGCGTTATTTAGGTTTTGTCAGGGAGACTCCCTGCGCAGGGTGTTACATGATCTCGGTAAGGAGCCCGCCGGATTCCTCCTTCTTCGTCTCTGCTGGCAAAACGTGGGCATCGAGGCCCATCGGGTGTGGTAGAGGAGCATGAGCGTCGATTCCCGCGAGTTGGTAGATGCTGCCGAGCAGATCGACGGGGTAGACGGGTCTCTCCGCGACTTCCTCGGCCTTTGCATCGGAGGCACCCACGACGTGCCCACCTTGAAAGCCGCCTCCAGCCACTAACACGGAGAAAACTTTGCCGTGGTGATTGCGGCCTCCGTTCCAAGGTGGTTGCCAGTCGATCTTGGGCCCGCGTCCGAATTCCCCGCAGCACCAGACGAGAGTGGACTCAAGCATCCCGCGGTCTTTCAAATCCACGAGGAGGGCGGCGAGACCTTGATCAAGCTGGGGAGCTTGTTTGCCCATGGTCTGAAAGTGGTTGCTGTGTGTGTCCCACCCGCCGGGGTAGTTGATCACGATGTAGGGTACGCCCGACTCGACCATGCGCCGTGCCGCGAGACAATCCTGCCCGAAGGTGTGACGTCCATAGCGGTCACGGAGTTCCGGTTTCTCCTTGGAGAGGTCGAAGACTTCCCGCCCCTTGCCGAGAATCATCTCGTAGGCATCCGTCCGAGCCGCCTCCGATTCCCGAAGAATGGCGGAGTCACCGGCAGTTTGCCGCAGTGTATCGAGGTTGGCGAGCAGGTTGCGACGAGCTCCCTGCCGGGCGTCGTTGACGTTTCGTGAGACGATCCCTTCCACCTCAAATCGGGATGCGTTCGGGTCACCCCCGGTGGCAAAAGGCTTGAGTTTTGCGCCGAGGAATCCTTCCTCTGAGAATCGTCCCTGTGGTTTTGTGAGGACGATATACGGAGGCAGGCTCCCATGGTATTCTTTTTCTTTCATGTGCGCAAAGACGGCACCGACGCTCGGGTAGGCGAGTCGGTCGCCGGGGGCGTGTGCTGTTTGCACAAGGTAGGCAGCGGTCTCGTGACCGTTGTTCCCATGGGTCATGCTGCGGATGAGGGAATACTTATCCGCTTGTTTCGCGAGATTCGGAAACCACTCGCTGAGTTGGATTCCCGGGACATTCGAGGAGAGGAATTTCTTCATCGGCCCGTTGTAGTCGTATCCGGCGTCCGGTTTCGGATCCCAGGTGTCGGAATGAGACATCCCGCCCCAGAGGAAGATTTGGATCACGGAGGTGGCCTTTGCGCGCGGGATGATTTTTCCTCCCGGTTTTGGGGCAGTTGGAGCTGGATACACCGGCGCGGAAGGGGCTGGCGTGGCACCCATGACTTGATCTCCGAGGAGACCAACGGTGCCGAAGAGTCCGATCTGCATCGCACTGCGACGGTCGACGGACCGAGTCAGGCTCATGCCCAGTTGATTGCGATGGACGGGCAGCGATTCGAAGTGGGGGACATTGTCTTTCATGGTGTTGGAATGTCAGGAGATGCTTCAATCAGTGGCGGAAGACGAATTCGTGGGTGTTGAGGAGAGCCCAGGCGAGATCGTTCCAATGTTCGATTCGGGTGGGTTTGTCAGGTTTTTCCTCGGCTTCGATCCCGCAATATACTTTTGCTGTGGAGACTTCTTCACGAGTCGGATAGCGGGAGAGGATCGTGAGATAGAGTTCGGTGATGGTCTCGTTCGCTGGGCGCTTTGCTGCGAGGAGAGCTTTGAGTCCGGGACCAGTCTCCAGTTTCCCCTGAATGTGACTCGAATTGAGGAGATGCAGCCATTGCTCAGACAAGATCAAGTTGGAGCGCTCGTCCTCGGTTCCCGTGGCCCGCGCGGAGCGTCCAAAAAGTGCGAGAAATGGACTCGTGATGCTCCCGTCGCTGAGGGAAACGGCAGGCTGGCCTTGTGGGATGTAGGTGAATGGTTCGGGGATCGGACTGGTGTAGAGTTCCGAGGTACCGGTGATGCGATTGATCGCGTCAATGAGAACTTCGGCTTCGAGCCGCCGGGTCGGGTAGGTGGCGAAGAGTGCCTCGGTCCCCGGTTTTTGGGATTTCGGAAGGGAAGCGAACTGGTACGCTTCGGAGTTCAGAATGAGACGGTAGAGATGCTTCAGATCATACTTTGCATCGACCAGTTCTTTTTCCAGAAAAGTGAGTAGTTCGGGATGGGACGGTGGGTTGTCATCGCGGAGATCGTCTGGTTCTTGAACGATTCCGCGTCCCATCAGCCAAGCCCAAGTTCGGTTGGCGATATTGCGGGTAAACCACGGATTTTTCGGTGAAATTAGCCAGTTTGCGAAGACCTCGCGCGGGTCGAGATCGTCGCGTAGAGCGGCCTTGGATCCGTCAGGAAAAACCGCGTTCTTCGGGAAGACTGTAGGAACCCCGTCTGGCGCGGCGGTGCCCTCGACCACGAGCGGCTTCCCGATCTCATCGACGGAGGCACGTCCGGGCGCGGAGTTCCCTGCGAGTGTATGCGAACCGGCGGGATCCCAGAAGACATACTCTTCTTTCCATTCGCTCGTAGGTTTGTAGCCAATCTGGGCGAAAAAAACCGACATTCCGGTCAACATCTCTTTGGGCCACGCTTCGGCACGGACTCCCATGAAAGTGAGGGCTACGGTTGAGGCGATGCCCTCTGGAGTGCGGCTCGGCATCGCCCGGTAGAAGTTGACCGGTCCGACTCGGAAGTTGCTTCCGCTTGCCGTCAGCATTTCGCGGACGAATTGATCGTAGGGTTTGTTCTCTTCGAGAGAGGCGGCGACCCAGTGGTGGTAGAGCTGTGCGGCGTTGGGCCATAGATTGATGGGAAACTCCGCCTTGATCCGCAGGAGATCGCCCCACTTCATCGCCCAATAGACGCTAAACTCGTCGCTGGTGAGGAGGCGGTCGATCAAGATTTTCCGCTTGTTAACGGCATCGGGATCCTTGAGGAACGTCCGAACCTCCTCCGCCGTTGGGATGATCCCGAGGACGTCGAGGTAGGCCCGACGCACAAAGACCGCGTCTGAACAAAGTGCGGGCTGGATGCCGAGAGGGCGGAGCTTTGCCATGACCAGCTGATCAATCCGACTCTCTGTTTTCAGCGGGAGGATGCTAACAAACGGATTCGGCGATTTCGATTGAGTTGACGGTTTGTTAGGCGGTGTTGGTTTCGCGCTTGGGACGGCAACCGTGGCGACCGCTGGTGGTGCCTTTGCCGGTGGCGGAGTCGCGGCGGCTGGTTTCGGAGCTGGCGTAACCTTCGCAGGCAGAGCGGCTGCGACGGGCGATTGTGCCTTTGCCGGTGGCGGAGTTGCGGCAATCGGTTTCGGAGCTGGCGTAATCTTCGCAGGCAGAGCGGCTGCGACGGGCGGTTGTGCTTTTGCCGGTGGCGGAGTTGCGGCAATCGGTTTCGGTGCATCTTCGGCCGTAGCC
>JAGPCC010000391.1 GCA_018058245.1 Verrucomicrobiales bacterium
CCAAGCCCAATCCATTGCGATTACTCGCCTACGAGCTGACGAACTCCATCCTGCCTCCGCGCTCCGCGATCGCCACAAATCCGCAAAGGCTCCGCCGCTCTTCAGCAGCTCCTCCGGCGCGCCCTGCGCTTTCAGGGAACCACCTCCACAGACCGACTCTCCGCTGCCCCGGCATGCAGCTTCAAGCCGAGAGCGTGAATCACCTTTAGAATTGTGTCAAAACCGGGCGACCGTTCTCCGGAAAGTGCCTTGTAGAGGCTTTCCCGGGAGAGGCCGCTGTCGCGGGCAATCTGGCTCATTCCCTTGGCGCGGGCGATGTCGCCGAGGGCTTTCGCAATGAAGGCGGCATCGTTTCCCGCCTCCTCGAAACAGGCCTCGAGATACGCTGCCATCTCCTCGGGAGTGCGGAGGTGTTCGGACACGTCGAATCGGGTCGTTCTTACTTTTTTCATTTTATGTCTTCCAGTTGTTTTGCCATTGCTTTTGCCTTCGGGATGTCCCGAGCCTGGGATTTTTTATCACCGCCCGCGAGGAGGATGACAATTTCGGTTCCAACTTTTGTGAAGTAGACCCGATAGCCCGGGCCGGAGGGTATCCTCAGTTCGCCGATCCCGTCTCCCACGGACTTCCAATCCCCGAAATTCCCACCCCGCAGGCGCTCAATCCGCATAAGAATCCGGGAACGCCCGGTCAGGTCAGTCAAATCATCCAACCACTCGCTAAAAGTCCCGGTTTTTCGAATTTCCAACACAAAGTGAGTGTAGCCAATGGGATACAGTTGGTCAATTCGATTCTTCGGCGCTACGCGGCGATCCGCAATGCAAAGGCCCCGCCCTTTTCAGGCAATTCCCCCTGCTCCGGCATCTTACCTGGGCCTATCACGACAACGCGATCGGCTTGTCGTTGGCTGATAGATAACCTGGTACCTTGGGGATTTTTCTGGGATCTGTCTCTTGGAATTGCATTGGAATTCTGATTCTAGGACCTCATCCTTTTACGACTCATTTCCGCAAGGCCACCCAGAATTTGGTGGGATTTTGGAGAAATTTGAAAAATTAATGAATGAAATGGCGCTACAATTGCTCTAACAACCGAGCGTAAACTGATTATGTCGGAGTAAAAAAATAAGGTAAATCTTGATTTTATGGCAATTTTAGAAGATACTATAATTTAATTAGCCTCAGTAGGCCAAGACAACTGTCTATGGCATCCAAGAGTGCCTGTAAGACGTTACCTTTTCCAACTTATAATTTTCTGTCTTGACTTTATCAGTTGAACCTTCAAATTCGATCTCCAATGAATCCAGACGATAACATCGAGAATTCCGACAAGATCCTTGTCGAGTCAAATATCCTTTCTTTCGATGGATACTACGGCACCGACAAATTCCTCAGACTCAATGAGGAAACTAGGAAAGCGATCACACAAGAATTATCAGACGGTTCGGATCGTCATTTTCAATCCGCAGTCGAGATGGGAATCATTTCAGTTCGAAATTGATTCTACTTGGGCCGAGATTTTGTAACCCAGGTAGGAGTGCCTGCGGTGACCGGCGTAGCGAGGATCGCCAAAGGCGAAGATTTTATGTGGACGATGTCCTCGTCGAACGAGTCCCTTACTGAGGCGTCTTAGTTTTAGGCGTAGCGATTACTGATCGGGTACCGATGTTTTCCTTGGAACTAGCCTTCGCAGACATCGTCTGAAGCACCACAGGTTGAGCTCGGAAGAGTCGTTTATCATTTAGTGACTACCTCGATCACAGTCGAAGATGAACCCGGGATTGCGGGCAGCGGGGTTCATGTCCCTGACGAAAGACCTCAGTCACGAGTTTGGTTTGACGATGATTGGCAAGAGCTCAGCCTACGAAGCAACTGGAACGAAGATCGATAAAAACGGCAACGGAGAAGGAGGCAGAACTGTTGGAATGAAGCAAAATCACCCGCACAAATGGAGCGGTGAGACTTGTGACAATTAGGCGGTCAGGTGATGGATTAGCGGTTTCTCCGTCGTCGGTTCTCGGCACGCAGATCTCTTTCTCGGCACGCAGATCTTTGATTGGAGAGAGCCCGTTCCGGCCGCTGATGATGCCGCACCCGTCTGATACCCTAGACGACGCCTGCTTAGACAAAATACCAGTGGATTCTACGTTTCCAGTGGTGACGAAAGTTCAGTTCAATCTGATCATCGAAGCCTAATCGGAAAGTTCTGGCGCTTTGGGCACGGACCGTCGGGAATAGCTGCTGCGCAGAAGATTGCTAACTTTGCAGATAGAATGGATGCCGTGACCGATGGTTACCTGGATAATCGCGATCATTTTGTAGAGTTGCGCAGGCTTTTGATACCGAGGATAACTGCGGCCTTTTTAAAATGTCCTTCACAATTCACAACTGGACGCTCTCCTTTCGGAACGCACGCAGGTCGACAGAATCCGAACGCTCGAACACGGCTCGGATTCCTTTGCGCCCAACCTGAGCATCCCACTTCCTTCGATAAGGCAGACCCGCTCTTACGCACAGTTCGCCCACGATTTCGGAGACAGTCTTACAGGTAATCCGAACTTCCACGGCCTCCCCCATAAACTCCTCGGTGTATCGTTTACGGGGCTTCTTGAACATCATCTTGATTTTCGTCATTGATTGTCCAAAAAACCAGTTAACCTCACACGTCTTCGTCAAACCGAATCATCAATGACACCACCAACGCACTATCTTTCGGTAGACAAGTCATCAGGTCTGTGGTTAAACATCGACCACACCAATGAAAGCACACAGCATTTTAACAACCCTGTTCCCGAGGCTCGGTATCAACAGATATTGCATTTCTGATATTTATCAAATTTGCAATCTTCCGGGCGGTGGGTCAAAAAGTGCTCTAGCACCGTATTCCTGTAGAGTACACAATACGGGAAACGAGAAAATCGTTACAATTCCGAGTTTCCTCCCAAGTTTCGTAATCGGTGCGAACCATGAAAAATTCACCGCAAAGAGAGTGCATTGTCACCTCTTTTACCGTGAACTTCCAGAAGATAGTTTAATCCTCAAAGAAACGGGTAACCCAGCAGTCGCATACGTTAAACTGCATACGAAAGGAGGAAGTAACAACGTATACGCGTTTCCCGGATCGAGCGTTGAAGACCCTGGCTCCGGGTATAGGAAGCTATGGGAGATATGTTCCGACCCTCTTGTAACCGAATTACATTTCACTATTGATGTCTGTATTTCACAGAAATACTGTGAATCAACACAGGTAGAGGAGAGCTCAGACGATTTTGAACGGCTTCAAAATTTGGCTGCCAAACGGCGAGTTCTACTCGCGGGTGAACTTACAACTGGCTATCGCAGGTATATTAGCATTATCCTGATGCTACTCAAAGCCTTTGCTGACGCTAGCAAACACCAGAGTCTATCTTTAGGACGAGATGAAATATCTCCAATTTGTGGAATGAAAGGGCCGCGCAAATTTTTATCTGTAAAAGTGGCTTCTGACTTTTGCTGAAGGTTGGATTTTTGTTTCTGTTCTTTTGTTAGGAGAGTTTAAGATAGGCTTTTCCGGTTTCCCAAGCTTCTGAGATCT
>JAGPCC010000145.1 GCA_018058245.1 Verrucomicrobiales bacterium
TCGAGATCCGGGAGAAAAGTCCCTTCGGCGAGACCATGGTCATCGGACTCGCAAACGGACGCCACGGTTATCTCCCGAATCCGAAACAGCACGCCCTCGGCGGCTACGAGACCTGGCTCGGGACGAACACGGTCGAGGTCGACTCGTCGGAGATCCTGACAAAACATCTCCTCGAGATGCTGGCTGAGTTAGAGGCGGCGAAGTGATTACCCGGAGATTCGCTTTTTCAGCACTTCCGAACACGCTCCACCGAAAGGCCCGGAATTGAGAGTTCTCGATTCTCTCTCCCCAGACACGAGCTGCGCCTGGCAAGAATTCCGGTCGAAGTCAGGGCAGCGGGTTCGCAAAAATCCAGTCTCTCAAGAGCCATTTGGAAAAGACTTCTCAACGGAAGTCCCCCTGCCGCTCCCTCCCCCCTCTTATTTAACCTCAGAGATTGAGGTTGGCCGCCTCCTCCTGGGTATCAACATCTTCGGCGAGGCGCAGAATATCGACAACGGGATGGCGGACACCCCCACCCGACTGCTTCGATTGGCTGTCATGACGCAAAAAGATCCCGCCTATGGCATCCTCCAATTCAGGAATTGCGAGGTCGCCTTTCCTCAGGCCATTCGCGATTCTAAGACCATTCGATATCACTGAAATCGTGAGACGAGGCACGCGGAGCGAACAGAGGGCGCGCAGATCATCGAGGAGCAGTTTCCCTATCACGGAACGAATCATGACCTTTTTTCGGGTCGCCACTGGATAGTTTCTCGTCCGATACGCCAGATCCAGCAGTTCGTAGAGGATCGGTAGTCGCATTGCTTCCGGCTGGAGAATGGCCAGATGTCCCGGGAGAATATTTACCGGTGCCTGTCCCCTGACGGGAAGCAGGCTATAGAAGGGCTTCCACCCGAAGGCCCCCAGTTCCTCGCTATTTTCGGGCTTCCGTACAAAGGGCACCCACACTGCGCAGGGTTCGTCCTTCTGGTAAAGGCGAAGAAGTTCGACTAGATCCTCAGAATTCAGGAGCACATCGTATGCCAGAAGGGCAATCGGCGCGCTGCCATAACTCTCCCGGTGATGATCCAACGCCACTTTCAAATTGGTGGCGATACTGCCATTGGTGTCGAGAATCTTCGCATTCAGTTTGAGGGGGTTGTATATGCTGGCAGGACCTGCGATCGCAACCGGACCGAAACGGCCCGACTTTTCGATTTGTTCAATCAAGAGTGCGATCAACGGCCTGTTCCCCACCTCCACCGCAACACCCTTGTAAAACGTCGAAAGGGAGTGCAAGCCTGAGCTTGATTCCGGGAGGTGGCCAGGCATATGGTCACTTCCAGCCAGAATGGTAATCGGGATCCCTTCCATTTTGGATACACTACCAAAATTTTTTCGTTCCGTTCCGGTTTTCCACTCGCTCAGGGGGAAATCGTAACCCTTTGGAGAAAGAAATCGATCAGATGCCCGTTTGCAGGAACGCAGGAGATCCTGATAGAATACCTTCTCGAGATGCCGGCCGAAAGGAAAGCGGCGGAGTGAGGGTCAGGTCTTTGCGTCAAAGAGACTCCCTTTTGTCCGGATGAGGAACCAGAGAACGGCGGCGACAACGTAGAGCGAAGCGAAACCGAAAAGGACCGCGTTCCACCCGCCGGCATTGGCGAGCAGCCAGGGCACCACGATGGGAAAGGCAGCGGCGCCGAGGTTGCCGCTCATGTTCGCCGTCGCGCTGACGGTGGCGACATGGGGACCGCCGAGGTTCATCACGGTGGCGGCGAGGATGGGATTCGCCGAGGCCGCGCAGAACATGCCCGCACTGATGACGAGCACCGCGAGGACAGGATGGGCGATGAAGAAGGCGGTAAAAATGAGCCCTGCACACAGCAGCAGGGCCACGACCGCGAGCCCCTGTCGGGCGAGACGGCGGTTGCCCGATTTCCGGAGGATCGCGTCAGAGAGAAAACCGCCGAAGAGGCAGCCGGTCACATCGGCGAGGAGCGGCAGCGTAGTGAGCCAGCCCGAGTTAAGGATGGTGACGCCGCGGGCCTCCTGCAGGTAGGTTGCGAACCAGCTCGCGAAGAAGATGTAGCCGGCGGCGCGGCAGAACTGCTGAAGACAGAGAAACCACATCGCGGGACTCGCAAAGAGGACGCGCCAGGGCACCGACGATTTTTCAGAAGACTCGACCGGCGCTTTCCCCTCCTCGATGAGAGCGCGCTCCGCCTCATTCACCGCCGGATGCTGCGAAGGACGATCGCGATACCAAACCGCAAACCACGCCGCCCAGAGCAGACCCGGAATGGCGTAGAGGAGAAACATTGTCCGCCATCCCATACTGATGACGAGCCAGGCCGTGAGCGGAGCGGCGATGATGCTGCCGACCGACATGAATCCGCTGAAGCCCCCCGAAGCCGATGCCTGGGCCGTCCCGGGGAACCAGCGCGACATCGCTGAGATCCCGACGGGGACAATACCGGCCTGGGCCACTCCCATGAAAGCGCGGGCTCCGGTCATGAGCGCGACGCTGCCGAGGGCGAGTCCCGCCGTCGCGAGGGACCAGAGCGCTGCAAAAAGCGAGAGCGCCCAACGCGACCCGAGCCTCTGCGCCAGCATCGCAGCGGGGATCTGACAGAGAGCGTAGGGCCAGAAGAAGGCACTGATGAGCAGGCCCGACTCTTCTTTGGTGAGTCCGAGATCGGCGCGGATCGTACTTTCGGCCGGTCCGACACCGTTGCGGACAAAATAGGCGAGCGAGGCCGCCGCACAGAGGTTTCCGAGGACGAAGTATCGGGTGTTGCTTGCTTTCATGCTGAAAAAATCACCAATCAGTAACCGCTCCGTCGGGGGTGAACTCGCGCAGGAGAACTTCCTGCTGGAAGGGATGTTTCTTCACTTCGTCCTCGTTGATCGTGATCCCCAGTCCGGGCCGCGTATTCGGACGCACGAGGCGGCCCTCCTTTTCGATCGTGAATCCTTCTTCGACGACATCCTGACGCCACGGCACATCGTTGTGGACGGTCTCACAGATAAGGTAGCCCGGTTGGGAAAAGCCGAACTCGAGCGAGGCGGCGGTGCTGACGGGACCCTGCGGATTGTGTGGAGCGAGGGAGATACGGTAGGCCTCGGCGAGGGCGGCGATGCGACGGGCGGAACTGAGCCCGCCGCAGTGGGTGATGTCGAGCTGGCAGATCTCGACAGCGCGTTTCTCGAAAAGATCTTTGAATGCCTCGAGGTGGGTGACGCGTTCGCCGCTCGCGACTGGCGTAGTGATCGCGGCGTTGATGCGGGCAAGTCCCTCGACACACTCGGGCCAGCAGGGTTCCTCAAAGAAATAGAGCCCGAACTCGTCGAGAGCCTTGCCGAATTTCATTCCCATCGCGGGCGAGGGCCGTGCGTGGCAGTCGACCATGATATCAATGTCCGGACCAACGGCGTCGCGCATCGCAGCCACGGCGGCAACGGCGGCGCGGACGGGTTTTTGTCCTTCGACCGGCATCGTGCTCGGCACGGCCATGCTCTTGAACGCGGTGTAGCCGTCCTCGACCGCCTCCTGCGCGAGTTCGGCGAAGCGCTTCGCGTTGTCGGCGGGCGTCTCGTAGAAGTCCTCCATCCGTCCGCCGCCGAGATGGCAGTAGGTGCGCACGTAGTCGCGAACGGGACCGCCGAAAAGCTTCGCGACAGGCATGTTCGCGACCTTGCCGACGATGTCCCAGAGCGCGAGATCGATCCCGGCCATGGCGGTGGCTCGCACGATGCCGTGCCCGTGCCAAAAGTGCTGCCGATACATCATCTGCCAGAGATGCTCGACCCGGGTCGGATCCTCTCCGACGAGGAGTGAGGATAGATCCTCGATCGCCCCGACGACGCTGCGGGTGTGCCACTCCAAAGTGGCCTCACCCCAGCCGATGAGACCGGGCTGGTCGGTGACGACCTTAACGAAGATCCAGTTTCGCATCCGCGCATGGCAGACGAGGGTTTCTATGGCGGTGATTTTCATGGGGAGAGACGCAAGGAGATGGATTCGATGAGCTGTTCGAGGCTGCCGGCGACGACGACGGCGATGCTTTCCTGATAAATGCCGGTGTCGTAAAGCTCGCGCGGCGTCAGGTAGGAGGCTCCCCAGTCGGCGGCAATCGAGGCAATGATGAGAGTTTTGTCAGGGAAGCGCCGGCGCAGTTCCGTCTGGAGAAGGCTGTAGCTTTCGCCCTGCACCCCGATCCAGAACGCATCGCCGATTTGCCAGACGACAACCTGCAGCGGATAATGATCGCCTTGAGGAAGCTGACGGAGCCGGTGAAGGAGCCGGGTCTTGCGCTCGGCGAGAGCGCGGTATTCAGCGGCGCGCGCCTCGTCACCGGAGCTGAGTGCCTTCGCCTCATCCGATTGCATTTGCTCCAGCGCTTCCTCCGTTTCCGCCACGGTGGACTGTCCGGGTCGAAAGGGCAGCGGTTCGTGCCAGCGCTCGCGACGCCAATCCGCTTTTGCCGCGAGTGCAACGGAAGAAAGAGGAACGTGCTTCCACGCGCCCAGAGTTGCTCCGGAGACGACCGGGCCCGCGTAGACAAAGTTCGTGCCCGCTTTCGGGAGCGCAGTCAGGATCGATAGCGCTGCAAAACCGAGCTCGCGACCGTTGCGGTCGGCCACCGTAGAGTCCCCGACAAATCCCTCGCGGGGACCGATCTCACCGCTCGCGCCCTGGAGAAAAAGGCAGGGCGCTCCCGTCTCGTGCTCGATGAGTTCGCGCATTGCGCCGGGGTAGTCAGGACTGATGAGGGTGTTTTCCCAGGCGAGAGTGGTGGGATGGCAGGCGTAGTTCACCACCGTGGCGAGGGTGGTTTCATCGTCTGCCGTGACCCGGGCGACGATGACCGTGTCGTCCACCGGAACGCCGGGATTGTGACCGCAGATAAACTGAGACCCATCCCAAAAGTCGCGATGAGTGCCGAGGGCGCACGTGCCCTTTCCGTAGACGATGCGTGCAGGCACGAGGGAGGCGAGACACTGCTTCACGAGCGCTCCCGCCGTGTCGCCGACGTGCTCCAGATAGGGCGGGATCCGATCCCCGCCCGGCAGCAAGGCCCGGTCGAGCCCCATGAGTCCGGCTCCGTGAGTATGGGAAAACACGACGAGGATTTCCTCCTCTGCGACTCCGCTGATCGTGGCTGTCTGCGCGATGAGATTCGCATGCTCCGTCGCGCCCATGACGCAGTGATCGAGGGCGAGGAGGATCTGCCTGTCGGCCCCCTCGAGCGGGGCAAAGATCGCAACCGTGGCTCGCAGGGGGCGATGCACCCCGGTAGCCCGCTCGTGTCTCGCCGCACCCCACATGCGATGGTAGATGTCCGACGGCGGGGTGATATCGGCAAACGCGAGGGCGAAGCGACAGCAGCTCTGCGGCGTGGGATCTTCGATGCGGGAAAGGTCGGGCATTCCGCAGGATTGAACCGGTTTGCCAGGATCGCGTCAAGGTTTGCGTCAAGGTTTGCGGCAGCGGAGTTGTGCCATGGCGCTCCCTCCAAATTCACAGGGACAATCACGAGGAACGGAAATCCCTGTTCGCCATGGATATCCTCGACCCTTCGGAAGCTGGACAAGAAAACACCGCAGAAGGAATGGGAAACGACCAAATCCTCCGGGAATGTGTAACCGTTTTGTAACCGTTTTTTCTCCCGAATTCATGACTCGCGACGTTTTCGACCGCCACCTCCCCTCGGCCGTTTCCGAAGTCGTTCCCGCAAATCTCACTCCGCCCGCAGGACTCATCGGCGATGAGCATGATCTGTATCAGTATCTCCTTTCCAGCGCCAAAGGTAGGCTGGAGCAAGAGTTTATCGCCCCGTCCCTTGTCCAGGCAGCTGTTCAAGAATGGGCTGCAGCTGCGGGCCAAGGACCAGAAACTTCTGGTAAAACTACCGGATAAAAGCATCTTGGGCGATGCTAAGGCTCCGCTTTCTTGTTCCTCTTTTTGTCTTTGGCAGTATCTTGAGCTGTTCCGCACAACTTACCTCCGACGCCATTGCGGCGGCTCGCGCTTATTCCGGAAAACACAGTGGAGTCGGGATGATCGTAGCAGAAGCCGGAGTTATCCGTTACGAAGACTATTACAATGGTCACAAGGGAAAAGAGCCACTACATATCTATTCTGGAACGAAGTCTTTCTTCGGAGTACTCGCGGTCATCGCCGAGGAGGAAGGAATCCTGAAACTGGACGATCTAGTCGCCGAGACACTGCCAGAGTGGCGGGACGATCCTCGGAAAAAGCTCATCCCGATCCGAGAACTTCTCAATTTCACTTCCGGCCTGGAAACTGGGTTCGAACAGATCTATGGGCGCACCACTGCAGACAAGTTGCTCCTCGGAGTCGGGCTCAAAGCGACTCGGGAGCGAGGAGCGACCTTTCTCTACGGGCCAGGGAATCTCCAGGTGTTCTGTGAAGTGCTGCGACGGAAGTTGGTGAAACGGGGCACGACCTACGAGCGGTATCTCCGGCACAAATTGATCGACCCTCTGGGGATCTCGATTTCCGAGTGGCGGGCGGATAGTCATGGAAATGTGATTCCCTCTGCCGGGATGTATATGAACGCTCGCGACTGGCTATCATTTGGAAATATGGTCGTGGCAGGGGGGACTTGGAAGGGACGGCAGCTGGTCGAAACCGACTCCTTGCGAAAGTGTTTTACCGGGACGTCGATCAACCCGGCGTTTGGGCTTTGTTTTTGGCTGAACGGACATCGGGATGATCCGAAGGCCCGCGAGGTAGATGTCGAGCTCCTACTTGATCGAGAACCAATGCCGGAAGATTGGAGCCACTCCTGCCTCAGCAAGTCCGCTCCGAAGGATTTAGTTTGTTCTCTGGGCTCGAATTTCCAACGTCTTTATTTGGTGCCCTCGATGCAGCTCACGGTGGTTCACCAGGGGAAAAAGGGAGATAATTTCCGGGATGCGGAATTCCTCGCGATTCTCTTTCAAGGTGCCAATTTGGGGGATCCGTCAGGGGCCACTTCCGCAGAGAAAAAGAAGAAGTCTACTCTCCCGAGGTTGTTTGAGGGATTTCGGAAACGTCCGTAGCAGGGAGCGGCTCCGCAATTAATGGACTCAGGGAGGGAGTGACCTCCGCCGCTGCGGGGATGGGAGGGAGATCACGGCGCAGATACCGCATCAGATTGGATTCGCCTTTTCGCCACTTGTAGCCCGTCCCAAAAGGAAGTGGCTGTGCCCCGCGTGCGTAGGCCTCCGCGAGATCTGCCTGGTAGGTATTCGGGAAGAGATCGATCGCGCCGGTATAGACTCCATAGAGGTGAGCCTGCCAGTCCGCTGGATCAAAATAGTGGTAGGGGATTCCCGAATCATCTTCCACCACCTGGAGGCTGTAGTCGATGAGATGTCGCCGCACTTTGGAGAACCAGTTGTTATACATCAAATAAGACGCGGCCTTCACGTAGGCATCACCTTTTGCCTGATGGGAGAGCCACGTGGACAGGCCCGATTGTTCAAACCCTCCGTCCGAGAGATCTGATGAAAAATAGTAGAGAGTTTTCGTCTGCGACATCCGGAGCGGAGCAAACTCGACGCGCACCACGTCGGCACCCGCGTGAGCGAGGCCTCGACTGACGAGCGTTCCATCCTTTTGCAGATTCAAAAATTCGATTCCCTTGATGTGCTGTCCAGAGCGAGCCAGGAAGATCAGGATCAAAGGTGTCGTGCCCTGGAAAGTCGCGAACTGGAGGTCGTCCTTCATGTCCTTGGTCCGGAAGAAGCTCAGATTGATGATCTCGCCAAGAGCGTTTCGCACCTCAGCGAGTGCGGGGCCCGCGTTGCTTTCGTTCAACACGGAGATGTCCGGCGCTTCGCCGACCGGTTCGAGTCCGCACAGAAGGTAAGTCCCTGCGTTGGGATAGAGGTAAAAAGCGTGGAGAATGTCCGGTCCGCTGAAGAGGTAGCGCACCACACCACCGGGTGCGAGTGAGGGCCGCACTTCTGTGGCGGCCCAGTCGGACATGGGGAAGAGGACGCGTTCCTGATGACTTGCAAAATCGGCACCGAACTGGGCCACATGGGTCTGCCAGGCCGCAGTTTTTGTGAGCGGATGATCAACCTGGTGTGGCAACTCCATTCCCGCCAGAAAAGCAACCGCGTCATTGATGGCATCGAGCTTCGATTCAACAGGGTTGGCCTCCTGAGCAAAGAGGGTTGTGTGACTCAGGATGAGAGGGAGCAAAATCGATGGAAATATCCTTTCGAAAATCCATGGGGGAATCGCGCCTGTTTTGTGAGCCATTTTTCGCCGTAGATGAGAGGAAATGAGATCGGGAGAGCGTAGACGCTCTTTCTCCATCCGAAAGAGAAAGACGAACGAAGAACGTATTTAGCGACGGCTCCACTGAGGATTCGGATATTGGACGGATCAAGTGGACAGTGTGAGAATATTTTGCCAACGCTCCGTGCCTTATTTTCGTGTAGTCTTTGTCGGCGCGATCAGGCGGTTCGACAGAATCGATGGTTCTTTTTACACTACCGCTCTAAATCTATGAAAAAACACCTCATCCTTCTTATCGCTGCCGCTGGTTTTCTCGCGGCTCCCTTCTCATCTGCCGCCGATGCCGGAGACGGCTGGGTCAGTCTATTCGACGGAAAAACGCTCAACGGTTGGAAGCACTCTACTCTCGGAACGGCGAAATACTCGGTCGTGGACGGGACGATTCACGGGGAAACGGTCGAGGGCAGTCCGAACAGCTTTCTCCTGAGCGAGGGCGAGTATGGGGACTTCGAACTTGAATTTGATGTGAAAGTCCACGACAGCCTCAATTCTGGAGTCCAGATCCGGTCGCGAGAAAAATCCGAAGCAGATCTTGCCACGAGTGGAAATGACGGCAAACCGGCTACAGACAAGGATCGCTTTTTTGGCCCACAGGTCGAACTCGAGGCCTCCCCCGGACAGGCGGGATACGTCTACGGAGAAGCGACCGGGTTCGGCTGGCTCTCGCCAGAACCTCAGGACAAAGATCACGCCCACAATCACATGAAAAACGGGGAGTGGAACCACATCCGAGTCGTCGCAAAAGGCCCTCGTATTCAAACCTTTATCAACGGGGAAGCCGTTGCCGATCTCACACAGGAAGTGATTTTCAAAAGCCACCCGAGCGGCCATCTCGGTCTCCAAGTTCACGGGATTAAGGCCGGGACGGGCCCCTTCGATGTATCCTGGAAGAACATCCGAATTCGCGAATTGAAATAGGGAATCCGTTCAAAACCGAAATCAAATTCGTAATTTAACTTGCTGCTTTGCAGAATTTTGACTAAAACAGAGCAGGAGAGAGCGAGATTTCGTAAGAAATTCCGCTCAATCTTATAAGGAGGAGGGCCCCGGAGCCGCGAAAGCGGCTCCGGGGTTACTTTTTTGGTCCCGGAGGAGGAAGGGACCACTCGGAGTTGTTCCGAGATTTTGTTTCGTGACAGAAATTTTGAACTTTCTTTCCCGTTTCCTCTGAACCCCTTTCGCGGTAGGTTGCCGAGACCTGTTGGAATGAGGATTCCGAAGAGGGCAGGACAATTTTTCAACGATGCCATCAGGACATGAGCGAGATCGCCACCAACCGGAAAGCAAAACGGGACTATCACATCTCAGACAAATACGAGGCGGGTATAGAACTCAAAGGAACCGAGGTGAAATCGATTCGCGCGGGGAAGATCAATATCAGCGAGTCCTATGCCCGAGTCGATAAAGGGCAACTTTGGCTCTACAACTGCGATATCCGGCCCTACGAGCAGGCCAGTCACGAGTACCATGTGCCGCTGCGCAATCGCCGCCTTCTTCTCCACAAACGGGAGATTCGGAAAATTTCCGCGATTACCGAACAACAAGGGCTGACGATCGTGCCACTCCGCTTTTACTGGAAAAATCGAAAGGTGAAGGTCGAGATCGGCATCGGGAAAGGTAAGGACCAGCGGGATAAACGCCAGGATCTCAAGGAACGGGCTCACAATCGGGAAGTGGATCGGGAACTCGCTCGTTTTAACCGTTAGGAGACGGGCGCGATAAGTCCGACAGCCTACTGGCCGCTTGGGACAGGAAATTGGTCGAAGATCGGTGCGGAAGTCGGTTGACTGTCCCGCTGATTCCCGTTCATTCCCGAAGTTTTATGGGATCCACATTTGGACAGTTGTTTCGCATTTCCACTTGGGGAGAATCCCACGGCGGGGGAGTCGGAGTCGTCGTTGACGGCTGCCCCCCTCTGGTGCCTTTGTGCGAAGAGGATATCCAAGTAGATCTGGATCGACGCAGACCGGGGCAGAGTGAGATCACGACTCCCCGAAACGAAGAAGACAAGGCAGAGATTCTCTCCGGCACCTTTGAGGGGAAAACTCTCGGCAGCCCGATTGCCGTGCTCGTACGGAACAAGGATCATCGTCCCGAGGCCTATTCGGAGATGAGCGAGAAATTCCGACCTTCTCACGCCGACTACACTTACCAAGCGAAGTACGGAATCCGGAACTGGCAGGGAGGCGGGCGATCCAGCGCACGGGAGACGATCGGTCGGGTTGCGGCGGCGGCGATTGCCAAAAAGGTGATCGCGACCCAATTTGCCCCTCAGTTGGAGATCCTGCCGTTTGTGGAATCCATCGGGACACTTCGCGCCCAGGTTGATACTGCGACGGTGACTCGCGAGATGATCGAGTCGAACATCGTGCGGACAGGGGATCCCGACGCCATCGATCCTATGATTGATTTGATCAAAAAAGTGCGCGGAGAAGGGAACTCGGTCGGCGGTGTCGTCGGCTGCGTGATCCGCAATGTTCCCGTAGGGCTGGGGATGCCGGTATTTGACCGTCTCGAGGCGGATCTCGCCAAGGCAATGATGAGTCTGCCCGCGACCAAAGGATTTGAAATCGGTTCGGGATTCAGCGGCACGCTGATGACTGGCCGGGAGCACAACGATGCTTTCCGGATGGAAGGAGGCAGAGTCCGCACGACGAGCAACCGCTCCGGCGGAGTTCAGGGTGGCATTTCGAATGGGGAGGACATCGTCTTTCGTGTCGCCTTCAAACCGACCGCCACCATCATGACCAGTCAGGAGACCGTGTCCTTGTCGCTTGAAGATACGGAACTGAAAGGGCGGGGACGTCACGATGCCTGCGTGCTTCCCCGGGCTGTTCCCATGGTGGAGGCGATGGCAGCGTTGGTGTTGGTGGATCATTTCCTGCGACAGCGGGCGCTGCGTGGCGATATTGCATCTGGATGGGGTTTCTGAATATGAGTGATTTTACGGCCGTTTTTATCGCGATCGTCTTTGTTGTCGTCGCTTTTGTCCTCGCCATGAACCGGGGAGTGGTCAAGATGCTGGCGTCTGGGATGGCCGCAGCAGTCGCTCTCGTAGTATTTTTTGTCGCAGTACCCCTTCTGCCTGCCCTCGCAAAATCCTACGTGGATATCGATCTGACTTGGAAACTGACTGCGACCGTGGCCGGAAGCGCGGCGTTTCTGAGCTACGTGATTTCCCGTATCCTCTTCGGCATCCTTTTCAGGTCGATGTTCAATCCTGACGGATGGTTTCACTGGTGGGTGGATGGGATCCCGGGCGGATTTGTTTCGTTCTTGCCGAGTGCGGTGGTGGTATTTTTTCTATTCTGCTGCGTTCGTTTTGCCGGAACCTTGCAGGAACTGAACTATCTCGACTCGCTCACCCAGGAGGGTATCAGCGAAATGGGAGGAAAAATTCCGCCGTTTCCTTTTTCCGCCTCTTGGCGAAATGGCATCGAGAGCTTGCCTATGGTTGCCTTTGCCCTCGATCTTGTCGATCCCTACAGCAACCGTGCCCATCGCAACGCCGCCGCGATGGTGATTACCTCGAAGTCCCCACCGATGGTTCGATATTTCCTGCTACAACCAGAGACCGGCGAACTGATGGAGCGCGATCTTTGGTCAGCGCTCCGGGCGGATTCCAGTGTATCTCTAGCGCTCGCGAAGCTCGATCGGATCGGGCTCATCCTCGCACCGGCAATCCGAGAGGCAGCGAGCACTCCAGACCTAGTCGTTGACCTGACCACTCTCGTTCTGAAACCGGTCGTAGAGGGATATACCCAATCAATCCCGCGCCGGCTGGAGACACCCCAATTGTAAGAAAGCGAAGCGATGGCAGGCGAAGACTACATTACAAGTATCGGACTGGAAGTGCATGTCCAACTGAAGACCGAGAGCAAAATGTTTTGCGGTTGTGCCGTTCAGTTCGGCCAAGAGCCAAATTCTCTGACTTGCCCGACCTGTCTCGGACTGCCAGGCGCGCTGCCAAAACTGAACCTTGGTGCGATCGAGAGGACGATCCTGACGGGGCCACTCCTCGGGTGCAGCACACCGGAAGTCGTGAAGTGGGATCGGAAGAATTACTTCTACCCAGACATGCCGAAAAATTATCAAATTT
>JAGPCC010000392.1 GCA_018058245.1 Verrucomicrobiales bacterium
GGCGTCTCGCCTGCTGATCCCGCTCTCCTTTTTCTCCATCCTCGGCGGCACTGTGACGCTGATCGGAACCTCCACCAACATCCTCGTGTCGGGCGTAGTGAATGACCAGGGTCTTGCCCCTTTCGGGATGTTCGAGATCACCAAAATGGGTCTGATCTACGCCGCAATCGGAGCGGCCTACATGCTCCTGATCGGTCGGAAGCTGCTCCCAAGCCGCGATACCCTCTCTTCTCTCCTCTCGGCGGAGGACACCCGCAGCTTCTACACGCATGCGCTCATTCAAGAGAACTCTGCCATGATCGGCAAACCACTCGCCGAGACTCCGCTCGGAAAGAGTCGCTCGGCACGGATTTTCGAGGTGATCCGCGATGGTCATCGAATCACGAATACTCCGCTCGATGAGTTGATCTGCAAGCAAGGTGACATGCTGGTTCTTACGGCACCCTCCCGCGGCATCGCGCTGATCCGGGACATGAACGGGCTCGATTTTGGCTCCGAAACCTCATCGGAAGAACCGGTCAATCCGTCATCGCTGCGCCTCGTGGAGGCCATCGTGGGTCCACAGTCCGAGTTCCTCGGACGGACCATCCGCGAGATCGGATTCCGGCGGCGCTACGGGGTGCGCGCGGCTGCGATGCATCGACGCGGGGTACAACTCCACGACAACTTTCTCGACGTGCCGGTGCGCTTCGGCGACACCGTCATCTTCGAGGGACCGGAGCACAATCTGGCGAAAATGCAGGATGACGACGATTTTCTCAGTCTCAGTGAAACCCGCGAGAAACCGTTCCGCCGCGAGAAGGCCCCGCTCGCGATCGCGGCGATTGTCGCCATGGTGCTCCTCGCCGCCTTCGATGTTCTACCGATCGGTCCGGCTGCTCTGGCGGCAGCGGTCTTTGTGGTCATTACCCGCTGCGTCGATCCGCGCGACATTTACAACTCAGTGGACTGGAGCATTCTCTTTATTATTTTCGGCATGTTAGGACTCGGGAAAGCAATGGAAAACACGGGCGCTGCCGCACTCCTCATCGACAATGCCACGATCCTCTTTGAACCCTTCGGTCCGACTGTGGTGTTGGCCGCGATTTATCTGATCGCCTCTGTTCTTACCGAGGTGGTGACTAACAACGCCGTCGCGATTCTCCTCACTCCTCTCGCGATCGGCATCGCGCACTCGATCGGAGTGGACGCACGTCCTTTTATCGTCGCGGTAATGTTCGGGGCCAGCGCGAGTTTCATGACTCCGATCGGCTACCAGACGAATACCTATGTGTTCGGCGCGGGCGGTTATCGATTCTCCGATTTCCCGAAAGTCGGAGTGCCCCTGAATCTTCTCCTCTGGATCGCGGCGATCATTTTCATCCCCATTTTCTGGCCGTTTGTTTCCCATTGATCGAGCCAGACCAACAAGGACGGAGTTACGGGATGGACTTCTGAGGATGATTCGGGCATATAAAGCGTATGAAAATGCCCCGATTCTTTCGCTTTTTTCTCCTCCTGAGTCTCTTCCCGACCCTTGCGATCCGTGCGGCCGATCCCGGGACGTGGCTCGCGGCGGATGCGGGTCTGCAGTGGATCTGGGACGAGGGCGGCGGCAAGAAAGATCAGGAACTCTGGTTCCGTCAAAGTTTCGAGATTCCGGCCACCGCAAAGGTGAGCGCCGCTCGACTCTATGCGACCTGCGACAACAAAATGGATCTTTTCCTGAACGGAAAAAAGGTCGGTTCCAGCCCGGACTGGCCCCAACCCATCGAAATAACGGCGGTCGCGAATTTTCTACAATCAGGCAGGAATGTCATCGCGATTCGCGCCCAGAACGCGGGAGGCAGTGCGGCTTTGATTTGTAAATTGGAGATCACTTTGGAGACCGGAACGCTGATTTCTGTGGTCTCCGATCCGAGTTGGAAAATGACTTCCCAGACCCCGGCGGCAGGCTGGGAGGAAGCCAAATTCGACGATTCACCCTGGATCGAAACGATCAAATCGATCGCCAAAGTCGGCGCGGCTCCCTGGGGGATTCCCAACTACACCACCAAAGCCAAGAGCAACAACTCCGGACCGACCTTACCAAAAGACATCTCCGTGATCGATGGATTTACGGTGGAACTCCTCTACACCGTGCCGCGCGAGGAAGAGGGTTCGTGGGTCTGCCTCGCGAAGGGCCCTCGAGGAAAGCTCTATGCTTCGGACCAGGGCGGGGCCGGGATTTATGAAATCACTCTTGTAGACAAAGGGGTCTCGGTGGAGAAAATACCCGCCGATGCCTCGGGCGCTTGGGGGATGACCTGGTTCCAAGACAGTCTTTATGCCCATCTCAACGGAAAAACACTGGTGCGAATTCACGACAGCACGGGCGACGGGAAACTCGACGCGGTCGATACCCTGCCCGGCTCCAACGGCGGTGGAGAACACGGAAACCATGCCGTCATTCCCGCCGAAGACGGAAAACAACTCTACGTGATCGGCGGCAACCACGCCAATCTGATGGAATACTCCGCAACGCGGGTGCAGAGCTGGGACGAAGATCTGCTGCTCCCCCGCCAGTGGGATGCACGGGGTCACGCAAGAGGACGTCTCGCACCAGGAGGCTGGGTGACGCGCTTCGATCCTGAACAGAAGACCTACGAAATCTTCGCAATCGGCTTCCGCAATGAGTATGACATCGCGCTGAATCGCAGCGGAGACCTCTTCACCTACGACGCGGATATGGAGTGGGATCTGGGGATGCCCTGGTATCGGCCCACGAGAATCTGCCAGGTCGCGAGCGGAGCGGACTACGGATGGCGCTCTGGCACCGGGAAGTGGCCCACGTATTACGAAGATAGTCTTCCTCCCGTGATCGAGATCGGTCCAGGTTCTCCCACCGGTGTCGTGGCGGGAATCGGAGCGAAATTTCCCGCGAAATACCAGGAGGCACTCTTCGCCCTCGACTGGACTTTCGGAACGATCTACGCGATCCACCTGGAGGAAGACGGAGCGGGATACCGCGCCACCAAAGAACCCTTTCTCTACGGCATTCCCCTGCCGCTCACCGATGCGGTCATCGGCGAGGACGGAGCCTTCTATTTCACCGTCGGCGGACGAAACACCCAAAGTGCGCTCTATCGTGTCACTTCGGAAAAGGGCGCATCCTCCCCGGCACCACCCCTCCCGAATCCGGCGAGAGAAACCCGCCGGGCGCTGGAGGCCTATCATGGCAAAGTCGATGCACAGGCAGTGACCGCCGCCCTGCCGAAGCTCTCTAGTGACGACCGCTTCCTGCGTCATGCCGCGAGGGTGGCAATCGAGTCCCAACCAAGCGAGCAGTGGGCTGACCTCGTCCTAACAGCCGAATCGCCGCAGGCTCGCATCACGGGATCGGTCGCTCTGGCCCGGTCCGGCGATCCGGAAAAACATCGCTCGGCCATTCTCACGGCTTTGCTGGAACTCGATCCAAGTTCTCTCCCCGAGTCCCAGCTCCTCGGGCTGCTGCGGGCCTACGCCCTCGACTTCATCCGCCTCGGGCGTCCCGATCCTGCCGAGCGGATCGCGGTCCTTGCCGAGTTGGACC
>JAGPCC010000146.1 GCA_018058245.1 Verrucomicrobiales bacterium
CCTGACCTTTCTGAGAGTCGACGGGCTCTCGAAGGCCTTCGGATATATCTTTTCGATCAATGCGGTCGTGGCCTTCATCTTCGCCTTCTATGTAAAGCGCAGTGACCAGCATGTCGCGGCCCTGATCTATATCGGAGCGGCTCTCGGGGCGGTTTTTGCCGGGGATCTGATCTCTCTTTACGTCTTTTGGGAAATCATGGCGATTGCTTCGACGTTTGTGATTCTGGCACGTCGGACTGAAAAGGCAAAGGGCAGTGCATTCCGTTACTTGTTGATACACCTCTTCGGTGGCCTGCTTTTTCTTGCCGGGATCGCCATCACCGTATCCCACTCTGGAACGATCGCGTTTGATGGCTTCGATTTTGTGACTGATCGCCATGCCGGGACCTGGTTGATCCTCGCCGGTTTCCTCGTCAACGCAGCGGCACCACCCTTTTCGGCCTGGCTGTCGGATGCCTACCCTGAGGCCAGTGTCACGGGAGGTCTCATCCTCAGTGCCTACACGACCAAGACGGCAGTCTATGCGCTCCTACGTGGTTACGACGGGTGGGAGCCTCTGATCTGGATTGGTTGCTTCATGTCCATCTACGGGATCATCTATGCGCTCCTCGAAAACGACATGCGGCGCATCCTCGCCTATTCGATCATCAATCAGGTGGGTTTCATGGTCTGCGCCGCCGGCATCGGGGGACCCATCGCGATCAGCGGAGCGACCGCCCACGCGTTTTGTCATATCATCTACAAATCGTTGCTCTGGATGGCTGCCGGCGCGGTCCTCTATCGGGTAGGCAAGAGCAAGTGTACTGACTTGGGGGGGCTCTACAAATCGATGCCATGGACCCTGGTTTTCGGCACGATCGGAGCCCTCGCGATCTCCGCCGTTCCCCTCACGAGCGGATTCACGAGCAAGACGATCATCCTCTTTGCGGCCGAGGAAAAAGGGCTTTACTGGCCCTGGCTCATCCTCGAAGCGGCCTCCGCAGGGGTCTTTCTCCATGCCGGGATCAAGTTCCCCTACTTCGTGTTCTTTAATCAGGACAAGGGACTGCGTCCCAAGGAGGCTCCCGTATCGATGCTCATTGCGATGGGGATCCTCGCCTTTTTCTGCCTCTTCCTTGGCATTTATCCCAAACCGCTCTACGACATTCTGCCCTACCATGTGGATTACACTGCTTGGACGATTCCTCACGTGGTCGCGCAGAGTCAGCTTCTTGTCCTCTCCGCCTTGGTCTTCTTCCTCTTTCTTCCCCTTTTGAAGCGGACCGCGACGATCTCGCTTGATACGGACTGGTTCTATCGAAAGGGCGGGGCGCTCTTTTACCGCCTCATGGATCGCAGCCTCAATGCGATCAATGCCGGTGTCAGTCGCGTCTTTCTCGGGATATTTGTCCGGGGAGTATGCAATTTCTTCGAGTCTGGAGCACCGCGCTTAGCCTGCTTTGTGATGGGGCCGATCTGGGCGATTCAGGGATTGGGACCGGATCAGATTGATGACGCCCGACGCTCGGTTTTCAGACGGGCGAAACATGGTGCCTTCCCGATCGGGATGACCGCATTTTTTGCCGTGATCCTGCTCGGCCTGATCGCGGGCATTTTGATGACGCATCGGTGAAAGAATGAATTCTGTCGGAAGGGTCCTTACGAGAAGCGGCAAAACCTCATAGGAAACGTTCAAGAAACCTCGATGCCTTGATGCGGTGGTGAAATTCGCTGCTTCCGTTTGGAGCGAACGAGCGATGCGGCAGAAATCCCTTCGTTTCATGTCGATCATTCTTGTTAAATTGGTCGAAATCCCCCCAAAACGGGGGCACAATTGGAGGACATGGCGAGACAAGACAGCAAACTGGAACTACACGGCGAAGAGAACATCCCTTCCGGAGGCATCCTCATCATCGCCAATCGCCTTTCCTTTCAAGATGTCCTGCACTTGGAAAAACAACTCTCCGGGCGGAACCACGTCTATTTGATCGACAGCCGACTGGAGTACGACCCTCTCCTCCAAGCCCATTTGGAAAAAGAGGATACCCATGCCCTTGAGTTTTCTTCGGACGACGGATCGAAAGCGACCTTCAAAAAAGAACTCCACCAGTATCTCGCCGAGGGCAGTGTCGTGATCTTTGTGCCCGGTGCGGTCTATGCGCGGAGCGGTCAAACCCTAACGATTCCTACAGAAATCGTGAAGTTCCTCACCAGTGCCGGGGCACCGATTCTGCCACTCTTTGTTGATCATCCCGAAGAAACGGCGATGGGAGTGGAAAATCGGGCGGAGGTGGAACGCATTGTCCTTTCCTTTGGCGAGCCGTTGCAACGCGAGGCCGTGAATCCTGCGAACTTTACCGAGAACCTCCTCATCGCCGCAGAGACTGCCTATTCGGCCCGTCCCATCCTCGACAGCCACCTCACATACGAACTGCTCCGAGGTCTCAAAAAAAATGCACGATCCACCGAGATCATCGACGGTCTGGACGGTACAACGCTGCGCTTCGACAAACTCCTCGGCGTAGCGATCGCGTTTTCCAAAGTGATCCGCAAAGAAACGCAAAAGAAGCGAGTGGGCATCATCCTTCCACCGGGAAAAGGCGGACTCGTCGCCAATCTCGCCGTTCTCCTTGCCGGGAAAGTGCCCGTGAATCTCAATTTCACCGCTGGGGAAAAGGCGATCGCTTCCTGTATCGCACAGGCCGAGATGGACAAATTCATCACTGCCGATCCTTTCGTCCGGAAAATGAGTTCGTTCAACTGGCCGCCGAATCGACAACTCCTCTTTCTCGACCGCATTCTCCCTTCGATGAAAGGGAAGATCGCAATCTGGCTCGGACTCAGCAAACTTCTCCCGACTGGCCTCCTCGCCTCCCTGCTGAACATTCCCAAAAAGGGTGGCAAGGAAGAAGCCGTGCTTCTTTTCACAAGCGGCAGCTCTGGCGACCCAAAAGGAGTGGTTCTCTCCCACCGGAATCTTCTCGCGAACGTGAATCAGTTTGGCTCGCGCATTGATCTCAAATCCGACGACAAGATCCTCGGTTGCCTGCCGCTTTTCCACAGTTTTGGTGCGACCGTGACGATGTGGTATCCCATGATCGAAGGCGTCAGCTTAGTGACCTATCCCAGTCCGTTAGAAGTCGGGAAGCTCGCCGAATTGATCGAAGAGCACTCAGTCAACCTCCTTCTCGCCACTCCCACCTTTCTCCGTGGGTACCTGCGCAAAGCCACCAAAGAACAACTTCAGTCAGTAAAGCTGGTCATCACTGGAGCGGAAAAATTGCCGAAAAAAGTCGCCGAGCATTTTGAGGAACGCTTTGGAAAACCCGTCCTCGAGGGGTACGGACTCACCGAGACCTCCCCGGTCACCAACGTGAATCTACCGAATGCCTTGCGTCCCGAAGGTGCCCGTGGCCCCATTCTACCCAATCATCGATCAGGTTCCGTTGGCCTACTCATCCCCGGCGTCGCAATCCGCATTGCCGATCCCGATACGCAGGAACCCCTCTCGGTTCATTCCTCGGGCATGATCTGGCTGCGTGGTTCGAACGTTTTTGAAGGGTATCTGAACCAGTCCGAAAAGACTGCTTCCGTGATGAAGAACGGCTGGTTCATGACTGGTGACATCGGACGTCTCGACGAAGACGGGTTCCTGTTCATTGAAGGACGCCTCTCTCGGTTTTCAAAAATCGGCGGAGAAATGGTTCCCCACGAGACCGTCGAGGACCTTATCAACAAGGCGCTCGGTCACGCGGAGGATGAACGCCGCATCGCCATTGTCGGCGTCCCCGACGAGGCAAAGGGCGAGGCCCTCATCCTCCTCAGTTCCAATCCGGATATCGATTTGCAACAACTTCGAGGAACTCTCACGGGGCAGGGAATTCCGGCTCTCTGGATTCCTAAAAAGATCGTAGACGTTTCCGAGATCCCGATGCTCGCATCGGGGAAGATGGATATCAAAGGATGTCAAGATCTCGCCGGAAGCTGAGGAGGCCCCAAACCGGGTTAGGTCGCAGAGGTGACCCTCTCAGGTGATGCTTTCACTGGAGGTAGGTCGGAACCGTCCCGGTGAGCCGCGTGGCGGAACCTAGCAGAAAGTCGATCCGGCTCGGCGGGGACGCCTCGCCCTACCACTAGAAACTGGATGGGATGAGGGGAGGCAAGAGGATTTCGGGAGAAAGAATCAGAAATCGTTGCGGTGTTTGCATGGAAAGCTCGGCGGCTAAAAATTTTGACTCGAACCACGCTTCCCTCGCTCGGACGCTCTAAGTCCGACAGACTCTTAGGAAATTGGATTTCCCCAAACCGTGAAACGCCTTATGCTCGCGGGGAACCGTAAGAATCAGAATGGAAATCACACAAGACCAGATTGAGGCAGTGGCGGAAGGAATGGGTGTCTCCGCCGATGAATTGCGGAAATTCGTCGCGCTCGGGGAGCAACGTTCTTTCGCAAAGGGCGAATACCTGTTTCACGAATCCGCTCCCCGACAGTTTTTTGGCATTCTTCTTACCGGAAAGATCAATCTCCAGCGCGGTCTTTCCGGGAGAAACGTCACCATCGCTTGCCTTGCTGAGGGTGCGATCATCGGCGAGAGCCTTTTTATCGATGATCTGGCGCACAGTGTTTCTGGACTTGCCCTGGAGGATGTTGTCGTCTGGGCAATCGGCCGAACTCGCATTGAAGAATTCCGGGTCGCAAAACCGGATATTTTTTATCGCATGGTCGGGCACGCCGCCCGTCGCATTGGGGCACGGCTCCGGGAAACAACGGAACTCCTCCTCCATTCGGATCGGAATCGCAGCGAAATCACTAGTTACCGCCGTGAACATGATTCGCTAGGGGAGCGTGAAGTCTCCAATGCCCACTACTATGGAGTGCAAACGATTCGAGCGGTGGAGAACTTCCCCTTCTCGGGAGTCCGGCTCTCGCATTTTCAACATCTCGTGAATGCTTTTGCCCAGGTCAAAAAAGCGGCAGCTGAGGCAAATGCCGAGCTCGGTGTGCTGGATCCGAAAATCGCCTCCGCGATCGGAGAGGCGTGCGACCGCATTCTCGCGGGAGGCTTGCATGAACACTTTGTCGTCGACATGGTTCAGGGTGGTGCAGGGACTTCGTCGAATATGAACGCCAATGAGGTCATCGCGAACTGCGCTCTGGAGATCCTCGGACATCAAAAAGGCGAATACGAATTTTGCCATCCGAATGATGATGTGAATCGCTCGCAATCGACCAACGACGTCTACCCGACGGCCGTCAAACTCGCAGTCATCTCAGCGCTCCACGAGACGGCATCTGCCCTGGAAGTCCTGAGAAAGTCTTTCCGGGAAAAGGCTGCGGAATTTGCCGACATCCTGAAGATGGGGCGTACCGAAAATCAGGATGCCGTCCCGATGACCTTGGGGCAGGAGTTCAATGCATACGCCACGATGATCAATGACGGAATCCGTCGACTCAAACGGGCTTCGGAGGACCTCCTCGTCGTAAACATGGGGGCGACTGCCATCGGCACTGGACTCAACAGTCCGCACGGCTACGCAGAGTTGTGCACGCGAAAACTCTCTGCGGTCAGTGGCCATCCCGTCACTCTGGCTCATGATCTCGTCGAGGCGACGCAGGATGCGGCGGATTTTGCGGTCATGAGCAGTGCTTTGAAAGTGACCGCGATCCAAATTTCCAAAATTTGCAACGACCTCCGTTGGGCTTCCTCGGGGCCCCGTTGCGGACTAAATGAGATCAATCTCCCACCACTCCAGCCGGGATCTTCGATCATGCCTGGCAAGGTCAATCCAGTCCTGCCGGAAGTCGTGAATCAGATCTGCTACCAGATCATCGGTTCTGATCTCACCGTCTCGATGGCAGCTGAGGCGAGCGAGTTCCAGCTCAATATGGCCGAGCCGATTATCGTCTACAATCTCTTGAGCAGCATGATGCTCCTGAAAAATGCCGCCGTAGTCCTCGCGATTCGTTGCGTCGACGGGATCACCGCAAACCGCGAAATTTGTGAGACGTACGTAAAAAATTCCATCGGCATTGTCACCGCGTTGAATCCCGTGCTGGGTTACGAACGTTCCGCCGCCATTGCCAAAGAAGCGCTTGCCTCCGGGCGCGGCGTTTACGAACTGGTTCTCGAAAAGGAATGGCTGACAAAAGAGGCGCTCGACGATCTCCTCAGTCCCCAAAAAATGGCGAACCCTCTAATGCGGGACGCCACAGCGGTTGACTGGTGATCACCATCCATTCATGACGACACCTTTCTCGCCCTTCCGTCGGATTCAGGTCCCAGATCGGAGCGTTCCAGAGTGATAACACACTCAAGGTGACGGGTCTGCGGGAAAAGATCGAAGGGTTGGATTCGGGTAATGTGATAGTGGGTTTTCAGGATTTCCAGATCCCGGATCTGGGTGGCTGGATTGCAGCTCACGTAGACGACCCTCTTCGGAGCAAAGGCGATCAGTTGCTCCAGAAATTCGGGGCTACTCCCTTTCCTCGGTGGATCGATCACGACTGCCGTTTTGCCCGCGGGAAAACGAACTTCGGTGAAAATTCCGGTGGCATCGCCCTGGATAAATCGACAATTCTCGATCCCGTTCTGACTCGCATTGCGTTTCGCCCAATCGATGGACGATTCGCTGACTTCGATCCCTACGGCCTCGGTAAATGCTCCGGCGGCGGAGAGACAAAAGAGTCCGGAACCGCAATAGGCATCGACCAGATGGGTGACCTCACCCTGACCGAGCGCCTCATTTTTCACGTGATTGGCAAAAGCACCCAGAATGTGGGGATTGTTTTGAAAAAATTCACCGGCATGGAAGGAGAATTTTAATTCCCCCACCTCCTGCTCACACATTTCCGTCGGATCGGTGCAAACGTAACCATCCAACGAGTCACGTAGCAGCAGAGTGGCTCCTCGTTTGTAGGACTTTGCATTCTCGGTGACGGTCTTGCGAATTTTCGGGAGAATCGCGTTGATCGACTCCGATGCGATCGGGCAATGGGGTACATCGAGAACCTGCTGGATGCGACCATCAATGAGGAACCCGATCGGACCCATCACTCCGTTTTTTGGTTTTTGAAAGTGCGGGGTGATCTTTGACCGATATCCGTAGGTGAGCGGCGACGGGAAGACCGGAGAGACTGGAAAATCGATTCCCGCCATGCGTTGGAGCAACTCGGCCACCTGATCTCGTTTCCATTCCAGCTGCGCGGGGTAGGCGAGGTTTTGATATTGGCACCCGCCACACTGACCGAAGAGAGGGCACTGCGGAGTGACTCGCGACTCACTCGGGCGGATTACTTCGAGTAGGTCTGCCTCGGAAAAACTGGAGCTATTCCGGTAAACTCGTGCTTTCACGAGCTCCCCAGGGAGACTGTGCGGCACAAATACGACCCAGCCATCCACGCGTCCTACCCCTTTTCCAAGATTGGAGAGAGATTCGATTTCGATTTCGAGTTCCTGATGATAGGTGAACGGGACTGCGTTGAAGAGGTTGGCTTTTCGGGACATGGCACTGAAGATGCTGGAGCAAACTAGCAAATCTACGGAACCTTGCTTTCTAAAAATCAGTTATTACGCTATTCTCTTTGGTATGTCGTCTCAGCCAAGCACTTCCAGCCCCAGCCAGATTTCTTCGATTTTAGATGCTTCGCATGGAAATCCCTTCGGTTTCTTGGGCCTGCATCTGAACCCTGCCGGGGCGGGGATGGTTCTCCGGGTGTTTCGCCCCCATACCTCCTATGCAAAAGTCACTCTCGGCAATGGTGAGGTTCTAGAGATGACAAGAATCCATCGCGATGGATTCTACGAGACGATCTTCCCGGACTGTAAGGAGGCGTTCGACTACCGCCTTACCTTTCAATTTGGAGACGTCGTGACCGGTCCGTTGCGCGACCCCTACTCCTTTGGTCCGGTGCTCGGGGAACAGGATGTATATTTCCTCGGGGAAGGGACTCATCGTCGGCTCTGGAAAACGATGGGAGCCCACCCTCGGCAGTTTGACGGGATCGATGGCATTGCGTTTACGGTCTGGGCACCCAACGCACACCGCGTCAGCGTGGTCGGTGATTTTAACGGCTGGGATGGCCGAGTCCATCCGATGCGTAATCACAATGGTGTTTGGGAAATTTTTCTGCCTCACCTCGTTCCCGGCGACCACTACAAATTCGAAATCATCGGAGCCGAGGGCCATCTCGCCGTAAAGAGCGATCCTTTCGCCTTCTTTTCTCAGCATGGCCCACAGACGGCAAGTATCATTTACGATCTGAATCGTTATGTCTGGAACGATTCAAATTGGATGCAGAAGCGCGCGAAAGCTAACCCCTACGCGAGCGCGATGTCCATCTATGAGGTCCATCTTGGTTCGTGGAAACGCTGCTACGAAGATGGCAATCGCTTCCTCAGCTACCTCGAGTTTGCCGACGAATTAATCGACTACGTCAGCGATATGGGCTACACCCATATTGAGCTGATGCCGGTGGCGGAGTTCCCTTTTGATGGTTCCTGGGGTTACCAAGGGTGCGGTTATTTTGCGCCCACGAGCCGTTTTGGCACTCCCGATGAGTTCCGCCAGTTTGTGGACAGATGTCACCAGCGGAACATCGGGGTCATCGTCGACTGGGTACCGGCTCATTTTCCGAAAGACGCTCACGGTCTCGCTCGTTTTGACGGGACCGCACTCTACGAACATGCCGATCCAAAGCAGGGCGAACATGCCGATTGGGGCACCCTGATTTTCAACTTCGGTCGCAATGAGGTGCGGAACTTTCTGATCAGCAACGCTATGTTCTGGTTGCAGGAGTTTCACATCGACGGATTGCGTGTCGATGCAGTGGCCTCGATGCTTTATCTCGATTACTCTCGCGAGGCAGGGCAATGGATCCCGAATCAATACGGAGGGAGGGAAAATATTGAAGCAATCGAGTTTGTTAAACAGCTCAATCAGATCTGTTACGAAGAGAATCCCGGGATCATGACTCTAGCAGAAGAGTCCACAGCCTTTCCCGGCGTGTCAAGACCAGTTGATTCTGGTGGGCTGGGATTTGGGTTCAAATGGAACATGGGTTGGATGAACGATTCGTTGCGCTACATGAGCCACGAGCCAATTCATCGGAAATATCATCACGGCAGCGCCACCTTTTCGATGATTTATGCATACCAGGAGAACTACATCCTCGTTCTCAGCCACGATGAGGTCGTTCATGGGAAAGGATCGATCATTCAAAAAATGCCAGGAGACCGCTGGCAACAGATGGCCAATGCCCGCTTCTTCTTGGCCTGGATGTTTTCCCATCCAGGAAAAAAACTTCTCTTCCAAGGAATTGATTTTGGACAGACCGAAGAGTGGAACTACTCCCAAAGCCTCCCTTGGCACCTTCTCGAATATCCCGAACACAGCGGCTTTCAACGACTCGTGCGCGATCTGAATCGGCTCTACGTATCCGAACCTGCTCTTCACGAACTAGATCACGAGCCAGGAGGATTCGAATGGATTGATCACAACGACGCCAAGCACAGTCTTTTCTCTTTTATCCGTCGGAGTTCGAGGAATGAAATCATCGTGGTGGTGATCAATGCGACGCCGGTCCCCCGGAGCGGCTATCGTCTCGGAGTTCCTGAGGGCGGCTACTATGAAGAAATTCTGAACTCGGATTCCGGTCTTTACGGTGGCTCCAACGTTGGTGCTGCCGGAGGCATCGCCGCTCAGGAGCAGGAGGCACACGGAAGAAGTCAGTCGATCCAGATTGAAATCCCGCCCCTCGCGACAGTATTTTTTAAACGAGGAATTCTCTAAACGAAAAAGCAGGAGGTTCTCACCTCCCGCTTTTTCTGAGATCTATTTCCTTTCGGGTCGGCAGGTTTAATACCCCCAATTCCGCCTCGGTGGGCCGTAATACCCGCCCCTTCCGCGATCGTAATACCCGCCGCGACTGGGGCCGTAGTAGTTGCCGCGATTGCCATTGTAATAACCTCCTCGGTTGTCACCGTAGTAATTTCCGCGGTTACCGTAGTATCTCCTATCGCGACTGTCACCGATCGCTGCCCCAGCGGCTGCGCCGAGGAGACCACCGATCACTGCTCCAGTGGCATCATCCGAGATCGCCCCACCGGCAGCAGCCCCAAGAGCGCCGCCGACAAGGACACCCTTTTCTGTAGATGTGCATGAGGTCCCCACAAAAGTGACCCCTAGAACGAGTAACGAAATCCTGAGAATCCGTTTGATTTTCATGACTGCTTATGGATTTGAAGGCCAAGATTCGACTTAATAACGACCGTAGTAACGGTTTCTGGCAGCGCGTTTTTTGGAGATTTCAGAACCTGCAATGGCTCCGATCGCTCCACCAACAAGGGCTCCGGTTCCGTCTCCGATGAGCGCTCCGGTTCCCGCCCCGATGGCACCTCCGACGAGGGCTCCGCGCTCGCCAGGGGTACAGGAAGTGAAAGAGGACATTCCCAAGAGTCCGATGGCCAGTGCGCACAGTTTTCCAGTAAGTTTCATTATTTGCTGCTTGTGTAGGTTGATGATGCTGTAAATCAATCGTTACGTCTCACCTAAGACGAATCGGACTGACAAAGTATGAAAAGTTTGTTCGAAATTCTTTTCCAAGTGAAGCCTAAAACGTCAAAAAGGTCCGTCTCGGTTAGCTCTCCGATCCAGCCACCCTTGCAAAATCTCGATGGCAGCCGCTTGATCGATGATTTTTCGGGAGTTCTTGGCATTGCGTCCGGCAGCATGAAGTTTTTCCATGGCGCGAGCGGTTGTCAGGGTTTCATCCACTTCATAGATAGCCACATCATTAACCAACAAGGGGCGTAGACGCTGCATGAACCGTCGCACTCGTTCGACAGCGGCACCCTCCCCTCCATCCATGTGGAGCGGAAGTCCGATGATCAGATGTTGAGTTTTCCGGAGCACCACCAGTTCTGCAATGCGACGCGCCGCCTTGTCCGGATCCGAGGCAGGTACCGTTTCCAGCGGGTGGGCCAACATCCCGATATCATCGCTGACCGCGAGTCCGATCCGAGCGGTCCCATAGTCCACTCCCATCGCGCGAACCCACTCGCTCATACTCTCCGAGTCCCTCTCATCAGAGCAAATCGTCAGGGAGTAGATCGACGAGTTTCTTGATTTGGTCTGCCGCGTCCCGTCGGGCAACGAGGATTGCGTCTTCCGTCTGGACTACGATTAGGCCGTCAACGCCCAGAAGAGTGACCTTTGGCGACCCTGGTTTGGAAAAAATAATATTGTTGTTCGATTCGACCGGAAGAACCGATCCACGAGTAGCATTCCCGTGCGCATCCTGGTCGAGATATTTGGCGACCGAAGGCCAGCCCCCAACATCATCCCAGCCCACTTCGGCCTCGATATTGAGAATCCGATCGGCATGTTCCATGAGGGCAAAATCGATCGATGTCCTCTCAAGCGTCGGAAACTTCTCCGAGACAGTCGCTTCAAAATCTCCGGAATCACGGAGAGCAATGATAAACTCCGCCAGTGCAGGGCAATGCAAAGTCAGCTCCTTCATGAGCGTGGGAATCGTCCAGAGAAAGATTCCCGCATTCCAGGAGAACGTTCCGGATTGTAGATACTCCTCAGCCACCTCCACAGACGGTTTTTCCCGAAATCGAGTTACTGCGTGGACTCTGGACCCCTCGTGGATCGGCTCTCCTCTCTCGATATACCCGTAGCTGGGACAGGCCCAATCGGGTTTGATCCCGAGGGTGACGATGGCATTTTCCTTTTCGGCGGCGATCGCTGCTTCGCGGAGAACCTGGCGAAATTCCTCCTCCTTCACTACCAGTTGATCCGCCGGGAGGGCGATCATGGTCGCATTCGGATTGCGCGCTGCGATCCATCCAGCGGCCAGCGCGATTGCCGGGGCTGTGTCCCGACGGGCCGGTTCTGCCACGATGTTCTCGGGCGGCAGCCGGGGCAGCACTGCGCGAACCGCGTCGAGTTGCGCTTCGTTGGTGAGCACGAGAATCTGATCGACGGGGACTAATCCCTCCAGTCGGTTAATCGCTTTTTCGATCAGGGTTTCGTCATCAAATAAACTCAACAGTTGCTTGGGCCGGGCGTTGCGGCTGAGCGGCCAGAAGCGAGTTCCGCTGCCGCCGGCCAGAATGAGGGCAAAAAGGTTGGAAGAGTGAGACATAAGGTGACAGTTTTAGGAACTTTGGCCTTTCTCACCCGAAAGTAAAATTGATTGGTCCCTGGGGAAGTCGCGAAGTAGGGAATAGGTCCGTCTCTTCTCTCCAGTCCTTTCTCTCCACCGCCACTCAGAACCCTTTGGAAACCATCCTCAGACTTCCGTCTCGTCTCTGCCTCGACGCACCGTTCGTCGCGTTGGGATGGGCGTATTGTCTCGGGGCTCAGATCCGCACGGGACCGGC
>JAGPCC010000393.1 GCA_018058245.1 Verrucomicrobiales bacterium
CAGGAGGTTTCCCCATGATCCGATTCTCTCGCCCCTTCCCCCTGCACGCAGGGAAGGGTCGATCTCCTCAAAGTCTTTTCGCATTCGTGTGGTCCTCTTTTCGGCCAATCAGGGAGAGAGCGCAAGGGCGATAACAAGCCCTAGTCGCGCCACTATCCCCGGAGCAAAATCGAACAGGGTCTCGTCGATGACACGACCCTGTTCCCTCCCGAGCAGGAGGAGATCACAGGAAAAATAAGGGATGGAACGGGCCGCCGTAAGCCGGATTCTGTTCATCCGCCCCGTAGTCGAAGCGAATGGACGATCATTTATCTAGAGATCGACTCCGGAGAGCCTCTCCCTCCCGACCGAAGTCGGGTGCGACTAATACCCGGACATATTCCATGACCGAAGTCACGAAACCGGACCGGCTGCCCGTTCGCCCTGTTCTGTCTTGCACCGCATGGGGTTTATCCTGCCCCCTCGGTTGCCCTCGGGGCGGTGAGCTCTTACCTCGCCATTTCACCCTTACCTACAGTGTCCAAAGACATCGTAGGCGGTATATTTTCTGCGACACTTTCCGTCACCTCACCATTACGATGAAGTGCCCCGGCTTTCACCAGGCATGCTGCCGTGCGGTGTCCGGACTTTCCTCTGAATCCCGAAGGAAACAGCGATCATCTCCGGCCCGTTCCAAGCGGCGACTCTACACGCGATCCCCGAAGGAAGCGAGCGGGAACTCAGGGGAGGCTGGGAGGCTGGGAGATTGGGAGACTTGGAGAGGGGGAGAGGGCAAAAGAGCGGGAATTGGCCCTGAAATGCCGCCCCCATTTCGTTCGGGGGCAGAGTTCCGCCGGGCGGGGGCAGAGTTGGTCGGCGCGGGGGCAGAGTTGCGCCGGGCGGGGGCAGAGTTGCGCCGGGCGGGGGCAGAGTTCCGCGCGGCGGGGGCAGAGTTGGTCGGCGCGGGGGGAGCGTTGGTCGGCGCGGGGGGAGCGCTGATGGGGAGAGGGGTCACTGCTTTGCGATCCAGGTCATCGTTTCGGATCTCGTCGGGAGATGCCCGCGCCCCCCGCCGGAAGGTGAACCCAACAACTTCTTTGCCCGGCCATGTCTGCTCAGCCGCTGCCTCGTCGAGAAAAGCGTCCCTTTTTGTCGAAATCGCCTCGCCCGAGGGATGGGATCATCACGCGCTCATCACCACGACGCAGCCAAAGGCCTGCGGGGCGGTGGAGAATCCGATGCACATTCACGACTGGCAGGCCACCTTTTTCCACCCCCTCGGCCTCGATCATAAATGGCTCACATCTCACTGCGGAGGACAGAACTTTCGCCTGACGGAAACCTCTGGCACCGTTTTTGCTGAGATTCTGAGCAGAATATCATCGAAATGATGCAAACTATGGTTTACGATGATGCAAAAAGAGGCGATCATTTTAGGAATGAGAATCAGCGTAGATATTGACGAAGCGACCTTGGCCGAGGTCATGGCCTTGACGGGTGAGACTCAGAAGAGTCCTGCCTTGTCCAAAGCGATCATGGAGTTCACCTTCCGGCGGCGGGCGCAGGAGTTCGGTCGATTGATTCGCGAGGGTGCCTTCGACTACTCCGACGAGGCTGCCACCGAGGCCGATCTCACGAATCCGGTCCCGCCGCTCACCCGCGACTGATTTGCGATGGTGCTCGTGGATTCCTCCGTCTGGATCGAGGGCTTGCGCAGGCAGGGGCAGATAACGGTCAAGCTGGCGCTGGAAGCGCTGCTCTATACCTACGAGGCCCAGTGGTGTTCCCCGGTGCGGCTCGAAGTTCTCGGCGGAGCGCGACGGGAGGAGCGTGTCCGTCTCGGCCGACATTTTTCCGTGATCCCCTATCGGGCCGCTCGCGATGACGACTGGGAGCGGGCCATCGCCCTCGCCTGGAGACTCCGCGACAGCGGCCTGACCGTTCCCTGGCTCGACGTGCTGATCGCAACCATCGCGATAGAGGATCAGGTGCGCCTCTACACGATCGACGATCATTTTGAGAAAATCGCCGAACATACTGGCCTGCGACTCTATCGACCCGGTTATGCCGGAATGTTCGAGCCGGATCAGTGAAGCGCGACTCCTCCTACCCCACAGGGAGATCGCAGTCATCATTCTCTCCACGGGGAGATTAAGAGACCGGTCACTGTTTTGCGATCCACGACATCGTTTCCGATCTCGTCGGGAGATGCCCTCGCCCACCGACGGCAGTGGCATTGATGGCGGCAGCGGCGCTGGCGATCCGGGCGCATTCTGGTGCGGACTCACCGACAAGAAAAGTGGCGAGAAAAGTGCCGTGGAAGACGTCACCGCATCCTGTTGTGTCGACGACGGCCGGAAGAACAAAAACGGGCTGATGAAATTTTACCCCTTCTTTTTCCACAAACCAACTCCCGGAGGCGCCGTCGGTGATTCCGACCAGGGTAGCGCCGTTCTCCGCGAGAGCATCCAGCTGCTGCTCCCGATTCAGCGAGCCAGCATATTGCTCTGCAAAATCGCGCGCTACGATCAGGATATCGACCCACAGCAGTAGTTCGCGCAGCCGTGACTCGTACCGGTGCGCCCCGCCATCAAAGGAGACAAAGCCTCCGTTCTCTCGGAATTTGCAGGAATTTGCAGGGACAGAATTTGCAAATTTGCAGAATTTGCAGGGACAATTTGCAGGGACAGGATGATTATAAAATTTGCAGGGACAGGATGATTATAATTTGCAGGGACAGGATGATTATTGAGCAAAGCAGTTCCCTCTGTCGATCTTTTTCACGAATCTCACGATTCCTCAAACCAACGCGCCAAAATGATTCGAAGCGGGCTCACTTGACGGTTTTTCGACAACGCAATGCCGCTACTTTTCGACATTCACGCCAAACGCAGACGAATTCTCCACGCCTCTGCCTCCCCCTTACGCTCTTTCCTCATTTCCGGCTTCCGGGTTACCGAGGATTCACAACTCTCCCCTTTTACGACTACTCCCGCAACTTCGCTGCCGAGATCATCACTTCCTTGCGCAAGTCGCGCAGCACGCACAAACCGTTCCAGTCAGCCTCGCGCATGACCCGTGCTCCACTCTGCCGAGTTTTCCCGAACTTCGCACGGTTCCGTTCAAAGACTTGATTCACAAACGCTTCACTGCCCAGCACGGCTCCGTCGGTCAGGTAACGCACCCGAATTCGAATCGCTTCAGCTGCGGGCATCTTTCCCTTTCTGCCTTCCTCGGTTTCGACTTGCTCCCGGGTGAAGCCTTTCTTGTGAGGTTTTTTGCCGGGTTCGGAGATTTTCCGTTCCTCGCCTTCGTAATACAACCAGAGCCGATAGAGTGCTGCGGTTTCAGACCATTTTTCTTCGAACTCCTCTCCGCTCACATGATCCGAAGTCGTCAGTATCCGACCCAGGCCACGCCGCGCCCACTTGTTTCCTCCGACGGCGGACGCATACCCGCACCAACGATAGTCCTCCACTTTGGATACCATCCCCGCACGAAGCGGATTGAGATCGATGTAGGCAGCCA
>JAGPCC010000147.1 GCA_018058245.1 Verrucomicrobiales bacterium
CGATGGAGCCATCTACGTTGCAGACTGGTTCGACGCCCGAGTCGGCGGGCATGGGACTCTCGATGAGGGAACGAGTGGCACGATCTACCGGATCGCTCCGAAAGGATTCCAATCCAAGATTCCCGTAATCCATCTGGACACCAGTGAAGGGCAGATTGCGGCGCTGAAGAGTCCGGCAGTGAATGTTCGGCACAGTGGATTTGTCCGCCTCAAAACGAACGGTGCGGCTTCCATTCCTGCTGTCGCCACCTTGCTCGAGGAAGCAAATCCCTCTCTCTCCGCTCGCGGCATCTGGCTTCTCGCGCAGCTCGGGGATGAGGGAATCGCAAAGGTAACCGAGTTGCTCGATTCTAAGGACGCGACGACCCGCCTCGTGGCCTACCGGGCGCTGCGCTTTGTCGGGCACGAGGTGATCTCTATGGCCACTCGCATGGCGGATGACGACTCCGCTGCGATTCGCCGTGAAGTGGCGCTGACGATGCGTGATCTCCCCGCTGCGGAGAGCGTTGCGATCCTCACTCGACTTGCCCTTTCGTTTGACGGAAAAGATCGCTCCTATCTCGAAGCCTTTGGACTCGGAAGCGAGGGGAAAGAAGCGGAAGTCTATGCGGCGGTTTCTAAAAAAATGGGGGGTCCAGCAACTGATTGGAGCGATGCGTTTGCCTGGATCGCGTGGCGTCTCCACCCGACCGGGGCGGCCGCCGATTTCAAAACACGAGCACTCCTCCCTGATCTCTCCGAGGAGCAGCGCAAGCGCATGCTCACGGCTCTCGCGTTTGTGAAAAGTCGGGAAGCCGCCGGGATGATGATCGACCTCGCTCATACGGAGGGATTTCCCATGAAGGATCTTGCGATGTGGTGGCTGCTCAATCGGAAGGGGAATGACTGGAACGCGTATGACGTGGAAGGCGGGTTGAAGGCGCTCGGGCTCTACGATCCGGCCAACGTGAAAATCACCGCAGTGGAAATGCCGACACCGGTGGGAGGGGGAGTGGCGCTACCTTCTGCCGATGAGATTGGGAAACTGACGGGTAATCCCGCAAAAGGTCAGGTCGCTATCGCTGTTTGCTACACCTGTCACAAAGTCGGAGACGCCGGGATCGAATACGGACCGGATCTCACCACTTTCGGGCGTCAGCAGCCTGCCGGGGTAATCATCAGTGCCATCGTCTCTCCCTCGGCTGATATTTCCCACGGGTTCGAGGGCTCCACCGTTGCGTTGAAAGACGGGACGACCGTCACCGGAATGGTGCTTTCGAGCAGCGATCCGCTCATCATCAAGTGCATGGGCGGGCTTGTCCAGACGATCCCGCAGGAGCGTATCCAATCAGTCGCACCCCTAGGACGCTCCCTCATGTATGACCCGGCAAACCTCGGCCTCACCGCCGAAGCGGTCGCAGATATCACTGCGTATTTGAAGCGCCTTTGAGGGGAAATGGGTGAACTCGAAAGTCCAATCTTGAGATTCTGAATACTCCAGCAGATTTCATTCTTGATCGAATCTGTTGGCCTCCCTGAATCTGCTGGAGATCAAACATCCGCACTCTTGAATTTCTACTCTGTTTCTATCGAACTGCGCGTGGAAATTCTTTCCCTCACCGCAGAAACCTGAAACTTCTCCTAAATCCCCACCCGGCGAAACAATTCATCAAGCGGTAGCTGGAGACCGATGTAAAAATCACCGAACTCACCGTAGAGTGAACTTACTTCATCAAAGCGCATCTCATAGACGATTTCCTTGATGTCTTGGGTATTGTGAGAAAAGAGAGTGACGCCCCATTCCGACTCATCGAGACCGGTTGATCCGGTGATGAGCTGTCGGACTCGTCCCGAATAGGTGCGACCGACTTTCGCGTGACCAATCATGAGTTTTCGGCGAGTTTCGTAGTCGAGATAGTACCAGTTATGCTTGTCACCACGCCGTTTTGCCATTGGGTAAAAGCACATGACGGGCCAGTCCGGCATATTGGGATAGAGGCGATCCTGGTTGTACTTCTTCATCCGCTTCCGGAAGTCCTCGAGCTTTTCCTCCATCTCCGGGGTTCCGGCAGCGATGCCGTCTTCTTCGGTGAGGGTAGCTGCATAATGCTCCTCGGTGGTCGTGTATTCACTCAACTCCGTCATGCTGAAGTAGCTGTAGACAGGAGTCAAGACGTCTGGACCGAGGGCGCGCCCGAGGCGTTTTTCGAAGTCATTTGCTTTGTGTAAGTCGTCGGTGAGCAGCATAAAACCCATGTCGGCTTTTGGGCTGACCATGGAAAACGTCAGCAACTGCGTCGAATCGGTCGAGCGGATCTCCTGCACCAGTTCCGCGAGATGGGTTTTTGCCTCCAGCTTTTCGTCCTCCGCATAGAGCGACCACTGGGTTTGTTCGATGTGATAAAAAAGATGGAGGACATGCCAGCCTTCGCGGGGAATGATGCGGTCGCTGTCAGGGGTGCTCGTATCGACGGAATGAGGATTCATAGGTTCGGGTCGGTTGCGAATTCATCGCGTGTGATTGGCAAGTTATCAACAAGCCAATGAAATCGTTTGCGTCCACTCAAAAAAATCCTAGTTTTCAAAGTCCGGAGGGACAATCCAAACAATCCACCAACATGGCAGATCTCGAGAACAGATACGACGACAACGTTAAGGGAGAATATTATGTCGATGACCAGTGCATCGACTGCGATCTTTGTCGTGAAACCGCCACCGACAACTTCACCCGCAACGAAGATGGTGGATACTCCTACGTCTACAAGCAGCCAACGACCCCCGAGGAGCGTGCGCTCTGCGAAGAGGCGATGGAAGGCTGCCCCGTCGAAGCGATCGGTCGCGACGGTGAGGAAGGCTGATTTTTGGCAGTCTCCTGGATTAGCCTACCATCCGCACCACTTGCTCTCGGATAGAGTATCGCAATCTCCTCTGCCTGCAGCGGTGGCATCGCACCCCCGTTCCAGCGCCCCTGCATCAGGCTTGCGATCAAAGTCACCACCGTATCGGCTTCTCCTTCCCACGACTCGTGGAGAAACAAAATCGGTGACGCCCCGGTCCCGCGATACGCGGATTGTGAATCGATTCGGACGGAACGGAGCGAGTCGTCCTCCTCCGTGCCGTGGCGCATTTCCGTTCGCGTTGCGAATGTTTCTGCGAGTGTCAGAATCTCCGTGGAGTTCCGATAGTTGCGATCCAGATCAAAACGTTGCGAATGCGACCGGCCCGCCGCTTTGATTCCGAGTGCCTTCCAACTGATCCTGGATCTCCGGTAGAGGCCCTGAGCTGCATCGGCGACGATGAGAAGATCGCCCTTTTCTGGATCTTTCATGGATCGAAGCAGACAAGTAAACCAATTCGGTTCGAAGTCCTGCGCCTCATCGACGAGAACCGCATCAAAACACCTCGCGTCTTCCTGACATTCTTCCAAGGCTTGGAGAACTGCCTCCCCGTATTCGGAATCGCTGCGCTCCTTGAAAGGAACTCCGATCCGGGTTGCCCAGGTGTGAAACGTGTTCACCGTCACTGCGGGGAAGTCCCGAAGCTGTCGTGCCATCCAAAGAGCGAGCGCTTTGTTGTAACAAGTCAGGAGAATTTTTGCGTCTGGATTCTGCTGCGCGAGGAGTCTGGCACGGGTAAGGAGAATGAGGGTCTTTCCGGATCCCGCAACTCCAAAAAGGATGCGATGCCCCTCCCCGACATTCATCGCACATTTTTCCTGACGTTGATCAAAAACCCGGAGCACATCCTGCTGGTCATCGATCGCACGAGGGGATGTCAGGAGCTCATCGGTTCGAAACTGTTCTGTTAGATCCACCTGGGGATTGATGATCATTCGAAGGGCTTTGATCTCTTCGTTGTTCAAGGCGGGAATGGACCAAAAAGGGGCAAAAAAAGAGCGGAACGCATTCGCTAGAGCCTCTTTGAAAAGCGCCTGCCATTGATCCAACCGGTCCCGAGTCACTGTCGTCGCGGGATCAAAAAGCGGACCGAGAGGCCGCGCGGGATCGCTGAGATGATTCGCCGTAATGTTGGAAAGGGTGACGATACGGGCAATGGGAAATCTCAGCTTGCCTTCGTGTGGCCCGGAATTCCGCAGGAATCGTTTTCCATACCGCTGTGCCCCAATCAACTCGATGAGGCGGAAACAGTAATCTCTCCCTTGTCGCGCAGGGTGCTTGCACCGCTTTCGGGTTCCATCTGCGGTCGCGATGACGATCTCCTGCCGGTCGCCCTCCACTATCGTTCCTGGTCGCCAGAATTTGTCTTCGATCACGAGAATTCCTAACTCGGGGGCGAGAACAACAAAGTCTGGAGAGATCCCCTGAAGGTCCGGCTCCCACCATACCATCCAGTGATCGGGAAGACCTTGCAGGATCTCGTGAAGCATCACCTCCCCGCGTGTCGCTCGGGAGGGCAGGTGGTCCGGAATGACTGTTGCCATGATATGGTTCGATAGAGGAAAGAGAAGAATACCCGGGATTTAAAATTATGGAAATTACAAATTCAGCAAAGGGCTTCCACCTTATTGCCTGGTGGACCTATCTCTCCCGGCTTGCGGAAAACCTGACGACTTTTCCTTGAGAACCCGGAAAAACCGGCTATGATCCACCCATCTGGCGCGGGAACCCGCCCGGAAAACCCAATTTGCGCGAATAGCTCAGCGGTAGAGCATCTCGTTTACACCGAGGCGGTCGGGGGTTCAAATCCCTCTTCGCGTACCAATTCTCAAGTTAGAAGATTGCTTTTAACCGTCTTGTTTACACTGAGTTATGTAAAGGTTTCTCCTTGGTGTTTCGATGTCAATTTGGTTCCATGAGGAGATTCGTATTGGCTCGTATTTTTCTGATTTTGTCCCCGGACACATCTTCTTCCAGTCAATCCCGAGCATCCCGTAAATGTGCGCCTGGTCCGCATCAGGCAGGCCTGGCTTGCACACGGTCACGATGCGACCGTCCGCCAGCGGCAGCTGGGTTGAGAGCAGCGAATGGGTGCGGAGGATGCGGCGCACCGTCTTTCACTCTCTCGGGGTGGGTCTGGTTTTGAAGTCGACCGCAACCCTGTAAACGCTACAAACGTGCCAGTCTTTGGCTGAGGTTTCATTCGTCTACAGGCAGATCGATAAACAATTGTGGGAAATAGGAGCTCCACGTTTTTTCCGATATCGCAAATTGAAGGACCCCTTTGGGAGAAGGGGAACTGAAATAGCCTTCAGAAAGCCCCTGCTTGATGATGCTGGCGACGGTTGTTGCACCTTTGCCCGTCAGAGTTTTCACACACTCACGGGGTATTTCGCCTTCGTAGGCCAGTGTGGTCACAATGGTGCTGATGGCTTCCTGATGTCGATCGAGGTGAAGGGCTTCGTATCGGAAGTATTTCTCAATTCGGGTGCGCAGATCCTTTGGGTTCAGCAAGCCATTCATGAACTCCACCTGATCCAACAGAGTCTCGAGGAAAAAGAGGCAGAACACAGACAGTTGACGGGCGCTGAGGTTTCCCCGCCCGTCAAAGTCGTTCTCCCGCTTTTGGTCCGCCGCCTGCAAGCGGTTGAAATAACGGTGGCGATTGCGGGCGAGTCCGCGGGAAAGAGTCCACAATCCATGACCGTGCAGGTTGTGTTGGTGGAGCAGGGCATGAGAGTGAAGGCGAATCACTCTTCCGTTTCCGTCACCGAAAGGGTGGATCCAGGCCAAGCGGTGATGGGCTGCTGCGATGGCCGCGAGTTGCTGAGTGGCCAGTATATTTGCACTGCCGTAAATCAGTCGAAACCGCTCCAGAAACTCTGGCAATGCGGCATGATCTGGCGGCGTATGCCGTCCGACGTCCACCATGAAGTCGCGTTGCTGCCCCGGGATGATCCGGTAAGTCTCACCTGAGAGCGTTCGGGCTTCGCGCATCGACTCAGGCAATAGCTCGAAGAATGTCTGGTGAATCCAGCAAATGAATTCGGAAGAATAGACATCCACTTCTTCTTCCGAATTCAGGCGGTCGATCATCGCCGTTTCGGTTTGAATGTGTGCCTCTGCTAGGAGCTGCTTGTCACGTTCTTCCTGGGGTCCTTCAGCTAGCTGTTGCCTCTCGGCCTGCTCGATATCTCGGGGGAGCGTTTTGTGGCCTTCGATGAGATTACTGTAGTAGCAATTCATCTTCCTTACCAGTTGGCTCACCCGATCCCGCACCACCGAGGAAGGCAGATGGGCGTTCAACTTGCCGATGGCCAGGGTCGCTTTTTGGCTCAACTCCGCCAGCTCAGCAGATTGCAAGTCCGGGAGCATCGGCTCCATTGACGCAATAGTTCTGTAGACTTCTGTCGCGCTCATAGTGAAGATCTGAATGAAGATTTCTAAGATACGTAACTTATTTAAAATAATGCTTTTATAATCTACATTTTATAAAAATACTTCAAATAACGAATATCTCAACGAAGAACATGCCGAAGATCTCTTAGGGTCGATGAAATCGCAACAGTCTGCGACTTGATCGAATCTTTCACGGGAACGATCCGTAGACGGAGGGGTCTTCCTTCAGGATCGGGGACGACGGGGCGGCGTTTTCAGATTCACTCTGCTGAGCTTCTGAAGATGGTTTGCTCGGCGCTGTTGAGTTCGGTGAAGGACATGAGTCAGAAGGTGGTTTCGAGAATCTGGCAGAGAGGAGTCGCGGTTACGGTCTTGGAAAGTGGATACGTCTCGCCCTAGGAGACTGTCGGACTTAGAGCGCTCGAGCGAGGGAAGCGCGGTTCGAGTTAGAATTTTCATGAGTTTGAGGAGTTTGTGTGAACACAAATGACGAAAAGGAGGGGAAATTTGGGCCGAATCCCCGTTTTCCGCAGCCGGGCCGGATAAGTCCGACATTCAGCGAGGGCCACTTCCACGGTGGGCAGGTTGTCTTCGACCACGCTCTTACGAGCGCGGCTACGGTGGAGATTTCCCGGTTTCCAGGACACGGTTTCCAGGGACAGGCAATTTGTCCCGAGGCAACGAAGGGAAGTGCGTAGCCGCCTTCGTCAGAAGGTGGAGAGGTGGCATTCGTGACCACGCTCTTACGAGCGTATCAGAGACTTACAACGCCTCCTTTTTGGATGATTGTTTGGGGGGAACTTTCCAATCTTGTCACGAATCAGGATTATCCCTGGATGTGTTTCCAAGTGGTGTAACCGCCGGAGAGATTTACTGCTTCGAAACCATGCTGGCGGAGCAGGCGCACCGCATTGTGGGCGCGAGCGCCTACGGCGCAATACACTGCCACGGGGCGGTCGCGGGAAACTTGGTCGAGGTCCTCGCGGAGTTGGTTGAGGGGCAGGTTTACGGCTCCGGGAACGAATCCATCTTCGAATTCGTCGGGATCACGGACGTCGAGGAGGGTGTGGTCGAGCAGGGTGGGGGAGTGCCAATCGAGGATGGGATCAATGCCTTCGAGATGATTGACTGCGATCATTCCCGCGAGGTTCACGATGTCCTTGGCGGTGCCAAACTGCGGTGCGTAACAAAGTTCCGCCTCGGCCAGGTCGTAAACGGTCGAGCCCTTCTGGATCGCCATGGCGATGACGTCGATGCGTTTGTCGACGCCGGAGTATCCGGCCGCCTGGGCACCCAGGATGAGACCATCAGATGTCCGAAAAACCAGCTTGAGATGGATCTTTTCCGCTCCGGGGTAGTAACCGGCGTGATTTCCGGCATGGACGTGGAGTACTTGGTAGTCGAGCAGACCAGCTCGCGGGAGTGCTTTTTCGCTGGTGCCGGTGGAGGCCACTGCGAGATCAAATATTCCGCAGATGGCGGTTCCCTGGGTGCCATGGAAGGCTGCGGGAAGATTGCATATGGCGTCGGCGGCGATGCGGCCCTGACGATTTGCCGGGCCCGCCAGCGCGAGCAAGGTCCAGGTACCAGTGACTCGGTCGCGGACTTCGACGGCATCTCCCACGGCGTAAATGTGTGGATCACTGGTGCGCATTTGGTTGTCCACGCGGATACCGCCGCGCTCGCCGAGTTCCAAGCCGGCCGCGCGAGCGAGGGAGGTTTCGGGACGTACCCCAATGGCAAGGATGACGAGGTCAGCCGGGTGGCGACTGCCATCCGCCGTGAGAACGACGAGGCGATTTTCCTCTTGCTCAAACCCCGCGACGGCGGAACCAAGTGCAAGGTGGATCCCATGAGCGGTGAGCTTGTTGTGTACGGGCGTGACCATTTCCGGGTCCATCGGCGGCATTACTTGGGGGAGCATTTCCACAATGGTGACATCGAGATCGAGGTGGCGGAGGTTTTCCGCCATTTCCAATCCGATAAATCCTCCTCCGACGATGACGGCTGAGAGGGCCTTCCGGTCGGCGATCCAGCCCTTGATTTGCCTTACGTCCGGGATGTTGCGGACGGTGAAAATGCCGGGAAGATCAATGCCCGGAAGTGGTGGTCGGAGAGGTGCTGCACCGGGCGAGAGGACCAACTTGTCGTAGTGCTGACGGTAGCAGCGATTGGTTGCGAGGTCGCGGACTTCTACCTCGCGGGCCTCGCGATCAATCGAAATCGCTTCGTGCTGGGTCCGTAGTTCGATGCGGAAACGGTCTCGGAAAATGGGTTCTTTGGCGACGAGAAGATCCGCCTCGTCAGCAATGACTCCCCCGATGTGGTAGGGCAGACCGCAGTTCGCGAAGGACGCGAAAGGACCGCGCTCCAGGAGAATGATTTCTGCGGATTCATTCATGCGGCGTAGACGGGTGGCACAGGATGCGCCGCCTGCGACCGCTCCGATGATGACGATGGTCTGAGGGGTGGGAGTTTTCATTGGGGATGGTTGACTTCTTTGTCAGGACTTGGTTTACTGCTTGCGTAAATAACTAACTTGGTATAACCATATCGCTACATAGTGATATGCCAACCAATTTTCGCTAATGCCTCAAAAGAAAATCCCTATTCCTGCTCACGAGCTTTCACCGGTCGCGCTGGAGCTGATCGCGGTGCGGTTCCGGGCCTTGTCCGAGCCGATGCGCCTGCGTCTCCTCAACATCCTGATGCAGGGCGATCAAACGGTCGGTCAATTGGTGGCGGCCTCTGGGTCGGGACAGGCGAATGTCTCCAAACACCTTGCGGTCCTGCGCGATGCCGGGATGATCGCGATGCACAAGGAAGGTCTCACGACGATTTGTCATATCGCAGATCCCATCGTCAGGGAGCTTTGTGATATGATGTGCTCTCGACTGCGTGAGGAAATGGAGAGCAAGGCTGCCGCGCTTTCGTTTGATCCGAAGATCTGAAAACGGGAATTACGTGCGGGGAATCATCGGGCGAACAAAATTGGATCGGTCGATCCTTTCCAAAGGCGGCACTCCGCTCAACCCTCCAAGACAGACTATCGCCGTCTCATCAAGAGAGTCATGATGCTCCTGTAGCCAGCTCTTTTAAACGGGAGCGACGGCGTTTTAGCGCCAAAAGGAGAGCTGCCAGTGGGAGCAGAGTGGTTGGTTCGGGGACGGCGGTGAGGGTGATGAAACCTCCATTGTTGTAATTGATCTCATAAAGTCCACTGCCGAGCGTTTTTTGCTCCCCGTCCAACCACGGGGTGGCACCCAGCAGGAAGGTACCCGTGAGGGTTCCGGAATAACTGGCGATGTTGTAAGAGTTTCCCGACGTGTGACTACCGGAGAAGGTTCCCGGTGTGAAAATGGCTCCTGAGATATTGAGATTGCCAGTCACCGCAATGAGGTCCGAATCTCCGCTCGTTGTCTCCACGAGATCCACCAGCCAGGTGCTGCCGGAGGCGTCGAGCCCATTGGAAAATTTCAGGGTACCGGTGGTTCCGTTCGTTCCCCCGGTCAGGGTGGCACCGGCATTCGCCGTGGTGGCACCGCCAATGGTTCCGGTTCCGTCGAGAGTGGCACCGGACAACACGGTTACCGCGCCCGTGCCCGTGGCAGAGCCGGATGTATTGCTGGCGCGAAGAGTGCCATCGGAGACGGTGGTGTCACCGGTATAGGTATTGGTGGCGGTCAGTTCGAGGGTGCCGTCTCCGGCCTTGATTAGTTTTAGGTTGTTGTCATCGGTGCTGATCCCACCGAGGACCCCCCGATAGGTGTTTGTAGTGCTGGCGGCGATCGTGAGGGTCAGTGTCGAGAGGGTCGCACTATTGCCGACGACGCGATTTTCCGCCCCGGTGCCGTTGGTGAGGAGGCCGGTAAGCTCCTGATTGTGGCCATTCATGATGAGTTTTCCGTTCCCCCCAGCGTGGCCCAAAATCCCCGTGTCAACGGCGTGAGAACCGCCTAGAACCACGGTGGTCGCGGTCGGCAGGGCATTGTCGATCCCGAGCCGAAGATTGCCGCTGAAAGGTCCATTCGCGTCGCTCGCAATGTTCGTCGTAATGTAGGTATTACCGCCGTAGGTGCTATTCGCCCCGAGGATGATTTCGCTGAGCCTGCCCTCGGTGCCCTGGGCGGAGGAGCCAGAGAAGTTGCCAAGAAAATAGGCTCTGTTCGAACCTACGCCGTCGGCGATGACGCTGTTGATGAAAAACTCCCGTTTTGTTCCCACAGTGCCGACGGTATAGTCTCGAACCGAGAACGAACTATCGTGGTTCAAAGTGACCGTTCCATCGATGGTCACGTTTGAGGAGGCGAACATCGTAATCGATCCCGTGGTGTTGATCCCGTTTAGGATCCATTTCTCGGAGGATATTTTGTTTGCCGTATCGCGGAACATAAATTGACCGTTGTTGTTGATCGTCGTGTCATGGGCAGTGTCGCCGAGCAGGTTGGTGCCAGTCCCCGAAAATCCTCGGCCTTGAAGAACACCACCATCGATGACGATGTCGCCGGTGAAGCCGCTCGAATCTCCTCCGATTTCTAGAGTTCCCGTCGAGATCTTGAGCGTGCCGCTACCAGTAATCGCATTGTTGAAGCGAACCATTCCATTCCCTATTTTAGTCACTCCGGCGCTACCGAGGTCGATGACCGAGTCAATCCGCAAGCCACCGGTGGTTGATCCCGAGTCGACGATGGGGTCGCTCCCAGCAAAAGTCAGGGTGTATCCAGTGCCTGGGCGAATTATCAACCGTTGGTCGGTGCCGCTGCCAGTGTCTTCATACCGAAGTGCGTTGAGCGTGATATTCTCGGTGAAAGTGATCATCACTTCGGCTGTTAGATCATACTTGATGCTGGCATCTGCGGTGGAACTGTTTGGGATGCCGGTGTCCCAGTTCCCCGTATCACTCCAGTTCCCGCCCGTGACGGGAATCCAATTTTGCGCCTGGACCGGAGTAGTCCACACCGCTGCCAGCAGCCCGAGCCCTAGTGCGAGTCGCCCGAGCCACCAGGCACGGGTCGCCCCGATCCGTTCTGGAAGAGAGCCGCCGTTCTCCGCAGTTCCGCCGCGTCCCGACCGGGGAAGGGCGGAGAGAGTTGGGCGAGTGGAGGGTAAATGAATCATCGGTTTCACCCTAGGGACGCAGGCACGGGTGTCAAGAGGCTCATGTGCTCCCTGCGGATTCAAAAAATTCAACGCGGAGTTCGATTGGGAGGAGCAGGAGCCGCCGTTCTCAGGTTCCGGCCCTTTCCCAGATTCCTGAAATCGCCGATGTGGCCACGCATCTTTGCGATAAAAGAGCTTTGCATTCCCCGCGCAGATCCTATTTTGAGGCCTACCCATGGACATTCCGCTTCTTCTTTGGATCATTGCGCTGGTTCTGCTGTCGGGCATTGTCGGGTTTGTCGTGGGCTACAATCGTCTGGTACGGTTTCGCAATCGGATGCGCGAGGGGTGGAGTGGGATCGAGGTGCAGTTAAAACGGCGGCATGATTTGATCCCGAATTTGGTTTCCGCCGTGCAGGCCTATCAGAAGCACGAACGCAGCACCCTGAGCGAAATCACCGCACAACGACAGGCCGCGCGGGAGGCGCATGGAGTCGTGGCGGCATCGAAGGCGGAGTCCACTCTGGGGGTGGGACTGGGGAAATTGCTGGCGGTGGTCGAGGCGTATCCCGACTTGAAGGCGGACCGACATTTTCGCGATCTGATGGCGGAATTGGTGGAGACGGAGAACGCGATTCAATATGCTCGGCGTTACTACAACGGCGCGGTTCGAGATCTGAACAATGGACTGGAGTCGTTCCCATCGAATCTGATCGGGAAAGTGGGGAGTTTTCAAAAAAGCGATTTTTTCGAGGTGGAAAACGCGTCGGAACGGGAGGGCGTTGCCGTCAAACTATGAATCCACTCCAGCGATGGTTCTTATTTTGTCTCCTGAGC
>JAGPCC010000148.1 GCA_018058245.1 Verrucomicrobiales bacterium
TTCCGAATCCCGGGCGCCCAGAGGCGCTCCGTGATCCTCGCGTCCTCTCCGTCCGGGATCATCGCGATGCTGATCCAGGTGAGGTTCGGATACCGTCTCCCAATATCCGGCGCAGTCGCGCTGCTCCAAGCACTGGTAGAGATCGATCGCAGCATCTCAATCGTGTCTCCCTGCCCAGAGAGTCGCAACCAAGCTCGGGTCGTAGCCGCGAGAGGACGGGGAGAAGTGACCATCCAGTCTGCCACGACTGATCCCTGCGTCGTCCCGGCGAGGGAGATGACAGCAGCGAGTTTCCTTCGCGAGGTGAGCGGGAGTTCGGAACCACCCACCTCTAGAAAACGGATCACATCGTGCGCGCCCTTGGAGAGCATGACAATAATGACGGAGTCCGAGTCTTGAAAAATGCGACGCATCTGCCCCGCGATGAGCACCTCATTTTGCGAAATCGTTCCGCGAGCCTCCGTATCCAAAAAATACGTCGCAAATCCCATTTCCCGACTCGTCGCTGCTGCTCCCTGGAGACAATCACGTGTCCGATCCTTTCCAGAACGATTGCCAGCCCTAGTCCCCGGCACGATTGCAATCGCAATACGGGAGCGCTGTGAGACCGGCATCGCCGCGAGAGAATCGGGGAGCGACAGTGCCGCATTCCTTGTCGTTTGGATGACACGTCGTTCGAGCGCTCCCTTCGAGTCGTCGCGTTCCTCAAGCCGTCTTTCGAGGACCGCCTTCGCCGCCTCTAACCCATCCCGTGCCGTGATCGCCCGCACCTCCGGAAGCAGCCCGATTTCAGCAGCATTTGAGACGTCCGCAAGCCAGAGTTTGAGAACGACAAAACCACAAAAAACAAGATGTCGAGAGACTCCCGGTATCATGTCCTGACTCTACGCTTCCTTCTCAGGTTCGTCGCACGACGATTCACTAGAGACGGGGATCGGAACCTCACTACTACGCCGGGAAAGCAGATCATGGATGCGACTCTGCAATTCACCGGGGAGAGGTCGGTCTGGATCGGGGGAAGATCGAACGAGACGCCGCGCTTCAGCAAAGTCCTCTGCGGCAACCGCCGCTTCCATCAGCCGGATTCGGATCGACCAGTCCTCCGGTGCTCGCTCCAATTCAAAGTATAGGTCGTTTATTCCTGCTCTCATCCTGACAAACTGTTTTGCAAAATTGAAATCATCACGCCGCTGTCAACGAATCGTCCTTGAACCGTATCTTCATCGCCGGAGCGGAGTAGAGTTGCAACGCAGGATTTCCGAAAAGATACATCCCGTCGAATCTAGAAGTTTTTTTCACACCCAACAAGAAAAAGAAAAATCTCCAGAATAGATTTCAAATGAAAATTTTCACAGAATCAATTGAAAATTCTGTCCACGAGAGTTTTCACCATTTATTCCATCAAAAGTAGCAAGAAAGGTCACATCCGCCCGTCTTATAACGAAAGGTCTGTGCAACAAAGCCCAAATGCTCCATTCAAAGATTGAAGAAATTCAAATAATGGGGAAAAGTAAGACATCTTAAATTTTTATCTATGCGTTCCAAACGTTTCCTAATTTCGCTCCTATTTTTGGGAGTGTTGACTCTTTCCACCCCGTACGCCTCGTCACAGGACATGAGTGCCGCAATCCGAGCCGAAGCCACCCAGGCTGGCGGCGGAGTAGCGAGCTGGTATCAGGCCCGGAACTTTGCCCCCGTGTGGAGCGGTGACTACTTGGGCGCACTCGCTCAGTTCATCCAATCCCTCGATGCCCACGGCCTATCCCCTCAGTTGTTCCAGCTCGCTGAGTGGGATGCAAGGTGGAGAGCCCCGAGCGCAGATCCCGCCGCGAGAGCACGGGTCGAGGTGGGTACCACCCAGCTCGCCTTGTATGCGATCCAGTCTCTCGCCTACGGATTCGTTGATGCCACCCAGGTTCATCCGAAATGGACACCCATCAATCGGACGATTACGGCCTACCAGTTTCTTGATCAAGCCCTGCAAAAACCAGCAGGCCAGTTCGCGGCAGCGCTCCTCGAGATCGTGCCGCCACAAGATGATCGTTATCCGATGATGGTCAAAACGCTCGCCCGATACCGCGAATTGGATTCGCTCGGAGGCTGGCGAGACCTCCCGGGCACCGCCAACCCGGCTGGCCCTGGATCAAAATATCCGGAGGTAAAGCTGCTCACCTCCCGGTTACAGGCAGAGGGAGATCTCCCCGGCGGAACGGCAAAAAGCAAAAAGGCGGAGATCGATCAGCGCACCGGTGAAGCAATCAAATCGTTCCAATTCCGCCACGGAATCGAACCAGATGGATTCCTTGGTGCGCAGACGATGCAGGAGTTGAACACTTCGACAAAAGAACGGGTCAATCAACTGATCATCAACATCGATCGGCTCCGCTGGATGCCGCGTGCCTACGAAGAGGCCGAACATATCGAAGTGAACATCGCCGAGAGTGCCCTCCGTCTTTTTGATAACCGCCGACAGGTCACCGTCATGCCCGTCATCGTGGGAGTGAAGGGCAAACACCAGACCCCGATCTTCCACGGCAATGTGCAGCACCTCATTTTCCGCCCCTACTGGAACGTACCTCAATCCATTGCAAAAACAGAAATCGTTCCCAAGGCTCTTTCCGATCCTCAGGGATACATGCGTTCACACAACTACGAACTCGTGAACTCCTACGGTGCGGCCGCGAATGACACCCTCCCAATCACCGCAGAGAACCTCAATCGCGCCTCCAGCGGAGGGGTTCTCATCCGCCAAACGAGCGGGCCGGATAATTCCCTCGGACTGGTGAAGTTCATTTTTCCGAACGAGAACTCCATTTATCTCCACGATACACCGGACCACTCTCTCTTTAACCGTGCTGATCGTGATTTTAGTCATGGCTGTGTGCGTGTCTCCCGACCAGACGAACTCGCCTACCTCCTCCTCCAGCGAAATGGCGGTTGGAGTCTCGACAACGTTCGTGCCTCGATGCAGGACGTGAACACTCCCAACCGGAAAGAAGACTTCAGCAAAACGATTCCCGTCTATCTGGTCTACTGGACGTCCACCGTCATGAGTGATGGCCGCGTCCGCTTCGATCAGGACATCTACGGCCACGACACAGTCATGTTCCAAAAGTTCGGTTTGAACTGATCCTCTGGAAGCGACTCAGACGGAACACTGCCCGTGATTTGATCGCTCAAGGAATCCTCCTTGTGCATACGGTCCGCAAAGAACTGGGACCCAATCAGGCTCGACGTCGTCCTGCAAAAATCCACTACGAGCATTTCGGAAGCAACAGTCGATGACAGCGTGGAAAAAGTGCCCGATCACCGCGCACCCAATCGGCCACAACGGTAGGGCGAATCGTCCTCGGTGAGCCATTCGAGTTCCTTTCCCTTCCCTCGCCGGTCCGAATTCGCAGAAGAAAATCAAAATTCGGAACTGGCCCGGAACGTCACATCGTAAAATTCGGCGTCTCTCCTCTTGCCGGTGACTCTTGCCCTTTGCCCAATACCTCTCCGCCGTCGTTCGGGTCCCAATTCCGTCATACTCGTAGGCTTGCTGGGCGACAGGAATCGAAGCGAAGCGAAGATGGCCAGCCTGAGGCTGCCCGGAGGGCGAGCGAAGCGAGGCAATGTCGCCCATCCTTGTGGTTGCTCCGGTCACTTCACTGTGGTCGTTGTAGGCGACGTCGACTTTGTTTTCGCCGAGCTTCAGCATCGCGACGACGCTGCCGCCTTGGCTGATGGTTTCGCAGCGACCGAGGAGGTCATTCCTGAAAACGTGGGAAGAAAGAATGGTTCTTTGTATTTGGTTGGCTGGGGTCCGCGAGCGAGGGGGCAGTGGGTTGTCGGTCGGTCGTGCCGTCACGAAGCATGGGCAGGATGTCCGTGCTACCATTCACGACGCCGGTGATGAGATTACGGTGGGGGTTTCGTCGGTCGTTTCGACGCGGTGGACGGGGCCGGTCATCTTGGTAAGCAGGTCGGGATTGTGATCATCATGCCCGTAAACAAATTCTCCGGCGAGACTTTTTTACGCTGCTCAGGGAGCGGGGATCGTTTCAAAATCCCTGAGATTCCTACTCAACCAGAGAATCACGATCGACTCGAAACAAACTCTCGCCAGTGATGCCGTATTGATCGAATCCTTCGTAGAGGATCTCGTAATCTCCAAATCCAGAGAATTTCTTCCCTCGCTTCTTTAGCCAGTCATTTTTGGTTTTGTCGTCCGGGACGAAAAATGAGTAGTCAATGGGCCGTGACACGGTTGGGGGAGTTACTTGCCCTGATCCCGTTCCTGAACTGCTCCCGTTTCCGCTGCCCGGTCCCCCACCGGTGCCGCCTCCTGGTACTTCCAGAGGGAGATCTCCCGATCCGGCAATCAGGGAAATGGTGTCGTAGTAGAAACCATATCCCGCTGGATTTGTCGTGGGTGCGGCCCCTGAAGTGAAGCTGTTTGCATGCTGATTCGGCGAGGAGTCTACGTCCCCGGTGATGTGGACCACAAATTCGTCGTATCGCTGGGTATCCGATGGGTCGATCCGAGCACCGGGAAAGCTCACTTCGTTTAGGAGAGCCCCTGTGGCGATCTGGTTGGAAGCCCGGCGAGGAAGATAGAAACGAAGTTCATCGGCACCGACAAATTCGCTCGCCGCGTCTGCGGTCAGGATGCCTCCGAGTGGGTCGGTTGGTGCGGCCATGCTCGCAGCAATCTTTGTCACTCCTCCCGACAGGACCGCGGCACTGGACGAATTGACATGGCCGATCATGGAATCCCGCAGAGTGATATTCGAGGCAGCCCCGACCTGGATGTCTCCGCTCCTCTCGTCTCCGCTCGGAAAGGAACTCGCAGAGGCAGGGAGATCATCTCCATGACCGATTTTCGAATACGAGAAATTGGCACCGTTCAGGGCTTCCATCAGGATGTCTGCGCCTGAAGTGACTACGATCTTGCCGCCTTTTCGGGCGCTGGAGGAAATCCCGCCATTGCCGATCTGGGCATAGGCACCGCTCCCAAGGCCCCCATTCATCTCCAGATTTCCCGGAGCGCTCACATCGATGTCCCCGCTGAGTTCCACGCCAGGGGCACTGCTCCCCCCATGACCGATCTGGGCGCTCGCTCCGATACCGGTCCCTCCGTTTACCAGCACTTTGCCTCCAGATCCGAGTTCCAAATTCTGATTCACGACGGAACCACTAAAACCGTATCCGCCATGACCAATCTGTGCGTTTGCGAGCATGCCAGCGCCGCCCTGGATCTGCACATCGCGTCCAGTCGTGAGTTGCATACTCCCGGTGAGAATCCCTGATCCCTGCCGTCCTCCGTGACCAATCTGTGCGCCGCTCCCGGCCCCAGAACCACCTGTGAGGGAGAGTCCCGCGAGAGTCTCCAGAGTGAGGTTTCCCGTGGTATTTCCCACACTTCCGATTCCACCGTGGCCGATCCGGGCTACGCTGCCGATTCCATTTCCACCCTGAAGATCCACGAGCCCTGCGGCGTTGATGACGATCTCTCCGGTTTTGACGCCATACCAGTTACTCCCGCCATGTCCGATTTGAGAAACCGCGCCGGAACCATCGCCGCCCAGCAAAGAAAGTGTGCCCAACTCCGATTGCACAGCAATTTTGCCAAATAGATCTCCCGCTCCGGAGTATCCACCGTGACCGATCGTAGTGAACCCTCCTGTCGCATCTCCGGCGGAAAGGAGAACGTCCCCTTCTTTTGCTACCACATTGATTTCTCCGGAGTAGGCACCGGAAAGCTGTCCGCCCCCGTGACCGATCCGGGCAAAGGAATCGCTCCCGATACCAGCGGGTGTATTCTGGCTCGCTTGCAAGAGAACATTATTCTTTGCGAGCACCCGGATACGCCCGGTGACCGGACTTGCCACAGATACTCCGCCATCCAATCGGGAAAACCCAATCTGGGAGTATTTCCCGGTTCCGGTCAGTGCGCCGCCTACCACCGAGACATCATGCCCGGCGACATTGGTTTGACCAGCGCGGCTCCCGACTACTACCCCGAGATCCGCTGCCGACTGATCTTTCTTCAATCCTACGTAGACGGAACCGCTACTCGCACCAAAGGCACCCGGAATCGAAAAGAGGTCAGTGTCCATGTTCACATCCCTCACGAAATATTCCCGATAAGGGGCTGCTAGGGCAAGGCTTGTGAGTGGAGCGAGCGCGGGATTCCAACCTGCCACGACATTCACGTCTCCCGCGCCCTGATTCAGGACATCTTCTGCGAGATAGAGATTCGAGTGCGCCAGCAAATTCAGATCGGACGAGGAATTCCCGATAATCGCTGAGGTGACTTCCAAACCGGAACTCCCGGTCGCGATGAGAGAAACATGGCCTCCGGAAAGATTGGCACCGAACATTCCCCCAGTCGTACCATCAATCGAAAACAGTTCGTTCCCGGAATCTCCTGCGATCGTATCAAGACCTTGTGCTCTTACTGTCACATCCGCATTCCCCAGGGCGGAACTCCCTGTCGTGGTGCGATGACCGATCCATGCTGCATTGGCGGAAGACGCCAATGAAATCTCCCCAGCGACATCAACGAGGATGTCCCCGTTCCGAGTGCCCGACGAATCATTGTTGTCGCCGTGTCCGATCTGGGCAAGGGAATCAGCTCCAGAGCCGGCCGCCAATTCCAGATTTCCGGAACGGGAGATTACCTGAATGCTTTCCCCGGCGAGGCCATGGTTTCCATCTGTATCTCGGCCTCCGTGACCGATTCTCGCAAAAGTGTAGCCCGCATCACCCGCCGAGAGAGCGATGTCATTTTCTGCAAGCACTCGAATCGACCCGGTAAAATTTCCGGAAATTCCGCTGCCCGCCCCAAATCCGCCATGACCGACCTGCGAATAGTTCCCATAGGACTCATCTGCGATAATCGCGATCTTACCAGCCAATGCTTCCAGGGTGATGCTTCCGTCGATATTCCCGGTTACTCCATTGCCATACCCGCCATGGCCAATCTGGGCGTGACTGTATCGACCGCTCGGATTCTCTCCTCCGGATGTCATTACAATGTCCCCGGAAGTCACCGTCACGGTGATCTCTCCAGACTTTGTACCGGTAATATCCCGTCCACCGTGTCCGATCTGCACATGGGTAAAATACCCGAGAACCGAGGCATCCATCGCCAGACCACCGCCAGCGACGCTGACTCTCACTTCTCCCGACAGTCCGACGTCGGGATGAACAAAGCCCCCCACTGTCCGCTCTGCCAGATGACCAATTTGGGCGCTTGAGTAGTTCCCCGATCCCGCCCGCATCACGATACCGTCGGAAGGATCAGTGCCCAGCGAGGTCACAAAAGTACCCCCGCCAATGGAACTGCCATCCTTGATCTCATATCCCCCACTCCCGATCGTAGCGTAATTCGCGGTCGAGCTTCCGCCCTCCAGTAATATGCCACCGTCGCCAGACTGAACCCTAACGGAGCCACTAATCGCATTGGAAGATTCGTAGGCAATATGTCCGATTTGAGCAAAAAGCCCGGTCGCCCCGCTCCCGCCTTTCAACTCAATTGCCTTTCCGGCGTTTACCGTGATTTCGCCCGAATGATCACCGTCTGCGAGAATTCCTCCGTTTCCGATCGCCGCGAAGTTATTTGAGTCAAGCATTCCTGCCGTTACTTTCACGCTTCCGCCCGCGTTCACGAGGATGTTCCCCTTGTAACCACGACCAGATCCGGCGCTCACCGGAATGACGCTGTTGGGAACCCCGGGATCTGAATTTTCAATGAAATCACCGTTGTAACCGCCATGACCGATCTGAGCGGAAGACTGGTTGGCAGCAGTGGCTACAGAACCGCCGCCGCCGAGCAAACTCACATCACCTCCGGCAGTGACGCTGATATCACTCTTGATAAAGTCGGCGAGGTAGTGACTCGCCCCGCCATGACCGATTTGTGCTTGGGCATAGTACCCAAGACCGGCGGTGAGATTGACATCTCCCCCGGCCGCGACGGTGATCTTGCCACCGAGGACAGCGAGATTATTGTCATCGTCGTCATCGGGATTGTCATAGGCTCCATGGCCGATCGTAGCGTGGTTGTTGAAGGTAATGCCGCCCTTGAGATCCACGTCGCCTCCGGCCTCAACGATGATTTCGCCATTGAGAGTCTGATCCCTGACTGAAGTTCGCTCTCCTCCGTGTCCGATCTGGGCATAGGAGGCGTTTCCCGAGTTGTTCGTGCCGGTGCCCCAGCCTCCATAACCGATCACGCCGACTTCGTAATGGTTCGCGGCAACTTCTACGTCCTGTACAGCTCCAACCCGGATTCGGCCCGTCACTGGATCCGTGACAGCGCTGCCGCCATCCACTCGGGTGTACCCGATCTGGGAATACCGCTGGTGCCCGATCTCGATCCCACCGGTGAAAGCGGCGCCCCAGACTCGTACATCGTAACCCGCGACATTCGTTTGCCCGAGACGACTTCCGACGACGACGGACCGGTCTGCGGCACTGAAATCGGCCTTCGCACCTACCCAGATACTCCCTCCATCTTTGCCGTAGGAACTGGTCACCCCGAAGAGGTCTGTATCGGCATTCACGTCGCGAATCCAGTTTCCGCGGAAGGGACTTGTCGCACCAGAGAAGAGCGGCGCGATCGCCGGATTCCACCCCGCAAAAATATTGATGTCGCCACTACCCCGGTTGATGAGGTCGTCGACGACAAAGATATTGGAGTAAGAAAGCAGATTTACATCGAAAGCAGTGTCCCAAACCATGCGGGAGTCCATCTCGATCCCGGCGCTCCCCATGCCCACGAGGCTGAGATGACCTCCTGCCATATTCGCAACCAACATACTCCCCAACGAGGTGTCTACCGCGAAGAGTCCGCTTCCCGAATCACCCGTCACCCGGTCGAAGGAACGACTGCGGATCGTGACGTCGGCGTCACTGATGCCTCCGGTTGTGTTCGTGCGATGCCCAATGGTGGAACGATCCCCTACAAAAGAAATTTCGCCCGCGACATCGACGAGGATGTCACCCTGCCGTGTCCCCGACGTCGAGACAAGTGAACCGCTGCCGATCATGACGCCACCTCTCTCATTAGAGATGGCAAGGCTCGAATCCAATTCCAGACTGCCGCTTTTCGAGATAACCTCGATGACGTCATCGGGGAGCCCCATCGGTCCAAAAGAAGCATACCCGCCGTGACCGATGAGGACCGGACCTTGTCGCGAAGTGCCGGAACGCAAAATGATATCACCCTCGGCATGGATCCTCACTGAACCATCCATCCCATACGTGAGATGGCCCGACGAGTAACCGCCATGCCCGATCTGGGCACCGTTTAACCTCATTTCGGGAGGGGTGGAGGCAGCCGTTGATCCATCGACTCCGTCGCCCCCGAGCACCGTCACCCCGCCACGAATAACGTCAACGAGGATATCGCCGCTGAGGCCCGTGCTATACGTGGCCGGGCCATTCGAATGGCTGCGGTGACCGATGGAAGCGAAGCTGTAATAATAACCGGATGCGAGGTTGGTTTCCGAAACGGGTTTAAAGTCTCCGCTTCCCCCATGGACGGTAACTCCGTATGCATCGAGACCTGCCACGGTCCCTGTCGTTACAGTAATATTCCCAGAGTGCTTGCCCGAAGAATTGTAGTACGAGGTATGCCCGAGCAAGGACCAGTTATAACTCCCCGAATTTTTCCCCGCTAGGACGTCTAACTTTCCACCGGCCGTTACCGCAACATTCCCGGTGTAGCCAAAGGCAGAAGGTACGTCGCCTACGATGGCACCCCAACCACCGTGGCCGATCTGGGTGCCGGAATACCCAATGCCGGAAAACGAATCAAACTGCGGAGAGACAAGACGAATGTGACGACCCGCCACGACTTCAACCGAACTCTCCCCAAAACTCGATAGTTTGAGGTTGGTATCGCCATGGCCGATCTTGGCACCCGTATAGCTCGCCGTACCGGAGAGGAGGAGGACATCCCCCGTGATCGCCTTCACCGAAATGGGGGACGCAGCGATCGAGGAGAGCATTGTGGAGACAGGGCTCACACCGCCATGTCCGATTTTCCCGTAACTGTAGGAGCCTTTTCCACCTGCTGCGGTCACCGTATTGCCCGCTTCTACGTTGATGGCACCCCCCAAGTGCATGACGTTGTTCGCAATTCCAGATCCCCCTCCGTGTCCAATCTGAGCGTAGGCGAAGTAGCCATCGCTCCCGCCAACGGAGATGTCACCGCTCGCTTTTACAGTGGTAACGCCAACATGGCCCGTTTCGCTGGCGGTAGTCAGCCGCATCCCACCGTGGCCGACCTGGGCGTAGCTGTAAGAGTTCCGCCCTGCGAGAATCTCGATATTTCCATTCTTCGTCTCAATCGTTATGGCATCGGACGACACTCCCGTGATACCAATGCCAAGTCCGCCATGCCCGATCTGGGCATGGTTGTAGGCTGATCCGCCGGCCTGCATCGAGATGTTGCCGGAGGCCACCCGCACATCAATGGTGCCGGTCTTGCTTCCCGAGATGTTGCGCCCACCGTGCCCGAGCATAACGTGAGAATAGTTCCCTAGATCTGCGGCTTTCATGAGTAGTCCACCGCCGGCGATCTCGACATCGACGAGACCAGAGAGCGTCATGGACATCGTGTCGCCGGTCCGATGGGCGAGATGGCCGATGTGCGCACTGCTGTAACTGCCGTTTCCGGATTGCAGGGTGATCCCGTCGAGGGCATCAGTGCCGCGAGAGATCACGTAGGTCCCGCCAGAAATCACACTACCGTCCAGGATCTGATATCCTCCGTTACCGATGGTCGCGTAGTTGGCGGTTGAATTCCCCCCTTGCAGGCGGATCCCGCCATCGCCACTTTGGACTGTAACATCCCCACTGAGATTGTTTGACGCATTATAGGCAATGTGTCCGATCTGGGCAAAAAGCGTGGTGGAGTCCGTTCCACCGATGACATCAATGCCGCCTCCCGCAGTGACCCGGACGATGCCCGAATGGTCGCCGTCGGTATCAATACCACCGTTTCCGATCACGGCGATGTTCGCTGCGTCGTATTTCCCTGCTTCCACCCGGACGGAACCGCCGGCATTTACGGTGATCTCCCCTTTGTACCCCTTGCCCGAGCCCGCGAGGGCAACGACACCGCCCACCATAAAATCTGCACCTTTCCCTCCGTGCCCGATCTGCGATTGTGCATCGTGACTGGACGATGTCACCGGAGTGCCGGCACCTCCGAGCACCTTCACATCTCCACCTGCAGTGACAAGAATATTGCTCTCGGTGAAATCGACGAGTCGGTGATTGCCTCCCCCGTGCCCGATCTGGGTGTGAGCGTGAAATCCGATCCCTGCAATAAGGTTCACGTCCCCTCCCGCAGTGACGGTAATCGCTCCGCCGAGCGTGGCTAGATTTGTCCCGTCTATGTCGAGATTGTCGTATCCTCCGTGTCCGATCGACGCGTGATTGTTATACGCGAGGCCACCGAGAAGACTGAGATTTCCCCCAGCTTCCACAAGAATCGTTCCAGATAATTGCATATCCTCCACTGAATCCCTCTCCCCGCCGTGACCGATCTGCGCGAAAGAGGCGTTCCCGGTGTTGTCCGTCAAAGAGTTCCACCCGCTGCTCCCTACGATCCCTTTTTCGTATTTGTTTGCGACGACCTCGATATCATTCAGCGCCTTGACTCGAATGTCCCCCGTCACGGAAGAGGCCACCTCCGTTCCCGCATCGCGCCGGTTATAACCAATCTGCGAATACCGCTGTGCCCCTTGATTGATCCCCCCCGTAAAGGCACTCCCCCACACCAAGACATTGTACCCCGCTACGTTCGTCTGCCCATCACGGCTCGCGACGACGACAGCCCGGTCTGCCGCGACATTGGGTGCACCGAGAGACCCTACGTATACGCTGCCTTGTCCGGCACCAAAGGCACCCGCTGTAGAAAACACCACGCCATTCATATCGACATTGCCGAAGGTCGTTCCCGGCGACGACGGGCTGACGCCTAAAAGAGCCGTCAACGAAAGAACCGCCGGATCCCAGCCCGCGACCAAATTCACATTTCCAGTTCCCCGGTTGATGACATCATCACCAATGTAAATGTCACCCTCGGCGAGCAGGGTAAGGCTGTTTCCTGAAGTGTAGACCACCGGTGACAAAACGGATATCGTGCCGGCCTCCGTTGTCCCAGGGTCAAAGGTCGAGACAACTACGTGGTTGTTGACGACTAG
>JAGPCC010000394.1 GCA_018058245.1 Verrucomicrobiales bacterium
GGTTTTTAGCGGAAGGTTTTCGCACGGTTTGCAGCCCCGGGATTTCGGCTCAGATCTGATGCCACCGCACCCCTTGCCTCCGACCGCAGAAGCGTGTAACCTCGCCTCCCTATGGTAAAAACAAACCTCTCCAAGAAGCTCATCTACCCTAGCGCTTTGCTCGCCGGAATCCTCTTGATCTCTTTCTCGGGAGTTTCCCAAACGGAGTCAGAAAGGAAATTGCCGGTGCCCGGAACGGTGATCGTGGACAACGAAAAACAAGAGGTCATCCTCTCGGCAAAAGTGCAGTTTCCAGAGGGTAAGCCGTGCATCGAGGAGTTTGGACAGCGAATCCAAGCCTTTGCGGGCTGCGCTACGGCGGCGGGCGGCGACGCCAAAATGGCCGGGTATTTTGTCTTTCTGGTGGATGTCCCAACCGAGACCGTTCATGAGGCGCTGGTGCAACTTGGTTGTCGCTCAAAAGTGAATTACAGCATTCACGAAGGCCACAAGCGCGGTGGATTGAGACCGGAAACCACAGCCGACGATTACCTCCAGGGAGATCCAGTGGTGCTATCGGTTTTCTGGAAAGGGGAAGACGGCAAATGGGTCGAGCGGGCCTACCAGGATTTCGTGACAGAGCAAACCACCGTCGGCGAAGCGACGATCGAAAAACCGTGGACACCGAGTTTCGTTTTTCACGGAAGCGGTGCAATCCACAAGTCAGGAACCGGGTGCATCGCCTGCCCGTGCGACTGCCCAGGCGGAATTATCGCAGACAATCGCTTCCCGATCTACGATCCGAAGCCAACCGTGCGTTTCAATATGTCGAAAGCGCCGTCGGTGGGAACTCAAGTCTACGTTCGCATCCGTGCGATCGCCTCTACTCCCGAGTGAGGGTGAAAAAGGGGGGGATGAAACTGGCCTGTGTTTTTGTGTTGGTGGCGACATCATTTTCGGCCCTTGCCGGGCCGATCGTAGTGGCTGATGGGCACGAGGGATACATCTACGAGATCGCATACTCGCCCGACGGCAGTCGATTCGTGACGGCTGCGGGGGATAATACAGCGATCGTCTGGGACTCTGCGACACGTCAGAAACTCCACGTTCTGGAACACGAATCGGCAGTGTATTCTTCGGTTTTCAGCTCGGACGGGGGAGGGGTCGCAACGGGTGACGGAGACGGTTATATTACCCTTTGGAATCCGGCGAATGGACAGAGCCTCAAGCGAATAAAGCGACATGCTGACGCTGTCTACGCGGTGACATTTTCCCCTGATGGTCGCTTTCTCGCGAGTGCGGGCGGAAGCACCGACGGAGGGGACGCTGTTTGTCGGATCTTGTCACCAGAGACTCTGGAAGTCGTTAGAGAGCTGGCAGGTCATGAGCGGCAGGTTTACGGGCTCGCCTTCTCACCAGACAGCAAGACACTAGCCTCTGGGAGCAGTGACAAGACGGTGCGGCTTTGGGATTTAGATACGGGAGAAGCCAGGATCTGCCAGGGCCATAGCAGTGACGTCTATCGTGGAGCGTTCTCGCCGGATGGCACCCACTTCGCTACGCCCAGCCAGGACGGGACGATTCGCCTGTGGTCGGTGGAGACAGGGAAGACCGTCGCAGAGTTTCAGCCCAAGTGGAAAGACCCCTTTTACGCAGTTGCCTTCTCGCCGGATGGCACTCTACTCGCGGCGGTGGGTGATGACCGGAAAGCGCATATCCTGAGCGGATCGGACCTGAGTCCACAATCGGAGCAGGAACTCTCGAACTACGCACTTTTTGCAGTCGCGTTCCATCCCAAGAGTAACCTCTCTACGATCGCCGGCGAGGATGGGAAAATTTACCTGCTCCCTGAACTTCCCTGAAACTTTCCTAATGCGCTTATCTGCGGAAGGGGATGATGGCGTTGAAGTTCTACGAACCCGGTCAGCTCTCGTTCGCGTGGCCGGGCGTCCGAGTTCGGTTCACTTCCTCCGTGGATGATTGGCGAAAGAAGGCGCGAAACGGCCATCCGTATTGATTGACTATCCAGCGATTTCGGGCACGATTCCCGAGTATTCGCCTTCTCCGCCCCTTCCTCTCCCCACGCCCCCTATATCCTCCGGTCTTGCGGTCGGGCGGGTGCGAAAGGGATGAAAAAGAAATGCCCATCAGTTACGTATAAAATTGCTGCTAAGCCATGCCTACTCTGCCCAAACTCTTTCTCGCCGCATCGCTGAGTGCGCTGCTCTCCTCAACGGGCCTCGCTCAGGACGCGATCACCCCGACCGAAACCGTCGACCTGCTCGCCGATCCTACGCTCGCCGATTTCACCACGCACATTAGTGAAAAACGCTCAATTACGATCAAGCCTGAAGAAGTCTGGTCGATCACCGATGACGGTCGCCTGCATGTCAGCGGCAAAGCCTGGGGTTACCTTCGCACCAACAAGAAGTATCGCGATTATCATCTGGTGCTCGACTACATGTGGGGCGAGCACACCTACGGCACCCGCGAAAATCGCGCCCGCGACTGTGGTCTCTTGATTCACAGCTACGGCAAGGACGGCAGTGTCGGCGACGTTTTCATGAACTCGATCGAAGCCCAACTCATCGAAGGCGGCTCTGGCGACATTCTCACCTTGTCCTATCCCGAGGAAGGTAAGGAGCTCGGTATCACCAAGTTGACCTGCGAAATCAGCCTTGATAAAGACGGGGAAACCGTGTGGACCCCCGGTGGCGAAAAGCGCGTCTTTCCCGAGCCTGGCATACGCAACCAACGCATCAACTGGCAGCACCGCGACCCCGATTGGGTCGACGTCAAAGGCTTTCGCGGCAAAGACGAGATCGAGAACCCGGTCGGTGAATGGAATCGCATGGAAGTCATCTGCCGCGGCGAAAAGCTCACCATTCTGATCAATGGCGAAAAAGTCAACGAAGGCACTGGTGCCTTCCCCAACGAAGGTTATATCGGCCTGCAGAGTGAAGCCGCCGAGTGTTGGATTCGTCGTTACGAAGTCTGGCCGCTCGATAAATTTGACGAAAAATGGGGAAACTAGGTCAGGGCACGACTTCCGAATACCCTCCCCTTGGGTCCCTGGTCTTCGGCGGGAAGGGCGCTGAGGGGATGAAAAGCAACTTCCTAGCGATTATCTGCCGCGTCCCGAAAACGAGGATGTCGTTGCGCATGGAAAGGGGCGGGGGAGCCGTCGAATTCCAAATGTGGGGACCTCCCCATTCGTTCCAGGCGGCAGCTCCCGATCCCGCGATGCAGCCACCAATGGTGGGCACCGGATGCTTCGGATCGAATTCAAAGGTTGTGGATTTGCCTGCTTGAGGCGGCGGATTGAGTACCAAATCACCTTCGGATTGAAGATGAAACCTGGTCTGCACCGCGTCAGGCAGCGGATCGTAGGGCTCGTCACGCTAGTAGCCGCCATGGAAAATTTTGCCGTCCTCAGTCTTGTGCCCATCGCCGGTTCCCATTACGAAAATGCGAGCCGACGACCGGAAGGGTGCTTTCTGG
>JAGPCC010000149.1 GCA_018058245.1 Verrucomicrobiales bacterium
AAGTTTTTCGGGTGGGCGGGGTTGAGCCAATTCCCGTCTTCGCCATCGACACTGACCTGGAGTCGGTCTTCCTTACGGAGTTGATCGATATACTCTTGTGGGACTCCGTAACCGATGTTGAAATTCACTTTCCACACATGGACTTCGATGCCGTTTTTCTTCCCTGCGGCGACGCACTGCTCCAACTGGTCTCCGAATTCGTCAAAGGTCTTTGATCGTGGCAAAATATCGGATGGGTAATGTGCTTGTGCACCCCATAACATATTGGGCATGACCATGTTCATCCCCGCGGCGGCCATTTCCCGAGTCGTCCGCTCCCAGTCACCCGGATAGGCTCCTGTCCCGGTATGATTCCAAAACGCACGGGCCTCGACGGTCGGACTCGGATGGGATACCAGATAGGCGTCCACTCTCTGTTGCCGGGCGTCGAGGGCAACTTTGTGAGATTCAAACGCATTTCCGCTCTCGAGGAGTTCGGCGGATTTTGTCATCGTTTGTTTGGACTCCGCGAGTTTTCCGGCACCGGGGCCGTTGCCGATAAATTTTTCTAGTTCTTCTTCGGTTTGGCAGTGACCTACTCTTCTGACCTCTTGCTGGGCGTTTTGGGCAGCTTCCACCCAGAAGCCGGGGTTCAGTTCTCCGAGAAGGGCCGCCAACATTGCGGTCTTGTTTTTCGGGTCATCGGGAAGCAGGATGTGACTCAGAAAAGCACCGCGATCACTCACGAGCAATGCGGGATATCCTGTGGATTTCCCATCGCGGTCCAGCCAGGTCCCAATGACTCGAGCATTGTAAGCAACCGGAGTCGCGGGGATCACATTCCAAGAAGCCTGTTCCACCTTCGTCGGCATACCCGGAATGGACTGGTTATCGAAATGGATCGTCGCAAAATCGCCCGGTTTTGTTTCTCCTACATAGGTTCCTTTTTCAAACCCAAGCACGTTCGCCAGTTTGGTCGGGAGGCTGTAGGATAGAAAGAGTTTTCCTCCCGAAGTGACGTACGTTTCGAGGGCTGCGACCGCTTCTTGGCTGAGCTTCGGATTGTAGGGAAGGATCGTCAGAGGCCGGTCACCGAGGATTCCGGATGGCAGGCTGTCCTCGGAAATGAGGTCTACGCCAACACCAATTTCCTGGAGCATACTGACCATACGATCGCCGATCCCCTTGGTATCTTTCGATTCTTCACCGGACTCTTCGTTCGGGAGAATGATCGCGAGATTGTTCCAGCTTGCCTGGAGTGATCGCAGGCGAATGGAAGTGTCCAGTCTTGCTTGATGGTACGGCCAAACCGCGATGCGTACGCCATCGATTTTGTCCCAACCACTGGGAGTTCCTTCTGAGCTATATCGCTCCCTTGAAATGTCAATTTTTCTCCATCCCGGTTTGGTTACGTAAGCAGCGCCGCTGTACCATCCATTTCCGCTGCGGAGATAGATGCTGACTTGAGCGTCGCTATTCAGACCCATGTTCACTTCGAGTGACAGGGATGTCGCGCGACTGAGATCAAGATCTACCTTTCGGTCAATGGAGAAGCGCACCTTCTCCGCTTGAGAAGCAAAGGGTGTCGCCAGGGTTACGGTTGGTTTCTCCTCGAAAAGCACAACCTCAGGCTCGGGGCTGCCGGCCTCCGCCAGTTTCCAAGCCGCCTGCACGGAAGTGGTATCCAAGTATTCGAAGCGATCAATTTCGAGCGAATTGGCAGGTTCCACGGCTTCGGTGGTCGCCGCTGGAAACATCGCAAGGGTCAATGCAATCAGAAAGAGGCGGGCAAACACGATGGGGGCCTTCGACAACGGGTACATAACAGGGGGGGGAGGAGAAACCCCAACAGGGTTCTTCAGTTTCTAATTTTCGCAACATTCGATGATTGGAATTCCCCCTGCCGCGAGCATCGGGTGAACGCTGTCTTCAGATTGGGAGCGAGCGACTCTCCCGTCGTATGAGAGTGAAAAATCCTGGAATCAGGAGAGTTCCCATTACGGACGCAAGAATCATCCCACCGCAAACGACCGTTCCGAGGGATTGGCGTGAGTTCGCCCCGGCACCCGATGCGATGACAAGAGGAAGAACCCCTAGGATGAAGGAGAGCGCCGTCATCATTACGGAGCGGAAGCGAAGTTTCGCGGCTTGTTTCGCCGACTCCAGAACACTGAGCCCCTCGACCTCGTGAGCTTCTTTCGCGAACTCGACGATCAGAATCGCCTGCTTGGTGGTGAGCCCGATTAGCATAATTAGACCGATTTGTGCGTAGAGATCGAGACTGAGATTTCGTAACAAAATGGAGAGAAAGGCACCGAGGAGGGCGACAGGAGTGATGTAGAGCACGGCAAGCGGAATCGACCAACTTTCATACTGTGCCACCAGAAACAGATATGCGGCGACAAGACAAATGAGGAGCAGGGGAGCAATGCTGCCCGAGTTTCTTTCTTGAAACGACGAACCCGTCCAGCTGAACGTCATGCCTTCCGGTAGAGTGGATTTCAAGACCTTGTCCACTTCTGTCATGGCATCGCCTGAGCTGAAGCCATCTGCCGCAGATCCCCGAATTCCCGCAGAGCGGAAGAGGTTGTATCGGGTAATCGTCTCCGGGCCGAGGGTGTCCCCGACCTCGATCAATGCCGAGAGTGGTACCATTTCACCGACAGTGCTCTTTGTGTAGAGTTTGCCGATATCGTCAGGATCGTTTCGGAATGGCTCGTCCGCCTGCATCATTACTTGATAAACGCGACCAAGCTGGGTGAAATCGTTCACATACCGTGCGCCGAGGTAGGATCCCAGGGCATCAAACACCGCCGTCGGCTGAACACTTAAAAGCTGGGCACGATCTCGATCCACCTCGATTTTCAGTTGCGGCACATTCGCCTTCCAGGAGCTGGATACGCGCATCAGTTTGGGGTTCTGATTCGCCTCGTAGACGACTCCTCCTACAGCAGCGGCGAGTTCGCTCGCGGGCCGAGCTTGGGTGTCCTGAACCACCGCCTCCCAACCGCTCGTGCTTCCCATTCCCCGAATGGGAGGGGGACTGAACGCCAGAACCGTTGCCCCGGGCATCGTTCCCAGTTCCGCAAACAATCGCCCGACCACGGCATCAGCGCTCAAACCGGGAGAGGTCCGATCTTCCCAATGATCCAACTCCGCCACGGCGAGTCCAACGTTGGCAGATGATCCGTTGATAATCGAAAAATTCCGGACCGCGATCACATTTTTCACCCCGGGCATTTTCATCATGCGCGATTCAATTTCCGTCATGAATGCATCCGTGCGCGCGAGAGAGGCACCGTTCGGTAGCTGCACATCAACAAAGACCACTCCCTGATCTTCATTCGGGATGAATCCCGTCGGAGTTCGGCTAAAAAGGAAGATTGCCAGCGCCGTCGTTGCAAGCAGAACTCCTGCGGTCACGATTCTTCGAGCCGCGAGAAACATCGCGCCGCTCACATACCCCCGTGTGATTTGATGGAACACCGAATCGAACCATCGAAAGAAGAGGAACTTTCTCTTGACTCGATCTTCCGCCTTCAGAAACGTAGCGCAGAGTGCCGGAGACAGAGTCAGTGCATTGATCCCCGAGATTCCCACGGCGATGGCGATGGTGAGCGCAAACTGTTGATAAAGACGCCCCTCGATTCCGCCGGTAAAGGCAACCGGCACAAATACCGCCATCAAGACCAGGGTTGCTGCGACGATGGGCGAGAAGACCTCCTTCATCGTCTTTCTGGTTGCCTCGACCGGTGACATTCCATCCGCGAGATGTCGTTTCACATTCTCGATTACGACAATGGCGTCATCGACGACGATGCCGATCGCGAGAACCAATCCAAAGAGGGAGATCGTGTTGATCGAAAACCCGATCATGGAAAACACGGCAAACGTGCCGATCAACGAAACGGGAATGGCAATGACCGGTATCAAGGTCGCCCGCCAATCCTGGAGGAAGACATAGACCACCAGGATCACGAGGATCAACGCCACGGCGAGGGTAATGAGCAGTTCTTCCAGTGAAACTGCAATAAATTCAGTGGAGTCATTGACGATGGTGTATTTCATGTCGCCGGGAGCGGATTCAAAAATCTCTGCCATCTTCGCTTTTACCCCGTCTGCCACTGCGAGCGCGTTGGAGCCAGGAGATTGGTAGACTGCAAAGACGACGGATTGCTTGCCGTTCAGAGTATTCACCCCCGTGTAGCTCCGCGAGCCCAGTTCGATCCGGGCCACATCTTTGAGACGCAAAAGACTGCCGTCCGACTCTCCGCGGATCACGATATTTTCGAATTCCTCCACCGTCGTGTATCTTCCCTGTGCCTGGAGGGTGTAGGCTAGTTGCTGGTCGTCCGACGTCGGTGCCTGACCGATGCCACCGGCAGCAGCCTGAATATTCTGCGCACGGATTGCGGAGGCGACATCGCTCGGTGAAAGTTGTAAATTCGCAAGTCGATTGGGATCGAGCCAGACTCGCATCCCGTAATCGGAGGAGCCGAAAATCGAAGTGCTACCGACGCCGTTTACCCTTGCGAGAGCATCAAGGATGTTGATCGATATATAGTTGGAAAGTCCGAGCACGTCCGTTGCCCCGCCCTCCGAGGTAACTGCGTAAATCAGCAACATGTCGCTGGAACTTTTTTCCACAACAACGCCTTGTTCCGTAACGGCGGAGGGGAGGCGGGCGTTCGCCTGCGCTATCCGATTCTGTACATTCACGGCGGCGAGATCGGGATCGGTTCCTAGATCAAACGTGATCGATAGTGAGTAGCTGCCGCTGTTGGTGGACGTCGATGACATATAGGTCATGTTTTCCACCCCGTTTACTTCGGCTTCGATGATTGTCGCGACCGTGCTTTCGATCACTTCCGCGCTCGCGCCGGGATAGATCGTTGAAACTTTCACCTGCGGAGGAGTGATGTTTGGAAATTGCTCCACCGGCAGTTCCCAGACCGCGATGAGTCCTGCCAAGGAAATCACGATGGAAATGACAAAAGCAAATCGGGGCCGGTCGATGAAAAAGAGACTAAACATGGGCTGTTACGGGTTCGACTTCTTCTCGGAGACCGGTGATAGAGTAGGGGGCACCTGCTCAGCGCCAACGTCGATCGCGTTCACTTTTGCATCCGGGCGGACTTTTTCGATGCCCTGAATGATCACTTTTTCACCAGGCGTAACTCCGTCTCGAATGGACCATTCCACCCCCACTCGGTCGCCTACGGTAACGCGGCGTTGCACCACATTTCCCTCCGCATTGACAACCAATAAAAAATGCCCCTGTTGATCCTGTTGCACTGCCGACTGGGGGACCGTGATACGATCCACAGCCTTGCCTCGCTGGACGAATAGATCCACAAATTGCCCCGGTTTTAAAATTCCATCCGGATTGGGAAATTCTGCTTCCGCTTGAATGGTTCCCGTTGTGCTTCCGACTTCATTATCGAGAAAGACTATTTTTCCATCGTGAGGATAGCTTGCGCCCGTCGACAAAACGATTCGGGGAATCAAAGTATCGCGAACGGGAGGTAGCGTAGGGTTACGATCTAAATTCTGAGCCATCACCTCCGCCAAAAACCGCTCACTTAAAGCATGTTTCACCCGGATCGTATCAATTTGAACAATCGTCGCGAGCGTTCCCGTCGAAGCGTCCACGAGATTGCCTCCGTCCACCATTGCCTTGCCGATTTGGCCATCGATGGGGGCGAGGATTTTGGTGCGCTTTAGATTCAGCTCGGCCATCTGTTTTGCGGCAACCATTTGATCGAGGGCAGCCGTTGCGGTTCGCGCTTCGAATTCTGCCTTTTCCAGATCCGCTGCGGAAACTCCGCCGGTCCGTACCGACTGGAGCCGTTTCAGATATTGATCCGCGTTATCTCGTAGCGCTTCTGCGCTTGCGACTTGAGCGTCGGCGGAGTGCAAAGCGGACTCGTAGTCGGCCGGTTCGATTTCGAAAAGCAGATCACCTTTTTGAACGTCCGCCCCGTCTTCGAAGTGTTTTTCCAGCATGATTCCCTGAACTTGCGCCCGAATGTCCACTCGGTTTTTTGCCGCAACCCGTCCGACAAAGCTGATCTCGTCAGGGATCGCGCGCTTTTGCGCCGCCGCGACCGTCACCGTCGGCGGTCCACCTCTCCCTGAGGTCGGTCTCTGGTTGCCACGATCACAACCTACGGTCGCAAAAAATAAAAACAGGATTCCCAGAAGTGAGGAGTTTTTCCGCAGAACGTATGGGCGAGGAGTTCGGAAATTCATAATATATACTCAGGTCTGACCGTAACTGTATTCCTGAAAGGCTACGTTCTTGAAACGTGAACCGGTCAAGGGTGAGCTTGACTTTTCCAAAGTTACACCCGACCTTGCATCATTGTGAAGACTCCTTCTCAAATCTCCTCAAAACGGATCCGCCTTCACTCGATGGCCTGGACTTTTGGGCCCCGACTGCACCGTCTTGCTGCGTACCGGGTGTAACCGGACTGCCCTGATCTAACGGGGAAGTCCGTTATCGGTGCGCTATTTTTTCTGCGGATCTTTCTGTCGCGGAACTCGTCGATTCTCGGTTTCGACGACTGGATTTTTGAAACTCTTGAAGCTCTCAATGGGAGTCCCTTCGAAACTCCAGTGCAGTTGCTAGGATTGATCCTCTCCAATCCGGATCCTTTTTGCAAAACGGATGGGTAGTTCGCCCTCCCTTTTCCTATTTTTACAACACTCTGTCTTACGTCTACACAAAATGAAAATGAACTCTGAAACTACTGTATTGGAACCTCCTTTACTCCCCACCATCGACCAACTGATTGACTTGGAGATCCGGGTGACGGGGGAAATCGAAGAACTCAAAAACGAGATCGAAGCGGCGATCCCCGAGATCGAAGCGGTCTCGCCCGAAAGTTCGGTGGGTGATCTGTCCCGGAACTCGATTGTCCACATCTATGAAATGGCGGTGGACGCCCAGAATCGTCGGGAAGCCCGGTTGGTGAAACTCGAACAGGCTCTCGAACGCATGGATTCCGGAAACTACGGGGAATGCGAAGCCTGTCACGAGGGAATCTCGTGGTCGCGACTCGATGCTCGTCCCGAGGCACGTTTTTGTGCGCAGTGCGTCTTGGAAGAGGCTTGAAAGAGGGGGAACCCCCCGACCGAACAGGGTCCAGTGGTCGTTGGAGGGACTCTCCGCAAAGCGCGTGATCGGAATCGATCTCGCCACCGGAGAAGGAGTTCAACGACGCTGGACCGGGTCGGTTCCCTTTTTTGGTCACCTGACAGACTCCTATTGCGGTGGAGCCCCCAGCGCAAAGCGCAAAGCAGATTCTGGCCTGAATCCGCGCCATTACCACTTGAAGGGGGAGCGTGAAAAGTCGAGACTTGGGAAATGGCCGAAATTCTCAAGTCAAGTGTGGAGCTCAGAGGTGTCACGAAGTGGTATGAGTCCGACCCGGAGCGGCGTATCCTCGATGGGCTGGATTTGGTCGTGAACGGAGGCGAGCGCTTTGCCATCGTAGGCCCTTCGGGTTGTGGCAAGAGCACTCTCCTCAATCTTTTGGGCACTCTCGATGTCCCTTCGGAGGGAAAAGTCATCATCGACGGCATCGATACGAGCGGTCTTTCGGAAGAGGAGATCGCAAAAATCCGCTCGGAAAAGATCGGTTTTATTTTTCAAATGCATCATCTCCTCCCCCAGTGTACCGCATTGGAGAACGTCTTGATCCCGACACTTGCCTTGGCCACTCGCCCAGATCCTCGTATCTCGGCGGATCGGGCAAAAGAACTTTTCGCACGGGTTGGTCTCGCAGACAAAGGCAACCGCCACCCAGGGCAACTCTCCGGGGGCGAGCGGCAGAGAGTCGCAGTCGTGCGGGCGCTGATCAATCGCCCGAGACTCCTTCTCGCCGATGAGCCGACCGGAGCGCTCGATGAGGACAATGCTGCGAGGCTGATTGAATTGCTCGTCGAACTCAACCGCACGGAAGACCTCGCGATGATCGTGGTGACACATGACCGTACGGTCGCGGAATCCGTTGGTGCGATCCGGACCCTGAATCGTGGAAAACTGGAATCCCACTCATGACCGGTCTCCGACTCGTTCTTCGCTCCCTTTTCCACTACCGGTGGATCAACCTCATGGTGCTTGCCGGCGTCGCCCTGACGTCCGCCATTCTCAGCGGCGCTCTCGTGGTGGGAGATTCCGTGAAAGAGAGCTTGCGTCGCAATGCGGATGCCCGGCTTTCTCAGGTCGGGCCGGTTTTGCTCGGTGGGGAGAGGTTTTTCACCGCAACCCTGGCGGATCGGCTCGTGGAAACACTCAAGTCCGACGCGACGATCGCCCCGATTCTCCAGATCACTGGAACGGCGAGCAATCAGGTGGGCGGACGTCGGGTCAATCAGGTACAGATTCTCGGGGTGGATGATCGCTTCTGGGCGCTTTCTCTTCGAGGGACCTCACCGGCGGGATTTGCTGACGATTCGTGGGTCGGGATGAACGAGGCCCTCGCAGCGCGAATCGGAGCGGGTCTTGACGATACGCTCATTGTTCGGGTGGAAATTCCAGGAGCTCTTTCAAAAGACGCTCCGCTCTCAGGTGAGTCGGAACAAACGACTCCTTTCACAGCGGTGGTCACTCAGATTCTTGGGCCCGAGGACTGCGGGCTCTATTCCTTACGGGCCGAGCAAGTGCCACCCGCGACTCTTTTTCTAAAACGGAGCAGGTTGGAGACTCTTCTGAAGCAGCCGGGGCGTGCCAACGTGATCCTCGCTGACCGTTCTGTTGCCGCGACGGATCTGGCGTCCGCAGCCGAGGACTCCTGGTCGCTTGAGGATCTGCAACTGTCTGTTTCTCCAGTGGGCGAGACGGGGGTGAGTCAGATGGTCAGCTCGCGAGTGTTTTTTGATGCCACGATTCTCGAGGCGGTAGAGGCGATCTCCTCCGAAAGCGCTCCCGTTCTCACCTACCTCGCGACGGACATAACAAAGGCACCGGGGACAAGGGGCACTCCCTACTCGATGGTGAGCGGGATCGCCCCCCGGCTGAACACTCTTGTAGATGCGAACCTGAAAGACGATGAGATTATCCTCTCGCAGTGGCTCGCAGAGGATCTCTCTGCGAAATTGGGGGACCAGGTCACCCTTTCTTACAACGTTGTCGGGACGGGGCGGGTGCTGGAGGAAAAAACGGGCAAGTTCACAGTTTCTTCCATCAAGGCGATTGGGGAAAGTGGTTGGGATCAGAGCTGGACCCCGGCCTTTCCGGGGATCTTCGATGTCGAGGGGCTCGACGACTGGGAGCCCGGGATTCCGATTGATCGAGATCGTATCCGCGACAAAGACGACGCCTTTTGGGATCAATACAAGGCCACACCGAAGGCTCTCGTGTCCCTCGCGGCCGCTCGCGCGATGTGGGCCAATCGTTTTGGTGATGCCACCGCCGTGCGATTTCAGCTTCAGGAAAGCACGACTCCCATCGCGGATCAGTTGCGGGGCCATCTCAAGCTGGCGTCTCTCGGCATGGTCTTTCGCGACCTCCCGGCCGAGGCGAAGTCAGCGGTGGCAAACTCGTTCGATTTCGGGGCGCTTTTTGCGAGCATGAGTTTTTTCCTGATCGTGGCGGCGCTCGTCCTCGCGAGTCTCGTTTTTGCCTTCGGAATCGAGCAACGCTCCTCCCAAATCGGGTTGCTCCTCGCCATGGGATTCACCCGAGCCCGAGTGCGCCGTTTCTTTCTGATCGAGGCGTTTTTCCTCTCCGTGGTGGGGTCTTTGATCGGATTGTTTGCGGGATATCTCTACACTCGCCTGGCGCTCTATGGAATGTCCGGGGTCTGGCGTGACGCTGCAGCGGGGATCGAGTTTGTCTATTACCTGCGACCGGAGACTCTCGCGATCTCGTTTTTTGTCACCGTTCTCATTGCCCTCGCAGTCGTCTGGGTGGCGAGCCGGAGGGTCACAGCGATCCATCCTGGAATCCTCATTTCCGGAAGCGAGGATTCCTCAAGCGGAAAAACGAAACGTCGCCGTCTCGATTTCCTCTTTTTTGTCGGGGGGATTTTGGGGGCAGTGGCTTGTCTCTTTGCTCCGAAGGTGGAAGGCACGATGGCAGAGCAAGGGCTCTTTTTCGGTGCGGGATTCCTCCTCACCGTCGCGGGAGTTTCTTTCTGTTCCCTCCTCATTCGGCGTTTTCTAAAACCCTCTTCGGTGTTGCGATCTCTCGGGGCCCTCGGTCGACAGTACACGGTGCGTCGTCGGGGACGCAGCCTCGCCGTGATCGGGCTCATGGCGGCGGGCGTATTCATGGTCACCGCGATCAACTCCTTCCGCCTCGATGGAGCGAGCGGTGCCGAGCGCCGGGGTTCCGGTACGGGAGGATTTGCCTACGTGGGGGAGTCGACGCTCCCCGTTTACGAAGATCTCAACAGTGAGTCCGGTCGGAAAAAATTCGGCCTAGACGGATTCAAAGAAAAATTTACGATTCTTCCGTTTCGAGTCAGTGATGGCGACGACGCGAGTTGCCTCAATCTCAACCGGGCGCAGCGACCTCGGATCATGGGCGTCGATGCGGGGAAGATCGCAGCGATCAATCCTTTTACCTTCGCAAAACGAATCGAGCAAACGAAGACCGGAGAAAGTCCCTGGCGGCTTCTCACGACAAAGCGGGATGCGACTCCGGAAGGCATTCCCGTCATTCCCGGGATCATTGATCTGAATACTGCCACCTACGCCCTGCAAAAAGGGATCGGCGACACTGTTCTCTACCAGACGGTGTCGGGTCAGTCCTTTGCCGTTCTCCTCTGCGGATTTCTGGAAACTTCGATTCTCCAAGGCAGTATCCTCATCGATGAGACGAGCTTTACCCGGTTTTTCCCCGACGCGGGGGGATATCGATTTTTTCTCGTCGACGGCAGGGCAGGAGATGCCACCAAAGCACTCGAACCGGTCGCGGCCCACCTCACCCGGATGTTTGGGGACCTCGGGCTTGCGATGCGCCCTACTTCGGAGCGGCTCAATGAGTTCAATGCCGTGCAGAACACCTATCTCAGCATCTTTTCCACCCTGGGAGGACTCGGAATTTTTCTCGGGACTCTGGGGCTGGGGATCATCGTGGGTCGAAATGTGATGGAAAGGCGCGGACAACTCGGCGTGATGCAGGCGATGGGATTTACCCGGGCAAGACTGGCGGGAATGATCCTTTCCGAGCACTGGTTTTTGCATCTTTCAGGAGTGATCATCGGGCTGGGTGCGGCGCTCATCGCCGTGTTCCCGAAACTGACTGCCGGTGCGACCTCGCTTCCGTGGGGGCTGCTCGCGGGGATCAATGGTGGCGTCCTGGTCGGTGGGTTACTCTTTTGCTGGGGCGCCGCGAAGTTGGTCATGCGGGAAAATCTGATGGAGGCGATCCGTCGGGAATGAGGTCGGTCATCGCGTTGTTTGCGGTCGTTCTTTTGCTTCTCCTGGCCCCGGGTGGTGCTGCTATCGTCGGAGCAGAGGTAAAAAAACCAGTCGATGAGGGACCGAAGCCTCCTCTGAATCGCGAGGCGGGAAAACTCGACATAACGAACTCGAAAGAGGGGAGTTATCCGGGAGGATCGACGCCCATCACCGGAAAGTGGAGCATCGATGCCGGGGCGAAAAAACTCAATGTTGCTCCCGAACCTCTTCTCGATTGTCGTCTGGAGTTCGGGCCCGAGATCCGGGAAAAGGGAGCCACGATCCACGGAACAGCGAGGGCACCGGGGGAGGGGAGGCTGAAGTCTCGTTTCGGAGTGGGGCTCTATGGAAAAAACGGGTTTCAGCTGCTCGCGGTCCCTGCGACTCAGGAGATCGAACTGGTTCGACGCGGAATCGTGATAGCAAGAGTAGCGGCAGAGATTCCCACGACAGACCTGTTTTCACTGGAGCTGTCTATTCAGAGTGAGCGGAATCACTGGCTCATTAGTGCCCGTGGTTGGAAAGCCGACCAGAAACGACCGGAGAAAGCCGCCCTCCACTTCAAACTTTTCGCTGAAGAGCTCGTCTTCCCACTCGCAGGACGCTCCGCGCTGGTGGCGACTCCGTTCTCGGGTGAGAGCGTGTCATTTTCTGCGGCAACAGTCTATTTTGGGGCTTATCAAGAGGGTACGGTCACAGAGTGAAGAGGGTTGGATCGGAAAATTTCCGGGAAAGGAGGCCTGATTCTGGAAGAGTGAGAGG
>JAGPCC010000150.1 GCA_018058245.1 Verrucomicrobiales bacterium
CTGCGTGGTAGTGACCGTCCCCTGCGTAAATGGCGAAACCATCTAATTCAGGGATGGAGGCAAAGGCATCCTCCACTCGTGCCGTGAGTAGAGGAATGATGAGTTTGTTTACAGACTGAAGATTGGTCAGGCGGCGCTCACTTTGCAGGGCCTTACAGTGGAGCGAGGTATCAACCTCTTTTCTACCGTGGTCGCCGTGATGTTGGAGAAAATCGCGCCCCGTGCTTGCCGCGCTCACGCAGCGATTGATTCCCATTTCCAGAAAGTCTAGATCAGTCAATTCTTGGCAATCATAAGTTTTTTCCGAACGAGGATAGGCGTCAACCACCGGCTGGAAGAAGCGTTGGAAAAGAAGTGAGGAGGAGGATTTATAAAGGGCCATAAAAAAAATCGACATCGACGCCTCAGTCAAGCGATAAATCGCAATCCGTTGATTTTAATGGCCTTTCATGCCCTCGGAGACTGATTTTAACCCGCCAAAACCGGGCTCACCAGCAAGCTCCTAGCCTCTCGCAATGGCCCAGCTCGCGGAGATTTTTGGAGGGAGTTTTCAGCACCGTTTTCTTGGAATTCCAAGGGACATGGAATTCCAAGGGACAAATTCCAAGGGACAGGCCCGACAAATTTAGGACTGCTGATGCTCTACGCATTCGGGGCGGAAGCCTTCATTTTGGAATTCCAAGGGACAGGCCCGACAAATTTAGGACTGCTGATGCTCTACGCATTCGGGGCGGAAGCCTTCATTTCGTTCTACGGCGCCAACAAGTTTGAGGGCGACGCCGGGGAACTGGGGATGTTTGGCCCTTACTCCGCCTTCGCCGTTTACGTTCTGAATCTCATCGCTGTGCTCTCTACCCAAATTTTCTGGATCCCGCGACTTCGCAGATCTGCAGCCGCTTGTCTCGTTGTGGGGATCCTGAACCTCTTTCCCTGAGAACACCAGAAACCGGGCGCAACACCGCGGCGATCAAAAGCCTGATCCCGCTCCCCATCTCCTCGTCTCCTCGTCTCCTCGTCTCCTCGTCTCCTCGTCTCCTCGTCTCCTCGTCTCCTCGTCTCCCAATCTCCTGTGTTGGCTTACATCGCTCCGATCTCCCCTTACTTTGATCCGATCCTCCCTTACTTTGCCTCTAAGTAAGCTTACTTTACTCCAATGCACGTGAGGTTTTTTGGAAGATAAAGTGGCTTCAAGATTCTATAAATTAACGAGTTATGGGAAATTTGGCGAAATCAGGCGGTTTCTTCGGGGAGCGGGGACGGGTCCGGCGATTCCGGAGCGGCGAGCGGGCCGTCGAGGCCAGGATGCACCCGGACATCGCGGTCCGCTTCCCGCAGTTCACCATCGCCGGGGATCCCGGATCGCCCCGGCGACGCGGAAGAGGCAGGCCGGAGAAAGAGGCCGCAGCTCGGGCCGCTGCCTCCGAATGGACCCGGCAAGACAGGGTTGATCGCTCGACCGTACCCTGTTTCCACAGGAGCAACCGCGATTCCCCAACCGCGGGAGACGGGTCGACAGATTGCTTCCGGGTCGCGGACATTCAGAAACACTCACCCGAAGAGATGGGACTTGACCGATTTCCCTCCGGAACCGTACAATCCTCTCCGCCCCACCGCCGTTACTGCGCCTGTGTTGCACCGAACCCGAAAAGCCGGTCGGTGAACAGCAGGCGGAGGGATGGTGGGGATTATTTATTTTTGTTAGCGAAGAAACTCCGGCATCTATGACTGAACTCACTACACGCAAGTTTCGAATCCTAAAAGTAATCGGGGGGCTCATCCTCGGTCTAAGCGTCGGAGGGTTTCTCCTCTACAGCGGATGGGATGTACCTACAAAAATACTCGTGTTCATTCTTGGGGGATTAGCAGGGTGGATTGCCGGGATTTTATTCAGCCCAAACACAACCACTCAACGGCAGGCATTCGGACAATACAGGGCTGGGATTGCAACGTTTCTAAGTGGAATTGCGCTTGCCAAACTGGAGCAATATCTGGGGGAATACCTTCGTGCTACCGGCACAGACCTTGGCTCATGGTTCGAGCACGTCCTATACTCCCTCATTGGATTTGGCCTTGGGATTTTAACGACTTTTGTTGGGAGGACAGCAGACGAATTGTTCGCTGTAGATGAACGCATAAGTGACGATGACGGCGAATCGAGTAGGAACGGGGACTGAACCCGCTCCTCAAAGTCTCCAAGGAAGTATCCCCGCCAGGCCTGCCCTTTGGTATGCGGCATTCTGTCTTTCCCACCATGATGACCTTTCATTCTCCTCTCATTCGATCCTAGCTCCGCCTCGGGGCCACGGTCCTGATCGCCTCGTCGTCGCTTTCCTTCGCCGGGAGTGCCTCTGTCGGCAATGATCTCCTCTCCCGCACGGTCTCGTGGGAGAACGGTCGTGTCGCTACCACGGCGATCGCCAATCTCGCCAATCTCGCCGGTCAGAGCGAGACGCAGGTCGCGGGCGGTGACGAGTTTGCCCTTTTGGTTCGTCTCGAGGGATCGGCAACTGACCGCAGGCTGACGGCGGCGAACTTTTCCGAGAGCGGGAGCCAGCCGGGCCCGGGGAATTGACGGGGGACAGGGGCATCATAAAAGGCACGACATCTCACCGTCCGCTTTCTATTCGTTTCTCAAATCGTAGCAAAGGATTCTGGGTTCACTGGAACCATCCGGTTCGGCGGTGCTTTGAACGAGAAACAGGAGCCCGTCATGAATCGTGGGCGGGCAAAATGTCTCCGGTGAGTAGAAGGGCTGCATTTCAGAGAGAATCTCGGGACCTTCCGGGGTTAATTTGACACTCATAAACTGTCCGAACTCTCCGGTCGCAAACACTCCGTCTGCGGTCTCGAGAAAGTTCCCGCGACCGTAAGTTCCCTCTCTCCACAATTCTTCCCCTGTCTCCATATCAAGACAGAACCACGTCGCGGTGATGTCCGTCCTTTCCGTGATCCCATACAGATAGCGACCTTCCCGAACGAGCGGAGTCATGAATTGCACATTTGTCTTCGGCAGTTTCTGGAACACGGTAGGTTGCATCGTATCCCCGATATCGAGCAGGACACCGCCCTCGGTATACGCTTCGCTCATAAAAATGCGGTTCCCGACAACACGGGGCGTCGAGGAATTGACCGATGCCTCGCGGGTCGCCCGCCAGGGAAATGCAAAATCGGCTTCCCCGGTTTGCGGGTCTACGGAAAGCAATCCGCCGTGTGGCGGCTTGCTCTTGCCACCGGCAAAAACAAGAATGCGGGGCTGACCGTGAAAGGATACCGGAGTCGGTGATGCGTAGCTTCCATCCCACTCCTGTTCGGTGGTCCATCTCGAATCGCCGGTCAGCTTGTCGAATGCCGCTACCGCGCTGTTGTCTTTCCCTCCGAGATTGAGAATGACCTGATCGCCATAAATCAAAGGGGCGCCGCCTTTGCCGAAGAAATGAGTTTCCACCTCGAACTCTTTGCCTAGATCCCGTTTCCACAGGATCTCTCCACTCTCAAAATCATAACAGCGTAGGAGAGCACGCGTTCCCATAAAATAGACCTTGTCGCCGTCTATCGTAGGCGGAGCCTGGGGAGCTTCCGGATACCCGAACGATTCCCCGAAATCGATCGGGATCTGATCGATCCAGACAAGTTCTCCCGTCGTCGCATCCAGACATTCGATCGTCTCCATTCCGTCGAGTCGATGAGCCATCACCACCTTTCCCGCAGCGGCGACGGGAGGAGCATATCCTTTTCCGCGCTGCAGTTCCCAGAGCAATTTCGGTTCCGTCTCCTTGTCCCATCTGGTGCGAAGACCACTTTCCTTGGAGACGAGATTGTACTCGCGCCCCAGAAAGTGGGGCCAGTCCTCCGTGACCGCATTCTGCGCCCGGGGCCGCGGTGAGCCATGGGTGGTGAGACGATCGGCGTGAGACGGTTCGCCGGAAGCTGACCAAGACACAAACAGGAGGGAGCAGAAAAACAATACGCGCATTGCGTCGTGAGACGCATACTTCGTGCCGTCCTTTCATCCCCATCGAGATCTTCCACGATTTCCCTGTCACTCGCGATATAGATTCCCAACGAGCGCCACGGTGCGCAGTCCTTTCGGTTATTGATTCGTTGCCGGATTCGTGAGGAGGGGACGTTTGTTCCTCTCTCTGCGGATCGAATCCGGGAATGGGGAGGAAGATGGCCCTGTCTGAATCACGAATCCCGAATCACGACGAACCGGGGGCGACAAGCGATCCGGGGACTTGTTCAATGTGAGCATGGCCTGTTTCGCGTTGCCTCTCTGATTTGACTTCCGCTCTGGGCCAACTACCCTTTACAGGGCACGGTCAATGGCACCTTCGATGAAATTACTGGGTAATATCTTTCTGATTTTTGCACTTCTGACGCAGACTCCGCTCTTGGTGCGGGGATCTGTTGCGGGTCAAGATTCGGTCTGCATGGCTACCTGCTGCTGCGAGGCAGCTCCCTCAAGTTGTGCTTGTGTGGACTCGGAGGAGTCCCCGCTGACACCGCCCCCGGCGAATTCTCCGACGACTCCGGGCCGTGAGTTGGTCCCGGTGACTCTTTGGATTGCGGATGTTCCTTTTCTATCCCTGACGCCTTCAGCGAATTTGCCGCTGCCTGGGGTGCAGGGAGATCGCGTCGAAATCCCGGCTTCCGTTAGCCGTTCGGTGCTTTTCTGCTCGATTCTGATCTGAATCGGCCTCTTGATAGTCGGATTGCGCCCTTCGCGCACGATTTTTCAGCCGTTCGCGAGTCGGCGTCTTCTTTTCTCGCTACCGTTTCCCTTCTTTTTCCATGTACTTTTTCTTCAGACTTCAGGCCATTGTCTTGCTTCTGGCTGTCTCGTCTCAGGCAGGTGGCTCGCCGACGCGTGCTTCCGCCGACTACATCGCAGGTCTCATCCGGGAGTCGGTCTCTTCCCATCCGTCGATCGAGGCGGCGAAAGCGAGAACGGACGCGGCTACCTCGGCGATTCGAGCGGTGAGACTGTGGGAGGACCCCCAACTCGGTCTCGGAACAATGGCGGCGGGGACTGCGATGCGGATGGATGACGGGGACATACGGGTCGGGGTGGATCAGATACTTCCGAGAAAAGGACTTTTCCGCGCGGAGAAGCGCCTCGCGACAGCGGAACAGCAGGTTCAGGAATCAACGCGGCAGCAGTCGGAAGTGGAGCTAGGTCTGACGGTGGGCCAGACGGTCGTGGAACTGGCGTTGGCGGATGAATTGATCCGGTTGCAAAGTGAAAACCTCGAATGGCTAAAGACGATCGTGGAGATCGCGGCGGAGAGATCCAAGAGTCCGGACGGTTCGGCATCGGAATCTCTTCGGCTCGAGAGTGAGCTCGCCCTACGCACGCAGGCTCTCGCCTCCCTGAAGCGGACTCGCGGTCAATATGCGGCCACGCTGAATCTGCTTTTGAGTCGTCCGGTCGATTCTTCTTTCGGGACACTCTCGCTCGATTCCCGTCCTTCCCGACTGACGGACGCGATTGCTCTGCGCGAGCAACTGGAACGGAACAACCCGCAGCTCGCGGCGATGCGTCACCAAGTCGAGAGCGCAGAAGCGGAGGCGGACATTTCTCGTGAGAAACGCAAACCGGTCTTTTCGGTGGGGGTGGAAACCAACACCTACTCGGGGGGGGACTTCCGCAGTGCGATGCTGGCGGTGCGAGTGACGCTGCCTTGGTTCAATCGCGCTGCCTACCGGGCGGATCTCGCGCGGGCAGAGGATCTCCGGGATGCTACGGTCCACGATCTGGCAGCCCAGCAGCGGGAATTGTATTCCCAGCTAATCACGCTGATCACGGAAGCGCAAAACAACCAGGCGACTTTCGAATCCTACGCGGACGAGGTTTTGCCAAAAACGGACAAGGCGGTGGAGACGATCCAGAGCGCCTGGGTTTCCTCCAAATCCACTCTCCTGGAGGTGCTCGATGCTCGCCGGACTCTGATCGAGGCGAAGCAGGAGCAAAAACGGGCTCTGGCCTCCCGCCATGTCGCTGATCAGGCTCTCATTGCCCTCACCGGCGGCCCACTCTCGAACTCCAATAAATAAGCTCATGAAACATCTAGGTATTGTCCTATTGATCCTCTTGGCGGCGGCGGCGGGATGGTTTTTCCGGGGAAGCTCGGGTGGAGGCTCTGCGGATGGGGCGACGACTTCGGCAGACCGCAAGGTGCTCTTTTATCAGAGCGCGATGCACCCCTGGGTAAAGAGCGATCAACCTGGCCGCTGTACGATCTGCGGCATGGCGTTGACTCCGGTCTATGAAGGCGAAAAGGGTCTGGAGGCGTCGGGTGACGATGTGGTATCTCTGACGCAGACGCAGATTCAGGTGCTGCATGTGGAGACTGCCGAAGCAAAAATCGAGCCTCTGCTGCGGACTCTACCGGTGGCGGGAATGATCGATGATAATGCGAGTCGTCACCGTGTCCTCTCCGCCTATTTGGATGGGCGTATCCAGAAGTTGCATGTCAATTTTGTAGGGGCAGAGGTCAAGGAGGGGGAACCTCTCGCGGAGTTCTACAGTCCGTCGTTGCTCCAGTCCGAACGCGAATACCGTCAGGTGTCCGGGGATTTGAAGAAGAATACGGCGCTGCGTCTCCGACAGATGGGACTGACGCAGACGCAGATTGAGGACTTGGACGCGAAACCGGTCGATGCGCTGACTTCGCAGATCCTCGCTCCGGTGACTGGAACGGTGGTGGCGCAGAATGTCTACGAGGGGCAATACGTGAAGGAAGGGGACAAGCTTTTTGAAATCGCCGACTTTTCCACGATGTGGTTTCAATTCCTCGCCTACGAGCAGGATATGCCCTGGATCGAGGTGGGTCAGAGCGTCAGCGTAACGACTCCGTCGCTCCCGAATGAGACATTTGAGGGAAAAGTGACTTTTATCGATCCGAATTTTGACGAAACAACCCGCTCTACGAAGGTGCGGGTCGAACTGGCAAATCCTATGATCGAAGGTCGCCGGAAATTACTCCACCGCCTCTACGCGGACGGGAAACTGCAAATTGCTGCCCCCAATGTCCTGTCGGTGCCTCGATCCGCCGTTATCGAGACTGGTCCCGAGGCGGTGGTGTATGTGGACCGGACCGAGGGGGCCTATGAACGCACTCTCGTGACGACCGGTCGACGCGGGGATCAGCGTATCGAAATCCTTTCCGGAATCGAGCCGGGGGACCGGGTCGTGACCAACGGCAATCTGCTGATCGACGGTCAGGCGGAGATGAATCGATCCTTTATGTCACCGGTGGAACCGATGGAGGAGATGGCACCAGATTTTATTCTCAGTGACGCGCAGAGAAAGGCGATCGGGGCATTTCTCCCCGTTGTCGATGCGATGGCAAAAGCTCTCGCGGCAGATGATCTCGCCGCTTTCAACGAGGCGAGCGAGCCGGCGATGGACGTGACGGGTGCAATGGTGGAATCTCTGCGATCCCCAGAGGGAACGATAAAGACCCTCGATGATCTGGATGCCTCGCGGCATTTCCATGGGTTTGCCGACATCCATTCCGCCCGGATTGCGTTTCACCAGTTCACTCTTGCTGCCGTAGCGGTCCTTGAACCCTTGCGCCTCGCCGAGGGGGCACCGGAATTCGATCTCTGGGAATGCACGATGGTGGACCAGTCCATTCCCGGTGCGCCTAAACGAGGAAGATGGATCCAAGTGCCGGGGCGCGAGGGGCAGAATCCTTTTTTCGGAGCGGAGATGTTAAACTGTGCCCAGGAAATTCGGCGAGGAACTCCAAAACCATGATTGAAGCCATAATTCGCTGGAGTTTGAAAAACCGCTTTCTAGTTGCCTGCGGAGCACTCTTTTTCGTCGCGATGGGAGTCCGTGCGTTGTATTTGACGCCGGTGGATGCGATCCCGGATCTCACGGAGAATCAGGTGCTGGTCTACGCGGACTACATGGGGCGCAGTCCGCAGGAAGTGGAAGATCAGGTCACATTCCCCTTGTCGACCGGGCTGCAGGGCCTCGCGGGGGTGAAGGAAGTGCGGGCTACGTCCATGTTCGGATTTTCGCTCATCACGATCATCTTTGGCGACGAGATCGATACGTATTTCGCGCGGACGCGTGTCCTCGAGCGGTTGAACTTCCTCCAGGGAGCAATGCCCGAGGGCGTCATCCCTCAACTCGGACCCGATGCGACGGGGCTGGGCTGGGTCTATCAATACTACTTCGAGGTCGATCCAACCAAGGCCGAAAACGGCGGCTACGATCTCGCGGAACTCCGTTCGCTGCAGGACTGGCAAGTGAGGTATGAACTCGCCAGCGTGCAGGGCGTCGCGGAAGTCGCGAGCATCGGGGGATTTGTGAAGCAGTACCAGGTCGAGCTGAACTCCACGAAGATGCGTATGGCGAACGTCACTCTGATGGATGTGATGACTGCTGTCCAGAACGCCAATCTTAATGTCGGCGGAAAGGTGGTGGAGGAGAACGGTGCTGAATTCGTCCTCCGGGGGATCGGTCTCATCACGAGCACGGAAGACCTCGAACTCGTGACCGTGAAGGCAAAAGAGGGTACTCCGATCTATCTAAAGGACATCGCATCGGTGCAGATCGGAGGGGACTTCCGCCGAGGTGCCCTCGACATGAACGGACATGAGGCAGTGGGAGGAACCGTCGTCATGCGCACTGGTGAGAACGCAAAGGCAGTGATCGAGCGGATCAAAGAGAAGATCGAGCAGATCTCGCCCAGCCTCCCTCCCGGTATCACGATCAAGCCCTTTTATGACCGGAGTGAATTGATCGACAACACCATAGGCACGCTCAAGCATGCGCTTCTGGAGGAGTTCTTCCTCGTCACTCTCGCGCACATCCTTTTCCTCTGGCACTTTCGCAGCATTCTCATCGTCACTCTGCCGCTCCCCATCTCGATCCTGATTTCTTTCCTCTTGATGAAGGAGTTCGGCATCACCAGCAACATCATGTCCCTCACCGGAATCGCGATTGCAATCGGTGTCTTGGTCGACGCGGCGATCGTGGTCACGGAGAATGTTATCCGACACTGTGAGGAGGCCGAGGAGAAAAAGGGAGGACGGCTCACGGCGCAGGAGACTCGGGAGGTGACTCTCGAAGCCTGCATTCAAGTGGGGCGCCCCATCTTTTTTGCGATGGCGATCATCATCCTCGCTTTTGTCCCGGTCTTTGCCCTGACGGGGCAGGAGGGAAAGCTGTTCCACCCGCTCGCCTTTACGAAGACCTTTGCGATGATCGGCTCGACCCTGCTGGCGGTCACGCTGGTCCCGGTCCTCTGTTCTGTTCTCGTGCGCGGGCCGTTTCAGGCCGAGGAGCACAATATCGTCATGAAGCTCCTCCTCCGGATCTATGAACCCTCGCTGAACTGGGCTCTCGAACATCGCAAGTCCGTGATCTCTGCCGCGATCGTGATTCTCGCGTTTGCTTTGCTGACTGCTTTTGGACTTCCCTCCTCGACTGTAAAAGGAATTCGTGACTCCGGTTTTCCCCGAGTGGCCGGAGCCATGACCGGTTTCGGGAAAGAGTTCATGCCGCCGTTGAATGAAGGAAGTCTGCTTTTTATGCCTGTATTGATGCCAAAAACAGGTCTGACAGAGCTCCAGAGAGTGATGTCCTGGCAGGATACGGTGATCGCGGCGACTCCCGAAGTGGCATCTGTCGCCGGGAAGCTCGGTCGTTTTGAGACGGCTACCGACCCCGCCCCGACGGAAATGCTGGAGACGACGATCATGCTCAAGCCGGAATACATTCCGAATGGCTGGTGGGGAGTGAAACGCAACCCTGCCTGGCGGGAGGGCATGACCGTGGAGAAGCTCAAAGCCGAGTTGACTGAAAAGATGAAAGAAGTCCCCGGATACGTCCCAGCCTTTTTACAACCGATCGAAAACCGGATTCTCATGCTCTACACGGGTATCCGCGCTCAAGTCGGAGTGAAAATCTACGGGGATAATCTCGATAAAATTCAGCAAAAGGCCTACGAAGTCGAAGCGCTCCTCAACACCATCGAAGGTGCCGCCGGGGTTTCCCCTTCGCGGGTTCAGGGCAAACCTTATTTGAATATTCAAGTGGATCGTGTCGCGATGGCTCGTTATGGCCTCAGTGCAAAGGATGTTCTAGATGCCGTCGAGATCTCCATCGGGGGGAAGAATGTCAGCACTACGATCGAGGGGAGGCAGCGCTTCCCGATTCAGATCCGGGTGCAGCGCGGCGAAAGGGACGACATTGAAAAACTCAGTAAAATCCTCATTGCGTCCCAACCGGGAATGGCGGCACCCGGGGGAGAGGCGATGCCCGGAGGGAGCGGCGCGGGGAATGCCTCCACCCAGGGCGGGGTGGGGTTCATCCCCCTCGGAATGGTCGCAAAAATTTCGAGGGAGATCGGCGCCAATGAGATCGCCAGCGAGAATGGGCGATTGCGTTCTTACGTTCAGTCGAACGTCCAGGACAGAGACCTTGGCGGTTTTGTCCAGGAAGTCGAAGCGAAGCTAAAAACCCTGGAATGGGGCGACATGACCTATCAGATGACAGGGGAATACGAGAACCAGCGTCGCTTTGCGCGTACCATGCAGGTGGTGTTCCCGATCGTCCTCCTCGTCATTTTTGTGCTCCTTTTTATCGTCTATCGCAGTGCATTGGAGGCGGCGCACGTGATGCTCGCAGTTCCCTTCGCCTTGAGCGGGGGAGTGTTGCTGCAAAAGTGGATGGGCTACAATTTTAATGGTGCGGTGTGGGTCGGTTACATCGCCCTCTTCGGCACGGCGGTGCAAACGGGAGTCGTTATGGTTGTCTATCTCGAAGAAACCGTGAAATCCCGGCGGGAGAAACTCGGGAGCGCTTTTACCTATGAGGATCTCGTGCAGGCGGTGAAGGACGGAGCTCGTCTGCGGCTCCGGCCCAAGGTCATGACCGTGGCCACGATCGTGGCATCGCTCCTCCCGATCATGTGGAGTCATCGTCAGGGGGCAGAGGTCATGAAACCGCTCGCCACTCCCGTGATCGGAGGAATGATCTCCAGTCTCGTACACATCCTCATCGTCACCCCGGTGATCTTTCTGTGGCTGCATGGCCGCGAATTCCGAAAGGACTCACTGGTCGGCGCACCGCCAGCAGAAGTCACAAAATGAAATCATTGTCAGTGGTCCACCGGCCCTGCGAACCCGAAAAGAAACCCGAAAAACAACTACTGCGAATCAATATGAAATCAATTCTCCTACTCATCACGATCAGCCTGACCCTCGTCGCCTGTGACTCGAAAATCAGCGACACCGCGTATCCATTAAGCACCTGTGTCGTTTCCGGTGAAAAGCTGGGGGACATGGGCGACCCCGTCATCCTGCACCACGAAGGAACCGATGTTCGTTTGTGCTGTGATTCGTGCATCAAGAAATTCGAAGCAGATCCTGCAAAATATGTCGCCAAATTGAAATAAGAGCGGTCGTATCAATCCTCTCCTTAAACTTTTACGTCGGGTGGAGTTTTCTCTCGTGCTACGAGACGTGATTCCCCCCTAGTTTGACTTTGTAAAAAACTGATGAGCTCCTGTTGTGATTCCCCCCGCCCTGAACCGGAACCTGAACCAGTAAAGGCCAAATCCTGCTGCGGGGGCCACGAACAGGACTCTTCCGAAGCGATCCAGCCCTCGTCCGGCGCAAAGTTTTTTTGTCCGATGTGTCCCGGGGTGGAGTCCGCTACACCAGGTGACTGCCCCAAATGTGGCATGATCCTGGAGCGGAATCCGACTTGGAAATCTTCCTCAAAAACGCAGTACACCTGCCCGATGCATCCCGAAGTGATCGCAGATCACCCCGGCGACTGTCCCAAATGCGGAATGCCGCTCGAACCCGTCCTCGCCGGAGATAGCGCGGATGACGAAGAGGCTGCGGAGTTGCGGAAGCTGTCGAGAAAGTTCTGGATCGCTTTTGCGATGGCCTTGCCGGTCTTTGTCATTGCGATGGCGGGAATGATTCCGTGGGGGAACGTAGACAAAATTCTACCGCCCTCGATCGCCAAATGGATTGAGTTTGCGCTGGCCACACCCGTCGTTCTCTGGGCGGGCTCCAGTTTTTTCGTGAAGGCATGGAGGTCACTGGTGCATCGCAATCCGAACATGTTCACCCTCATTGCGACGGGTGTCGGTGCTGCCTATCTC
>JAGPCC010000151.1 GCA_018058245.1 Verrucomicrobiales bacterium
GTGCTACTCACGCTCGCTTCCCCGCAGTTTCTCTAGCCTGGACTGACACGCACCACAAAACCCGACAAATGGGATCTCGCTTCCCAAATCTCGCTCACCCTGTGGGACTCGATCCCCAATCAACGCCTCTTTGATCTCGTGCAAAAAGGGGAACTCGATAAACCAGAGAAACTAGATGGCCTCGTCAACGAAATGGTCTGGAACTGGCGCACCCGCGCGAAAATGCGGGGATTTTTCCACCACTGGCTCGAACTCGAACGCGCCGACGAACTCACCAAAGACAAAGACGTCTACCCGGGATTTGACGCGGCGGTCATCGCTGATCTCCGCACTTCCCTGAATCTCTTCCTCGAAAATGCAGTCTGGGGGAAAGACGCCGGATACCAGCAACTCATGCTCGCCGACTATCTTTACCTCAACGAACGTCTTGGCAAGTTCTACGGATGCGACGTAAAAGGCGATTTTCAGCAAGTGAAACTCGATCCAAAACAACGCTCCGGCATCGTGACCCATCCTTTTCTACTCTCCTCCCTCGCCTACCACAACAACACCTCACCGATTCATCGTGGGGTCTTTCTCACCCGGAACATCGTCGGGATGCCTCTGAAGTCTCCGCCCATGGCCAATGTTTTCACCGACGCGAAGTTTGACCCCTCTCTCACAATGCGGGAAAAAGTCACCGAAATGACTCGATCGCAAGCCTGCATGGGCTGCCACGTCACGATCAACCCTCTCGGATTCAGTCTGGAAAACTACGACGGCACCGGTCGCTGGCGCACGAAAGACCGGGACAAAACGGTCAACCCGACGAGCGATTTCAAAACCGAAGAGGGAACGACGATCCACCTCACCGGAGCTCGTGATGTCGCGAAATTCGCCGCCAACACTCCCTCTGCCCATCGCACCTTCATCGAACAATTATTCCATCACTTTGTCAAACAACCTGTCCGCGCCTTCGGAGAAGACGAGATGGAAAAGCTCCTCACCGGTTTCGAAAATGGGGGATTCCGTATCCCTGAACTTCTCAAACAAATCACCCTGACAACCATCCAAGAAGCCTCCCCTATCCCCGACGCGGTTGCCAGGCACTAACTCCGCTTTCTCATGATTCCAAGACGCCAATTTCTTCGCCAACTAGGAGTGTCCTCTGCCGCACTGCCCTTTCTTTCTGGACTACCGGATTTGAATGCAGCCGAAGGCAGCAAAGGAAAGCGGCTCATCATCATGTTCACTCCGAATGGAACCGTTCCCTGGGAGTTCTGGCCCGAAGGCGAAGGTGGAAATGCGCAGTTCAAACGCATTCTCAAACCGCTCGAACCATTCCGAAACCAGGTAATGACCCTCCGCGGGATCAACAACAAGATCGAAGGCGACGGAGATCGCCACATGCGCGGGATGAGTTGCCTCCTCACAGGAACCGAACTATTCCCTGGCAACATTCAGGGAGGTTCCGACACCCCAGCAGGCTGGGCAAGCGGCATCTCCATTGATCAGGAAATCAAAAATTTCCTGCAAAGTCGGGAGGAAACGAGAACTCGCTTCGGCTCTCTGGAATTCGGCGTCGCCGTACCAAACCGTGCTGATCCGTGGACCCGCATGTCCTACGCTGGTCCCAACCAGCCGATCGCCCCGATTGATGATCCCGGGCAAATGCTCTCGCGTCTCTACGGTCAGATCAAGGACAAAGAGAGCCTCACCAGCATCCTCGACGAAGTTCGTGACGATCTCACGAGAGTGTCCAAAAAACTCAGCGGGGAAGACCGAACCAGACTCGAGGAGCACATGACTCTCGTGGCGGAAATGGAGGCAGAACTGGCGCGAGGAGACGACGACAAAACACTCCTCTATCCTATGCCCGAGATCGATCCTGACATTGAACTCGTCAACGATAACACCCCTCGGATCAGCCGTATGCAGATCGATCTGCTCGTCAACTCTCTCGCGAATGATATGGCACGGGTCGCAACCCTACAGTTCATGCGCTCCGTCGGGCAAGCGAAGATGAATTGGCTCGGGATCAAAGACGGACACCATACGCTCTCTCATGAGTCTGACGAGAACAAGGAAGCCGTCGAACATCTCATCAAAATCAACGAATGGTTCGCCGGAGAACTCGCCTATCTGACCAAGCGGCTCTCCGAAACCCCGGAACCCGGCGGGACAGGCTCCATGCTGGACAACACGCTCATCGTCTGGGTCAACGAATTAGGGAAAGGCAACAACCACACCCTCGACGACATCCCCTTCGTCCTCGTCGGAGGAAAAGCCCATGGATTCAAATCCGGAAGGAACCTCACTCTCGGCGGCACACCCCACAACCGACTCTGGTTGTCGATCGCACAGTCGATGGGGCACGAGATCACAACTTTCGGAACTGACAAATACTGCGAGGGCGGGATCCTGCCCCTCGGCTGAGCGTCCTCTTCCGGGATGGAACTCCCGGCACCTCCCGTCCGCCGATTCACCTGACCTTCCGCCCCCCTTTTCCTATGATCCTCCGCACCGCCCTTACCGTTGTCCTTTTTGCGACATCCGTCTCCTTGGCAGACGAGGCAAAGATGGCTCCGATCTGGAAAATTTCGGATGGGAACTCCACGGTCTTTTTGGCAGGTTCGGTTCACCTTTTACGGGAGAAGGACCTGCCTCTCCCGCCTGCCTTTGATCGTGTCTACGCAGAAGCGGAAGAGCTCGTCTTCGAAATCGACATGGCCGACATGTCAGATCCCTCGATGACCCTTGAGATCCGCAAACTAGGAACTCTCCCGAAAGGCAAAAAATTGAGTGACTCATTGACCGCCCCAACCATGGGGAGATTGCGAACGTATCTTAAAAATCACCGTATGCCCGAGGCGGCGTTTGACACCTTCACCCCCGGCATGGTCTACCTGCTCCTTGGTTCTCTTGAGGCTACCCGAGCGGGAGCGAAAGCGGAACTCGGTCTGGAAACGATTTACTTTGAAAAGAGTAAACGGGACGGGAAAAAAAGCCGCGGCCTCGAAACTGCCGCCTACCAGATGTCGTGTTTTAACGAATTCGACAACAGCACGTTGGAAGGCCTTCTAAACGAATCGCTCGATGAAGTCGACGAGGGCAGCGACACCCTCGATTCCATTATCAATGCCTGGCACGCAGGAAAGTCCGAGGAACTCGCGAGCCTCATCGTAGACCAGACCGCCCCCAATCCGGAATTGCAGAAGATCCTCCTCACCGATCGGAACCGCAACTGGGTTCCCGAAATTGAGAAAGGACTCGCGACCGATCAGGACGTCATGTTCATCGTCGGAGCGGCCCATCTCGTTGGCAAAGACAGCGTCATCTCCCTGCTTCGGGAAAAAGGATACGAAGTCTCTCAGCTTGCAAATCAAGAGTGATCCCCGACCGTTTTCCATGTCCGAAGAACCCATTCTCAAAGTCTATATCAAACCCGGCTGTCCTTGGTGCGTCGATGCAATCGCCTACCTCAAAAAGGATGGTTTTCAGTTTGAGGAAATCGACGTGTATGCCGATCCAGCGATGTATCAGGAAATGAAAGACCTCTCCGGCCAGAGCTCCGCGCCCACCCTGACCTACGGGGAACTCCTCCTCGCCGACTTCGGAGTAGACGAAATGCAGGCCTTTTTTAATCAACACAACATTGCCCCCTGAGAAGGCAACGCCGCAAGGGGTACCACGGGCTTCCAGCCCGTGACTGGAGTCGCTCAAACAAAACAGGAATCTCGAATGGAGAATGTCCATCCTCACGGGCCACGGGCATCCTACCCCTCCCATTCCCAAAACCAAAAAACGGCCCCTCCTATCGCATCCCCACAGAGACGCCTTCTGCCTCGGACTCTTTCAGGAACCCTTCGATCATGGCGTCACGCGGAACCCCGAGATGGAGCGCACGGAAGTAGTGTTTTTCCGCCTCTTGGGGGTTCGGTTCATCCTTCGTTGCGTAAAGTAGCGCAAGATTGAAGTGAGCATCCCCGTACTCCGGATCAATCGTCACCGCGCTCGTAAAAGCACGTTCCGCCCGATCGGCCCAGCCTTTGCGGGTGGAGATCACCCCCACGCAGTTGTGCGCCTTCGCATTTTGTGGATCATAGGTCAATCCTGCCTCCAGCTTGAGAAGTGCTTCATCGAGTTTGTCCTGCAAAAAATACGTGCGACCCAGCAGGTAATTGGCGAGACCTGAATTGGATTCAATCGCGAGAGCTTTTTCGAGATAATACTCTGCCTCGGAATAGTTTTTCATCGAAATCTTCAGAACCCCGAGATTACAGAGACAAGGAACACTCCTCGGGAGATAATGAAGATATTCGAGAAACCCTGCCTCTGCCTCGCTCAAGCGACCTTCTTTGAAGTCCAGTCGCGCTGACTTGTCGATCTGGGACAGCTCCACAGTAAGTTTTTGATTCTCCACCATTCCATCCAGAGGGACGTTTTCACGAGGTCCACTACCCGCAGCAATGAGGGTTGCCGTCATTACCGTACCCCCTTCGGTCGCTGGTTCCGACTGGGTTGCGGTCATATTTTCGGTCTGCGAAATGGTTGCGGTGGAGGCGTCTAGGATTTCCTGAAATTGGGGAGCCTTGAAGAGCGCTTTTTCTTCGGCGGTCAACTGAGAACCCCGCGCCATGTCGTCGACGAGACCGAGCAGCGTATCGGACCGGGTCCCGAGCTTCTCTAACTGGGCAAGCAGCAAGGCCTTTGCCTGTTTCATCTGAGCCTGTTTCCGCAACTGCTTCAGCACCATCGAACGGAGCAATTCGTTCTCCTGCCGCTCCACCGGATTGGCACTTGCGAGCGCCTTTTTGTCCTCTCCGGAGAGGCCATCCGAGAGCAATTCCAGCTTCCGCTCCAACTCTTCGATGCTCTGCTGGTGACGGAGATTTTCCGAAAGCAGTTTATCACGCTCCAGTTTGATCCGCGTCACCTCGCGCTTGAGCAAGAGGATATCGTCATCCTTCTCTTTATTCAGTTCGGAGAGACTTGCGGCAAGTTGCTCCGCCCGGTCAAGCTGCTCGGTAAGCTTGCGGTTGCGATCCATCAGTTCCTTCAACGCCTTTCCGCCATTGCCCTCGCCGCGCACCACCTCGACGAGATTATCCCGCTCTCGTTCCAATTCCGTGACGCGCTCCCGCATCTTTTTCATCTCGCCGCTGGACTGCTCCATTGCCGTGACGAGCTTGTCGTTTTGATCGAGAGCACTCTCCAACTGAGTCGTGGCATCCTGGAGCAGAGACTCCAGTTGCGCAATCCGCTGCTGCGCCTCGACCCCTCCCGGCCCGGTTCGGGCGACAGTGATCTGACGAAGCAGTTCCGCTTGGCTCGCTTCCGCTTTCACCTTCTCGGCATTGGTGTGCTGCAAGAGTAGCTCATGCTGATGCAGGCCGTGTTTCAGCTTGTTGTTTTCCTCATTCAGCCAACTGATATACGAATCCTTTTTCGCCAGATCATCGGTGAGGGAATTCGCAATGGCACCGACGGACGGACTACGGCGTATTTCCACCCGTGGCAGACCGGGGGCAGAATCGATTCGCGGCAAGGCCTGACTCGCCCCTTCATTCCAACTCGGCAAGGCAAATTCGGCCCCACCCGAGCTGTCGATTTCCATCTCCCGCTCTTGTGCGCCCGGACCTGGCAGAGGGGGTGGAGCAATCGCCGGCCCCACAAACTGCCCGGGAGCATTTGGCATTGGCACCCCCTGCTGCGGCACCCCCGGAGGTGGGCCAGGCGGACTCGCCTGTGGAGACCGCATCGCAGACTTCAATTCATCCCTCTTCTCAGCGATGAGATGACGACGGTCTTTTACGATCTCCGGCTGAAAATCGGGAAATTGTTGCGCCAAATGATCATAAAGTGGCTTGGCCTCCGTCAACTTATTGAGCGCTTCGAGATAATTGCGGTTTGCTTCATCCTCCTGCGCACCTTGAACCAGGAGAAAACCGCGGTACCAAATATCAGAAGGATTCAGTCCCTCCTGGGAGCGCCCCCAGTGCGGGAGAAAGGTTCCCGACAGCAACAGCATCACGAACGCGAGCACGCTCGCGCACGGTCTGGTCTGAAGGCCGTTCGTTTCTCTCATCTAACTGTCTCGTCTTTCGCGGGTTTCGTGAACTGGAATGGGTGGAAACATGCAATGAAAACCTAATCCCGCCAAGGGGAAAAGTCCCAGAATTTGCTCTGATTTTTGCAATTTTTCTCGCCTTAGTCTTCCCATTCCACCCAGTCAACTCCCCATGGAAGTACATTTTTATCAAAAAACACCTCGGGACGCACTCTTTTTTTACAATTTCTCACCGAATTGTGGGGCCATACACCCATAGGCCACATCGTGGCGATGATGACAACCGTGAAACGGTGCTGAAAACCTCCGGTAATGGAAATCGCGGGGACAGGCAATCTTTTGAACTGGAAATTTCTAGAATTTAGCAGCCCCCTATGTCAGGGCCGAATATCGAATAGCCCTGAACCTCAACGAGGATCTCTTATTTCGCGCCTGGACTACTCTGCTCGCGACTAAGCGCTCGAGTGTAATTTGTCCGTAGGGTAGTGAGTTCCCGCTCGACCGTGGCGAGTTCTCCCTCAAGGGCAATGATCGAATTCCCGATTTCTTTTACTTTTTCATCGAGTTTTCTGCGGGCTTGATCTCGATCTGCCTGGCTAGTTCTCACGCCCCGATTCCCAACAAAATTCCCGTCCGCATCCGTCATTGTGGATTGCTCGGAAAACGTCAGGGTAGTGTCCGCTACTTGCTCCTTCCTTCGCTTCATCCCTGCTATCTCGCCAGACAACTCCCGGCTCCTCTTTTCCAACGGATCTCGATGAAGGGTGTAGATCGCTTCGATTTGCGCGATCCGGTCTCCGTGCGAAGTGGCGTCCCCGGACGCCCCAGACGCCCCGGACTCACTCCAAGTTGAGTCTGCAACACTGCCTCCTGCTGGGCTTCCGGGGGAGGTATCGGAAAGCTCGTTCCTTCGTTTCAGTTCTCGGTTTTCTGTAGTCAGAATCGAGACTTCGCGCTCCCACTCAGCAGCCTTCGTTTCTGCTTCACTTAGATCTGCCTTCAGACCAGCAATGATCTCCCGATGCAACTCGGTAGGTCGCGTTGCCGTGTATTGGATCCACCCCGCCAGTGCCGCGAGCGCAATAATGATTCCTACGAGAAAGCGTTTCATTCCGATGTGCCTGGGACGCTGTGAACCACCGACTCTCCCGCAGGGATTTTCGGTGCAAACTACGGTAACGGATGTTCCTTCAACAACTCATCCGTCTGATATAGCATCATACGATTGGGGTTGGCGTCACGAACTTTTTTGACATCTTCTGCAGAAATCGGATCTGCTTTGTTCCCAAAACTGTTCCGGACAAAAGTCAGTACCGAAGCGAGTTCCTCATCTTTCAACATGCCGCCGAAGGGAGTCATGGGAACGAGGCCGTCATACTTCTTCCCGTTCACCTCGAGGGGCCCCATGAGACCGTAGAGGGCAATCTTGATCAGTCTCTCGGAGTTCTCCATGACCCAGGGACTTTTTTCGAGGGAGGGGAAGGCTGGATCGAGACCTTTTCCGGTGGGTTGGTGACAAGTGACACAAAGACCTTCCCGGAAGTAGATGTCCTGACCGGCGAGATATTGAGCCTTTGCTTTTCCGTCCAGATGATTCGGAGCCGGGAGCACCGGGTGACCGACCACTTCTTTTTCAGTCACACCAGCAAGGCGATCACTCGCAGTCTGCGCCGCATTCTTGCTCCATTCATCGAGGGGAAGAGCGGACGCAGTATCCACGATCCGTTTGGCCGCGACTTTGTCCGCAAGCCAAGAAGCCGCCACGATGGCCTCCAGCCGAACGCGTCCCTCTGGATCGGAAGCGGCCTTTTCCAAGAGTGCCACCGCATCGTCGATGACGCGAAAATTGTATCGCACAACCCGCACGGCAGCGGCACGAGCATGGAAGTCTGGGGACTGTGCGACCTCGCGAAGAAGTTCCGCATCGACCTGATCCATTCCCCAGCTTGCCCAGAGAGCTTCGAGTCGATTGTGTTCGAAATTCGGGTCCGATCGATCCAGTCCTGCCACCCAGGACTTGAGTGCTGGGAGAACTTCTGCGGCGGAAAATCCTCGCAACGCGCGGCGACTGCGGTAGCGGCTGCGGTACTCCGGTAACTTGAGATTTTCAAGAAGTTCGGAGATGTTCGCTCCGGCTACCTTCGCCGGTGTCACGAGGGGACGGGACGGGTAGGTAATGCGGTAAATGCGGCCATGCATGTGATCGCGCAGCGGGTCACGGGCGTTGTGCTGCATGTGACCGATGAGGACGTTGTGCCAGTCGATCACGTAGAGAGAACCGTCGGGAGCAAACTCCAGATCTCCGGGACGGAAATTCCCATCGCTGGAAGAGAGCAGGTCCTGACGAAAAGTCGTTTTCCATCCTGTGCCGCTGTCTACAATCTGGTGTTGTTTGATTCCGAGGAATCCGATCGCGTTGCCCAAAATGATGTCACCCTGGACTTCATCCGGAAAGTGACGCGAGGAGACGATCTCCAGACCGGATGTGGGCCGCACGCTCTGCCCCTCGGGCACGAGGTCAGGCGTGGAAGGAGTCTTACTGCCATAGGTCGACTGGACCGAAACAGGCAGCATCCAGTTCATGCTAGGACCCGAGGTATGAAGGAAAAAATCCTGCCCCCATTTGTCGAAGACGACTCCCCACGGGTTCGGGATCGCCATTTGCACGGTCTTCTCAAGGCGCATACGTTGTGGGCTGTATCGGTAGAATCCACCATCGACGCCGCGAACCGGTCCGTAGGGAGTCTCCACATTGCTATGGAGAAAGACTCCTTCACACATCATGAATGCACCGGATGGATCAGCCGTGAAGGCACTGATGGCATGATGCGTATCATGAGAATCGAATCCACCAAGAATGATTTCTTTGCTATCGGCGTGGTCATCCCCATCGGCGTCGCGGAGCAGCACTAGGTTCGGCTCCTGCGAGACATAGACGCCCTCGGGAGCGAATTCAAAGCCAATTGGCAAATGAAGTTTGTCAGCAAACACCGTTTCCTTGTCGGCCTTGCCATCGCCATCGGTGTCTTCGTAAATGAGGAGTTTGTCGTTCGGCAGTGAATCGCCGGGACGGTAGTGCGGGTAGGTCGGCATCACCGCGACCCAGAGCCGTCCCTTGTTGTCAAATGAGACCTGCATGGGGTTTGCAAGATTGGGAAATTCTTTTTCCGACGCAAACATCTCAATCTTATATCCCTCGGGAACCGTGAGCGTTTTCACTGCGGCATCCCCGTAGAGATACTCTCGACTTCCGTTTTTGGGGCTGGGCTGGTAGTTCGTCGGGACAGGGGGGAGCGCGTGGGTAGCGGAGTCATCGACGGTGAGGTCGGTCTTTTTCCCTATCGCAATCTCATGTACTCGGACATCCCGGAGCGCGGCCATCTCACGCATCTTCTGTACCTCGTCGGGGTAGTTTTGTGGTCCGAACGGATTGTATCGCTGGCCGTGGGTGTGGACGCCATTGAGGATGTTGTAGTCGTTGTTCCAAAACCAATCCTTGGCCTTCACCGCAGCATGCACCAGCTCCGGGTCGGCCTTTGACTGACGAGGATGATCTCCGAAGAGTCCGTTCGCAAGCAGTTCGGCAACTTGCGGATAGGCAGCTTCGGTCGGGATGAATCCGCCGACGGTAAAAGGCTCCTCCGTCGTTTCGTAGAGTTTTTGGGTGGGATGAAAGAGATCGATATAGGTCAGTCCGTGCTTTTTCGCGACCGCTTCCATCGCAGCCGCATACAAAGCGAGCGCCGAATTTTCCTTCTCTCCGTTGGGAAGATCCTGACGATCGCTCAAATTTTCATACGCAATCGGCGAGACCAGAACGAGTCGGGGGGCTTCTTTTCCGTTGTAGGCTCTCGTCAACGTATGGCGAACGAAGGCTTCTAGTTCTGCCTGATAGTTCGCAACCTTCTCGGCCCCTTCAAAGGACTCATTATAACCAAAAAAGGCGACGACCGTATCGGCTTTTAGGAAAGTAAGCCATTGATCAGGAGTCGGGAAAAACCCTTTCCCGTGATGAATGAGTTTGTCAGGATGGAATTGCTCTGCTCCAGGAAATGCCCACTGGGAAACGCGCGAGGGATGCGGGCGAAAACCCGGAGTGTCGCCGGGACGAGCCATGTTTCGGAAAAAGAGATTCCGCTCCGGGAAGCGAAGATGCAACTCGGTCTCGAAGGTGCCGTAGTAGGCGTCCCGCTCTGCGAGACCATTCCCCAGAAACACGATTCGTTCCCCCTCGGACGGTACCGCAACGGACTGGGAGCGGACCTTCTCTGTGGCGAGGGGATCCACCTCGGGCGCGTGAGATGCCCCATCTCCGCTGTTGTCGGGGCGTTTTTTCTCTTCCGCTTTGGCTGCTTTTTCCGAGGCAGTCTCTGGCGCAGCAACCGGGATCTTGAGGTCCGAAGTAGCGGGGCTCTTCCCGAGCGCGTAATCGGCGGGTTTTCGTTGCAGCGTTTTGTAATGATCTCCCTTGAACCCACTATAAAAGGACGGTGCAAAAGGGTCCACAAACTCGACATCCGCTCGATCCGGCACGGGCAACCCGCTGAGGTGGAGTGTCGCATTCACGAGGAGTCGGCGAAGATCTTCATCGGAAAAATCGACGGAGGCTCCCAGTGTCGTGCAAAAAGCACTCCCTTTGCTCGTGCCATTGGGGGCCGTGTATTCACGCAGCCAAGCGAGCGGCATCATCGGACTGTTTTTCTCCCCCGCGACGGCCTTGGAGTGCGGATCAAGGGACTCGGTCACCTCGCCGCGCAGCAGGATCGTCGCCGCCTTTTGATCCAGATTGGCAATGCTGTAGACATCGGTTGTGGCGAAAATCTCTCCGACGCCGCGCAACACCGCATTAGAAGCGTTCTCTTTTTCGATGACCCCGCGCGTTCCCTCTACTTTGTGACGTCCGTGGTGACTCACCCACTTTTCCCCGAGGATCTGCAGTCCGAACTCTGCCCATCGAAAATCACCGGTCCGAGCGTCGCCGGAAAAGGCGTGCGTTGCGGTGCGAATTCCGATGATCGGTTTGCCGGCATTGAGGAAGGAAGCAAAATGGACCAACTGATCTTCCGGCAGTTGGCGAAAACGCGTTCCGATGATCATCAAATCCGCAGAATCGAGCGCTGCGGTCCCGGGGAGATTCTTCTGGTAGTTGGGGTCGATGTAATCGCCGTCGGGGTTGATCGCAAAGAGGACAGTGCAATCAAATCCATGTTTTTGACTGAGAATCTTCGCCAACATCGGAAAGGTTTCCTCGGTGCGGTATTCTTCGTCCCCAGAAACAAGGACGATTTTTTTGCCATTGGCCGTTCCCTCTTTTGCGGGAAAATGCAGCCAGTCTTCGGCAAAAGTGGACACACCGGAGAGTGCGAGGGCGAGAAGAGTGATGCAAATGGACTTCATGTTGAAAAAATACGGGTTTCTATATACCGCAGAACCTCGTGAAATCTGACAAAAAAATGTCCGAATCATGCCAGTTCGGTGCATTGCGCCGTCCCATCGCCAAACCACAAATCAACTCCCGCTCTCCGGGAGACGCTGTGACAGAAGAGGGTTGGATGCCTGACGTGACAGGGTTTCCTCCCGACGGGTAGGTGAATCAGCGACGGCTTCGAGCGCCACTCGATCGAGGCAGTCCCGTGTTTCTTCCAGGAACCGGGCCACCGAAAATCTCTCAGCATTCCGGCGAATCTCACTGGCACTCCAGTTCATTGTCTCAAACTTCGCGATCGCCGCGAGGAGCGATTCGGCGTCGGGATTATCAAAAAAGAGACCTGTCGTCCCTTCCATCACGGTTTCGAGAGCGCCGCCATCGCGGAAGGCGATGACCGGTTTTCCGCAGGCCTGGGCCTCCACCGGAGTGATCCCGAAGTCTTCGCTTCCGGGAAAAATATAGGCGCGGCAGGTCGCCATTTTTTCTGTCACCACAGCGTCGGGAGCACGGCCCAAAAAGGTCACGGACGAACCCGCGATCGATTCCAATCTCGCACGGTCCGGTCCGTCGCCAATGATCACAAGTTTTTTCCC
>JAGPCC010000395.1 GCA_018058245.1 Verrucomicrobiales bacterium
CATCCTCGAGGACTACCCCCAGTACTCGAAGGCACAACTCGGCTCGGCCATGACAGGACTGTCGATTGCCTACGGTTTTTCCAAATTCCTCATGGGCAGCGTGTCAGATCGCAGCAATCCCCGTTTTTTCTTGCCGCTCGGACTGTTGCTTTCCTGCGCCGTCCTTTTTATCTTCGGATTCGTTAAAGAGATCTATCTCTCGCTCACGGTCATGATCGTGCTGCAGACTCTCAACGGATGGGTCAATGGGATGGGCTGGGCACCCTGCGGCAAGACGATGGTTCATTGGTTCAGCACAAAAGAGCGAGGCCGGGCAGTGTCGATCTGGAACGTTGCGCACAACATCGGCGGAGCGCTCGTCGCGACGATCGCGCTGGCCGGGATGATGCTGTTTGGGGACTGGGGGGCAAAGTTCTATTTCAACGCGATGGTATCCACGGTCATCGCCGTGATCGCCTTTGTGCTCCTGCGCGACACGCCACAGAGTTGTGGGCTGCCACCGGTGGAAGAGTATAAAAACGACTACCCCCCGAACTACAGCGCCAAACACGAACGCACCTTTACGTTCCGGGAGATCTTCTTCGAGCATGTCTTCACGAACAAACTCTTGTGGGCCATCGCCGCCGCGAATGCGTTTGTCTATTTTGTGCGCTACGGCGTCGTGGACTGGATTCCCACCTACATGCAGACGGCAAAGAATTTTTCCTTTCAACAATCGAGCACGGCCTGGGCGCTGTTTGAGTGGGCGGCCGTTCCGGGTACGATTTTATGCGGTTGGATGTCGGACAAAGTGTTCAAGTCCCGGCGAGCGCCCGCAACGATCCTCTTTATGATTCCGACGCTACTGGGGCTCATCGTCTACGGACTGAACCGCAATGGTCCCCTGTGGATCGACATCGCCGCGCTCATCACCATTGGATTTTTCATTTACGGGCCCATCATGCTGATCGGTTTGCAGGCCCTCGACATGGTGCCGAAAAAAGCCGCCGGAACCGCCGCCGGGTTCACCGGTTTCTTCGGTTATGTGTTCGGCTCGGCCTTTGCAGGCACTGGCGTCGGTTGGCTCGCAGACCACTGGGGCTGGGGCGGCGTGATCATCACGATGTGCATCTGTTGTGTCCTCACGATGGTGTTCAGCGCCCTAACTTTACAACATCGGGCCGAAAGTGCCTCCAACACGTAATGATCAAACCATTCCTTCTCCTGCACGCCGCACTTCTCACGCAGGTTTTTGCTCAGCCCGTCGTCATCGCACATCGCGGTGCGAGCGGTTACCTACCAGAGCACACTCTGGAGGCCAAGGCGATGGCGCACACGATGGGGGCCGACTTCTTGGAGCAGGATGTCGTCTTGAGTCGCGACGATGTGCCTGTCGTACTGCATGACATTCACCTGGATGGAGTCTGTGACGTCGCGATTCGCTTCCCGGATCGCAAGCGGGACGATGGCCGATTTTATGCTCTCGATTTTACGATTGCAGAGCTAAAACAACTCCGGCTCTTCGAGCGCTTTGATGCCAAAACCGGCAAACAAATCTTTCCCCGACGTTTCCCCAAAGGACAAAGCCACTTCCAGATCGCCACCCTTGAGGAGGAACTGCAACTCATTCAGGGGCTCAATCACAGCACCGGTCGCGAGGTCGGCATCTATCCCGAGATCAAACAACCAGGCTGGCATAGAAAGGAAGGTCACGACATCAGCAGCATCGTCCTACCTATCCTCGAAAAATATGGCTACCGAACCAAGGCAGATGCCTGTTTTCTGCAATGCTTCGAGTTTGACGAAGTAAAGCGTCTCCGCAACGAAATCGGTTGGCAGGGACGTCTCATCATGCTCCTCGGGGGAGGCAAAACGGGAATCGGAGGCAGTGATTTTGAATCCATGCGCACTCCAACCGGACTCGCGGAGCTGGCAAAAATCGTCGATGGCATCGGGCCCCCGATCAGCAGCATCCTCAACCCAAACAATCAAATCAGCGACCTCGTGGCTCATGCGCACGCCGCGAATCTGCTTGTCCACCCCTACACGCTGCGGGCGGATGACCTTCCAAAATCGGTAACCTCGGCGGACCAACTGATGAAACTCCTGTTCACGGAGGCAAAAATCGATGGCCTCTTCACCGACTTTCCGGACGTAGTCGTGGAGTGGCTGACGAAGTGAGCGCGCAGCTCGTGAAACAGGAAGGAAAAACGGAGCAAGCGACTCAATGGGCATCAGGTAACGACAAATGGCGCGATTTCGGTAGGACGAGTATTGTCCGACATGACTGGTTTCTGTATTCTTTTCCTCTCTTGATGACGCGGCACCGCGACGATCTAGCCTATTGAAACGTTTTCTCTGGCTCACAACCGGTCGCCGCCTAAAGGCCTATCACAGCCGCACTCAGACCTCCGAATGATAAGGCTGTCCGGTGAAGGTCGAGGCAATCTGATCCGACACGATTTCAGTCCCGCGTTGCGACGTAGACTGTGCTCGCAGAGTCACGCTCCTGAAGTGGATTGTAGAAACTCACGATATGCGATTCGCAGGTCGCGAAGACTTCCCGGAGCGCGGACATAAATCCCGCCTCGGGAGCATCATCCGACCAGAGCGCAAAGACTCCGCCGGGATGAAGTTTCGCAGCGAGTTTTTCCAAACCCTCGCGGCTGTAAAAATACCCGTGCCGTTCATGCAGCAAATTCGCCGGGGAATGATCAATATCGAGAAGGATGGCGTGGAAGCGACGCTCGGGAATGTCAGGATCAAATCCCGCCTCCCCCGGATCAGATACGGCGAGTTGGAAAAAATCGCCATGCACAAAACGGCAGCGGGAATCCGCAACGAGTCCCTCCCCCAGCGGAACGAGCCCCTGCTGATGCCACTCGATGACCGGTTCGAGATAGTCGACCACCAAAAGTGATTCGACCTGATCCACCTCCAGTGCCGCCCGGGCGGTGTAGCCGAGCCCGAGCCCGCCTACCACGACATCAAGTCCGCCCCCATCCGAAAAAGAGGCGGAGGCCGTAGCAAGCCCGAGCCGGGAGAGTGCCTCCTCCACCACCGTGAAGAGGCTCGACATCAGATAAGCATCCCCGAGGATGATCTCGAAGACTTCCACATTGTCGAGCGAGAGGATCGTACGACGACGGAGGCTCAGCGCACCCAGGGGAGTCTCACGGTAGTCCAATTCTTCAAATCTCGGCTTGGGATGCATCGTCCACCCTTACGCCGCTTTGCGAGATTTTTCCATCATCCCTTCAGGACTGAGAAATCCGCAAGGGCGAGGTAGATCGCGACAACCACAAGGACAATCCCGAACCCGATCGGTTTTGCCCATTTCCATGGAGTGAGATCGACGTCCCCTGAGTCCTTCTGTTCCCAATCCTGCGGGAGCGGTCGGATCTTGCTCATGAGGAACTGGAAGAGAAGCAAGGAACCAAAGACGATTCCGAGGAAATGGAA
>JAGPCC010000152.1 GCA_018058245.1 Verrucomicrobiales bacterium
CGAAACAAGCGGACAAGCCCATCGACGAGACGCCATACGCCAGTGTCATGGATACATCGAAACTGAAGAAAGTTCGGGTGGTCGTAGTCAATGATGCCAACGGCCAAGAACCAAAGAAAATTTATCCGCTCCAGGTGGGCTATCGCAAATACGGGCAGAGTGGAATCGAGGTGAGTGACTGGTTTCCCCACATCGGATCCTGCATCGACGACATCGCCGTGATCCGGTCCATGTGGACCACCGATGACAATCATGGAGCCCAAGTGCAGTTCCATTCCGGTCGCCACATGCTCGATCCCCGCGTGCCGACGATCGGGGCCTGGGTCAAATATGGACTGGGTTCCCTGAATGATAATTTACCGCAGTTCATCAGCATGGGGCCGCGCTTTTTTGATACCCGCGACGGTCACTATCTCGGGCCTGCCTACGATGCCGTGACCCTGAAAGTCGATCCCAAAAACCCACTCGACTACGCCCGCCCCGAGGGGGATCTCTCTCTCGCTGAACAAAAACTCGGCTTTGGTCTGGTGAATCGCTTGAATCGACTCACCGCTTCTCGCTATCCAGATGATCCCGCCCTCGAGGCGCGCATCCAGTCTTACGAGCTCGCTTTCCGAATGCAAACGGCCGTGCCGGGAGTGATCAATTTTGACGCCGAATCCGAGGCGACGAAAAAGCTCTACGGATTTGATCAGAAAGAAACGCGTCCCTTTGCCGAACAGTTGCTGGCGGCGCGGCGATTCTCCGAGCGCGGGGTGCGATTCATCCAGATCATGCACGGCGACGGAGCGGCCGGGGCTTGGGATCAGCATTCCAAATTGAAGGAAAAACATTCTGAATTAGCACGTCAGGTCGATCAACCGGTCGCAGGACTGATCAAGGATCTCAAACAGCGAGGTTTGCTGGACGAAACTCTCGTCGTCTTTGCGACCGAGTTCGGCCGCACTCCCGGATCGCAGGGAGCGGATGGCCGCGATCATCATCCCTATGGATTTAGTGTCTGGATGGCTGGTGGCGGCATCCAGGGGGGCATCGCCCATGGCAGCACGGACGAACTCGGATTTCACGCCGTCGAAAACCCCCACTACGTCACCGACATCCATGCCACCTTGTTGCATCAGATGGGCCTTTATTCGCATCGCATGGAAGTGCCCGGACAGAAACGCCTCGAGGTGGATTTCGGGCAGGTCATTCCGGAAATCCTCGCCTGAGGTCATCGCATCTGCCGCGATCAGAGCGGGGAGAGTCCGTTTCGGCGCATGGTGTCCGGGGGGAAGCCCAGAGTCGCGATCTGGAGAAATCGTGTCATATTTCCCGCGATGAACCGCCGCCGCGTAATACTCTGCTTTCTTTCCGTTCTTGTCCTCTTTCTCTCCCAGTGTCGCACTGCGGTTGATCCGACGGCTCCCGCCGCACCGTCGGCAGTGACTCCGGGACAGATGCAGCAGATCATCAATGTATCCGCCTACGATCCGAAAGAGCGGCAGCGCGAAGGCCGTTCCTTCTCGGAGAACGATCTCTCCGCCCTCCGTGCCAATGGCGCGACCGCCCTCATCGCCCGTGCCGGCAAAGGCGGAAACCTCGACACAAAATGTGCAAATTTCCTCACTGCGGCTGATCAGGCGGGAATGCTACCCGGCGTTTACTACCGCCTCCAGAATCATGTCGACGCAGTCGTTCAGGCGGACCAGCTCATCGACCGTGCTCTCGCTCTCGCAAGCAGTCGGGATTGGAGCGCGACCTCTTTGCTTCTCGTCGGGGATTTCGACGCCGAGTCCCGCATGACCGATATTATTCGCTTCCTAGATCGTGTCGAAAGCCGCACCCGCATCGTACCCGTCGCCTATCTGGAAAACAGTGCCCACATGAAACTTCTCCTCAGCGGAGCCGATGAGGTCACCAAAGCTAAACTCCGGCGCATGCCCTATTGGATCGCTCTGTATTCCCACGACAAAGGATCCGATCCGAAGTATCCCCAATTCCCCGTGCCGGTGCATCCCGAAGGACTCGTCAAACAATACAACGTTTGGTCGGATTGGTCGATCTGGCAGTATGGCGGCGTCGAATGGACCGGGGGGCGCTCCCAGCCGAAAGTCTATAGTCACGGCAACTACCGCTTCCCGGCGTTTTTTGGCGACCTCGACCGACCGGTCGAGCGAAACGTTTTCAAGGGCTCCCTTGCCGACCTCCGGGCCTTCTGGCAACAGCATGGCATTCCCTTGCGGTGATTGTTTAGCTGTTTAGTGATCGTTCCGCCTTTAGGGACTGAACCTTGAAGAAAGGAAGAGGGTCGGGTCCGTCACCAGAGAGGGTCTATCGCCAGAGACCCATTCCCAGGGCAATGAGGACGAAGGCGGCCGCCACATAGTCCCGCCGCCCGAGACGATCACTCGCGGCGCTAAAACGGAGAAATTTTAGCATCGCACCGGTGGGGCATCCGTAGCGACAATAGGCGCGAGTGACAAAGAGGGAGGCGATCAGACCTACGACGGCGATAGCGATCGTGACCCACCCCGCGATGCGAAAGACAAAGGCGTCAAAGGGTTCGATGCCGACGAGGCTGAAGGGCCAGTGTCCCATCGCTACGAGGAGAACCCAGGCGAGCAGCACGATGGGCAGACTTCGCAAAACCCGGTCGAGCCACCCTTTTACTCCCGCCTGCCAGGGCAGACGCCGACTGAGCCAATCCTGCACCGCCCCGTAGGGACACAAGTGGGTGCAGTAGACTTGTCGCCCCGTAAAAATCGGTGCGATCAGTGCGGCGGCGGTCAGGAAAACCAAACCGGGGGCGACGCTCCAGGCCACGCCATTCTGCGCCCAGCCGATCAGGAGAGCCTGACTGAGCATGTCTGCATTGATCAATCCCAGATACACTACCAGAATGACTTGGAAACCAATACGCAGCCACCTCTTCCCCTTGAGTCGCGTGAAGGCGATGAGCAGACCCGCGAGGGCCACGAGCATGGTTCCCACATTGCGGACCGAAAGTTCGAGCCACGGTTTCGGAGGGATGGGTTCGCGAATCTGGATCAGCTCCCTTGCCGTCGCGATGAGTCCCTCGGCAGCGGTCACGCTGGTCTTCGTCGCGCCGGTCACGCCGTCGATCCCGGCGTCCACCATGTCGATTTCAGCGATGTCGGACAAACTGAAACCAACGAAGGTATTGAAAAAATATTCGTCGTCGGTGAGATACCGCACGTAGGGCTGATTATCGAAAGTATCGCGAACCGCAAGTCCCACGATCCTTTCCTCCGGATCGAGCACCAGGAGAACGTCCGTCGGACCCTGGTACCCGATCATGTGATCGGCATACGGCGAGGTGCGCGACACGTAGCCGATCGCTTTTCCCGATGCTTCGAACACCTGAAAAAGATAGGGTCGTTTTTCGACCGGCTGAACCGAGTTCGCACCGGGGAGAAAGACCTGCACTTCCGTCATTTCGATCTCGCGGGGAAAACGCGAGGCCCTCTCGTGTCCGCCGAGGCGGGTTGCGATGCTGTCCGCGATCGCCTCGCTCGTCAGAGTCGCCCCGGAGACGGCGTACACTTCCGGACCCGCCGCTGCCTCCTCCTTTCCGAGTCCGTTCCACTGAATGAAAAACCCCTTGTTTTTCAATACCTCCCCGAGGTGCTCTTTGGTGTCGTCGCTACGCAGCACCGCCGTTCCCAGGATGTGATGCTCTTTGTCGAGAGCGACGAGCATATTGGTCGGCCCCGAAAAACCGACGACGCGATCGGCCTCGGGCGAAGTCTGGATCACATATCCGAGCGCCTTATCCTCGGCGTCATAGACGTTCTGACCGCCATGCGACGGGTCCCAATCGCTGAGCCGTGCGGCTTTCGGATAAAACGGCAGCACCTGCTCGACGGTCACCGGTTCTTTCGCCTCGCCGCGACGTTGCGCCCCATACCAGCCGTGCTGGCGGTGGATCATGACCACCAGAAAAACAAAAACACCCACGCGATAAGAGTGGAGAATCCATCGTCGGGTACGGGGTGTCAGTGCAGAAAACATCGAGTCTGCTCATCATTGAGAGATTTGAGGAAAGCGCAAATCAGTTCCCCGGTTATTTTTGCATTTTCCAGTCCGACGACCCATCATCAGAGTTCGATCCCAAACGTGTCTCCCCATGAAAACTCCCCGACATCTTCTTTTTTCCGTTGTCACCGCGCTCCCATGGATCTTTTCGGCGCCTGTGATCTTGGCAGCCGACACCATCGTCGAATCGGCCCGGGAAATCCCGGTCGCCTACGACGTCGATGTGGTGGTCGTCGGCGGCGGAGTTGGTGCCGTCACCGCAGCGGTCGAGGCCGCCTCGAAGGGAGCCTCCGTCTTTCTCGCGGCACCCCGCCCCTACCTCGGGGAGGACGTCACCGGCACCCTGCGTCTCTGGTTGGAGCCCGGGGAGAAACCGGAGTCTGACCTTGAGAAAAAACTCTTCGACCGGAAAGATCCCGTTTCCGGATTCCCCAATCGACTGCCTTTCACCTACGAAGCGGATCAAAAGGCCAGCCCGAAGCACGCCGACCCCAAAGGCGACGTTCTCACGAATGGCGGTTGGATCGATGCCCCCGGCGATTCGGTCCAGTTCGATGCCGACACCACTCTCGTGGCGGATCTTGGCAAGATGGCTCGACTGGAGTCGCTCCACCTCATGGCCTACCAACGAGCCAATGACTTCGTCGTTCAGGACGTGCAAGTCTGGACCTCGCCCAACGGCAAACTCTGGCGTGAGCTCGGCAAAATCGAAGAGATCGTCATCGACGATGGCGGCGACGGCCAAGCGCATTTTGCGATGCAAGTGAAACAGCCCTGTCGTTTCGTGAAGCTGCTCATCCGGAAGTCGCCCGAAGCATCGCGCCTCCTCCTTGGGGAACTGATCCTCCAGGAAGAAAGCGAAACCACGATCGAACCCGCCGCGATTCGCCCACCAGCCACACCCATGCAGGTGAAAGTCGCCCTCGATGATGCCCTGCTCGCGGCCGGGATCCAGTATCTCTACGGAGCCATCGTCACCGATGTCATTCAGGACGAAAAAGGTCAGCCCGCCGGCGTCGTCATGGCGAATCGCGCCGGGCGTCAGGCAGTCCTCGGCAAAGTCCTCATCGACGCCACTCCCCGGGCGAACGCGGCACGCGCCGCCGGGGCAGAGTTCGCCGCCTTTCCAGCAGGCCCCCAGAGATTTCAGCGCATCGTCGCCGGCGGCACCGCACAGACCGGCGACGGCATCAAACAGGCCGAGACCGCGGCGGTGAAATTTTACTCCAAGGAGGGCGCTCACGATGTCTTTGTCTACGAACTCGAAATCCCCATGCCCGACGCCAGTGCCTCGTCCTTTGGCCACGCAGAAGTCCTCGCACGCGCCCTCACCTTTGATGTCGCCCTCGTTGATGAGTCCGATGTCCTCTTTCAGGTCCCGCCCGATCCTATGACCGCCAAAGTCACCGTCGCCGGTGATGCGCTCGATCCCGAGACCCTCGACCTCGCCGCCCTCCAGCCAGAGACCCTCGACCGACTCTTTGTTCTCGGCGGATGTGCCGGAGTCTCGCGCCCTGCCGCCGCGCAATTACTGCGACCGCTCACCCAGATGCGTCTCGGGACCCGCGTCGGAGCCGCCGCTGCCGATCTCGCTGCTGCCACGACCATTTCCGGCCGTGTGCAGGTGCGGGGAGCATCGGCCAAAGATTCCGCCCATCCGGGGGAAGTGAAAGAAATCCTCAACGGTGCCCGCCCCACTGATCGGGGACTGCCCACCATTTCCTCGCCCGAGCGCGCCCTGCCGATCCTCGGCGAATACGACGTCGTCGTGGCGGGAGGTGGCACCGGCGGAGCACCGGCCGCGATCGGCGCTGGTCGCCAGGGAGCCAAAACGCTCGTCGTCGAGTTCCAGGACCATCTCGGTGGAGTCGGAACCGTCGGGCTCATCTCCACCTACTACCACGGGTATCGCAAAGGATTTACCGCAGAAGTCGATGCAAAGATCACCGAAATGGGTGGCCCCGTGCGGAAAGGTGGCTGGAACCCCGTCGCCAAACGCGAACTTTGGCGTTTTGACGCCGATGCCGCCCATTCCGAGATTTGGTACTCCACCCTCGCCTGCGGCGCACTGGTCGAAAACGGCAGAGTCAAAGGAGTCATCGTCGCCACCCCGCAGGGAAGGGGAGTCGTCCTCGCCAAAGCCGTTGTTGATTCCACCGGCAACTCCGACATCGCCGTCGCCGCCGGGGCAGAGTTCATCACCACCTCCGCCGAGCACGTCGCGATGCAGGGAACCGGGCTGTCCCCGCGCGCCCTCGGCACCGGCTACATGAACACCGACTACTCCTTCGCCGACGAGTCCGACCCCATCGACCAGTGGCGCATGATCGTGGCCGCCCGGCAGAAGTATCGCAACAGCTACGATCTCTCCACCTTCATCGACTCCCGGGAACGTCGCCGCATCGTGGGCGATGCCTTTGTCAGCCCCCTCGACATCATCAACGGCCGCACCTGGCACGACACCATCTCGCTCCACCAGAGCAACTTCGACACCCATGGTTACACCGTTCATCCCATCTTCCTGATCGACTTTCCCGACAAAGCCGAAATGATCGCCCCCGTGCCCTATCGCGCCCTCCTCCCCAAAGGGATCGACGGCATCCTCGTCACCGGACTCGCCATCAGCGCCCATCGTGACTCCATGCCCATCCTGCGGATGCAGCCCTGCATTCAGAATCAGGGTTATGCCGCCGGAGTCGCCGCCGCCACCATCGCCGAGCAGGGCATTCCCACCCGATCCCTCGACATCAAAGCCCTCCAGCAGCACCTCGTCGAGATCGGGTCACTGCCAGAGGAAGTCCTTGTCGCCCAGGACTCCGCCGGAGCACCCGACGAAGCCATCGCCGCCGCCGTCTCCTCCGTCGTCAATGAATACCGGGGCCTCGCCCTCGTGATGGAGGAAAAAGAAAAAGCACTGCCCCTGCTCCAAGTTGCCTACGAAAAGGCCGCCACCCCCGAGGCCAAGCTCGTTTATGCCAACATCCTCGGTATGATAGGTGACCAGACCGGCGTGCCCACCCTCATCGAGACCGTCCAGGCCACCCCCTGGGACGAAGGCTGGAATTTCCGTGGCATGGGTCAGTTCGGAGGCAGCATCTCTCCACTCGACTCCCACCTCATCGCCCTCGGGCAGTCCGGTGATGCCCGCGGCCTCCCCGCGATCCTGGAAAAAGTCGCCCAACTCGACGCCACCAAAGAGTTCTCCCACCATCGCGCCGTCGCCATGTCCCTCGAGGCCGAGCACAATCCCGCCGCTGCCAAAGCCATCGCCGAACTCCTCTCCAAAGAAGGCATGAGCGGTTACGCCATCACCGGGATTGCCGAGAGCAACCGCCAGGAAGAGCGCACCGAACCCCTCCGGGAAATCATCCTCGCCCGCGCCCTCTATCGCTGCGGCGACTACGAGGGCCTCGGAGAGAAAATCCTCCGGGAGTATGAAAAAGACCTCCGCGCCCTCTTTGCGCAGCACGCCCACGGCATCCTGAACGAGAGCGCGACCGGCGGGAACTGAGATCAGATCCCCCCACCGACCGAAGTCGGTTTGTAGCCCCCTCCATGGGAGCCCCCGCCAAAATCAAAGCCGAAAATCAACCAGCACTCCGTCTCCGGAGCGGCATCATTGAGGCCCGCGAGGACCACCAAATCCAGGTGAGTATTTGCCGTCGGGAGCCACTGCACCGACGGCCCGAGAATATACTTGTCGTCCCCGCCCTCCGGGTGAGACCACTTCCCCTCGATCCCCAGAGAGAGCTTACTGTCGATGACGACCCGGGAAAGCCCGAACGAAGCCGCCCACTCCGTATCTCCCCCCGTCGTAAGTCCGGACCCGATACCATTCCTCAATCCCTACCTCCCAGGGATCTTTCTGGATGTAAACCCGAGTCGTACTGAAACGGCGTCGCCCCACCCATTCCGGCTCGCCATAGACACCGTCCTCCGCCTCTTCCTCCAGACCCACCGTGCCCACAAAACGGTCATTGAGAACGACCGGATCAACCGTAGGCGCCGGGGAAACGGTCCGGGGAGCAAAAAACGGAGTCCGTTTTGGTTTCGCCTCTTCCCTACCCGCTTCCATCGACTCCACGACGACCGGCTCCAGCGTGCTTTGCGTCACCCTCTCCGGACCATCCTGCGCCGATACAGAGAACAACGGGACCGTGCAAGCGGCCATGAGAAAATGCATTCCAGAGCGGAGTGCCGGTCGAGAGAAAGAAAACAAGCGGTTCATGAAGCAAAAGGGGACACGAAACTCCCCGTCCCGACAACCCCAAAATAGACCCGGCAAAAGAATCCTCTCCTCCCCGGCCCTCGATCAGAGAGGGTCAGGTCGGTGAGGCAAGAGGGTTCGGTCCGGGAGAGAGGCACGAGTCGCCCCCGATCTGGAAAAATTCAGAAAATACGCACCGGGAAGCGATCGGGCTTGACGGATTACTCCCCGGCTCCATAGAATCCTCTCCGAGCCAAACCCGCGCCTGCGTTGCACCGAACCGGCAAAACCGGTCGGTGAACAGCAGGCGGAGGGAAAGCGGTGAGGACTATTTATACTGATGGCCCATAGGAAGGTATGACCGCGCAAGACCGGGAAAAGCAATACATCCGAAAGTGGCGCACCGAAGCGATTCGAGGCGATAGTTTTGCCATGTCGAACGTTGCGGCGGCCTATCGCATCCTGGAGAACTTCAGGCTTGCTGCCAAATGGTATCGGAGGGCCTCAGAGCGCCGTGACGGTGATGCCCTGCTCGAGTGGGGCTACTGCCTTCAGCATGGTGTTGGCATTCGCAAGGATGACAGGGCTGCCGAGCGAGCTTATCGCGCTGCCATTCGATCCAAGTGGATCACGGACTACGGCCGCGAAGAGGCGATGTATCATCTCGCAGTTCTGCTGCGCAGCAGGGTGTCTGACGTTTCCCGTCGTGCCGCCGCTAGGTTACTTCGGGTTGCCAGTGCCGACGGGGACTATCCCCAGGCCGAGGCCCTCATACCGATCGTGAACTCGGTGAATATCCGTGACATCTGTGTCTGTCGTCGGCATCTTAGGCCGCGTCTCGCACGGAGACACTGTCCACTGCACGGGCCACAGAAACGCCAACAATAAACGTTGAGTGAAGAAAGATGAATAAGGCAGGTCCACCACAACGAACTTGGCTCATTGCGGTGGCGGCAATGTGTGTTGGGCTGATCGGAGCTTCCATGTTCTCCCTCTTCCACTACGCTGAGTGGAAGGCTTCGGTGAGATCAACCTTCATCCTCCAGAACGAGAATACTGAAGATGCGATTGGAGTCCTCGAATCCCGCGCGCTCAGGTCTGCGTTCTCAATCTACTTCATATTTCTCCTCGGCCTCATTCCGTTTCTGGTTTCGATGCTCAGACCAAAACCTCTTTGGATCAGTATCGTCTCGATACTCTTGCTGCTCACCCCGATGATTTGGTATGGTTCGCAGATCTCGCATGTCGCTTGGAAGTTTGTCGACTGGGAGCAGATTTATCCCGAATGGTTCTCTGACACCAACGAAACTCGAACGATCTCCTCTGACGACGACACGAAAACCGGCACCCAATCGGGTAGGAGCAGGGATTGAACCCGCTCCCCCCACACCACCCGGCAAGCGGGGTTCACTGCGCTGCGCTTGTCCTTCAGGCGATAGGTTCTGAGTCGACGAGACGGGCGGTGGGGATGGCCCCCAAAATATTCCCGTGTTTCCGTTGCCCTTCTTCCAGGTTGGCAGGATCAGCGGGGAAAAGAGTTCGCAAATCGTCTCGCCGGGGTCGGCCAGTCCGCCCACTCCGCTGCAGGGCAGAATCATTTCGTACCGACGCAGAACGATTCTGACCGATGACAAAACCATCCTGTACCTTGGCAGAATGGTTCTGACGGACGACAGAATGATTCTGACCGACGACAAAATCGTTCGGACGTAGGACAAAACCATTCTGTACCTTGGCAGAATGGCTCGTACGTAGGGCAGAATGATTCCGACCGACGACAAAATCGTTCGTACGTAGGACAGAACGATTCTGACCGATGACAAAATCGTTCGGACGTAGGACAAAACCATTCTGTACCTTGGCAGAATGGCTCGTAAGTAGGACAGAATGATTCTGACCGACGACAGAACCGTTCGTACGTAGGGCAGAATGATTCTAACCGACGGCAAAACCACTCTGTACGTCGAAAAAACAGGACAAAACGATTCGCGCGGCGCAGAATCGTTCGTTTGTAGGCAGATTTCCCTCTCGCCCGCGATTTCAGCACAAATCCCGCAGTGCAGGGAAGACCGACATCTTTGGTGCTCTTTCCTGCTCTATCTAACTCCAAACTGTCGCGAGGAAATTCAGAAAATTCTCCCCCCCAAGAGAATGAGGCTTGATGGATTCCCCCCCCGGCACCGAAAAAACCTCTATTTTCGAACCACTCCAGGACGAGGAGAAAGCCCGTCCGCTCCCGGTCTGTCAGCCCGCGGAACTCTGCGAGATCTTTTCTCCAACACCATGCTCCTTCTTTTTTGCCTCTGCTGTCTTCATGGGGTTCAAAAAAGCTACTTCGTAACGCAAAGTCAAATCAAAAAGTGTTCGCCGGAACAGGTTAACCGGTTTTAAAGTGGGTTCTGGAGACCCGGTTCCGAGCGGGGATGCAAGCTCCCGGAAGTCGGTATATCAGGCAGGGCAACTCGGCCAAAATCAAACCGCCCCAAACTGCCTGGTATGCCGCACTTTATTCAGGAGCTTCATTGTCAGACCGGTGATTTTCAGACATTCTTGGGTTTGGTCGTTCGGTTGATATAACTGCGGGCGGGTCATACGAATAAATACGCTCGCGAAAGAAATTGCCTTTCGGTGGCATTTTCCTATTCTACAACGATGACATCAGGAATATCCATCGATCACGCCGTATGCCATGGTAAGCCCGTGATAGAAGGCACACGGGTTCTCGTCTCCACCGTTCTAGGCGCACTCGCGGGAGGAGATTCTATGCAAGACGTGGCAGACGACTACGGAATTACCATCGACCAGATTTCTTCAGCACTAGAATTTGCCGCCGATATTTCGTCCTTCCAAACCGCCGCGTACGAAGAGGTTGCATGACAGAGGTTGCATGACGTTCCTTTTTGACGAGAACTTTCCGAAGTCTGCACGGACACTCTTGGAGGAGCGCTCTCACACGATCATTGATTTCAGGATCGATGGTGTGGTTGGAGCGGATGATTCTGAGGTGATCGAACTGGCACAGCGGAACAGCGCGGTAATTCTCACCACGGATCGCGATTTCTTCCACACTTTGGGCAGGCAGCATCCCGATCATAACGAAATAATCGTTATTGCCCTCAAGAAGCCGACTCGAAGCCTAATTCTAACAAGATTACTCTGGCTACTCGACATCCCTGATTTGAATCTTTATCCTCCCATCGAGACCACGCCCCTGGATCGGGCTGCGATGCCTCGACGTTGTGCCAGAAAAATGACGAGTGAGACGAAGTGAAGGAGATTCTGTTCCCTCAAGATGATCATGGTGACGAGTCGCTAATGATCCTAGATTCAAAAAAATAGATCCTACAAGCCGCATCTCTCAACGGTCCATAATCTCTTCGATAGCATTTCAATCACACCTCATCCGCGCCCGTGAGAGCGCTCTGCGTTGGGTGAAGAAAGATGAATAAGGCAGGTCCACCACAACGAACTTGGCTCATTGCGGTGGCGGCAATGTGTGTTGGGCTGATCGGAGCTTCCATGTTCTCCCTCTTTCACTACGCTGAGTGGAAGGCTTCGGTGAGATCAACCTCCATCCTCCAGAACGAGAATATTGATGATGCGATTGGAGTCCTCGAATCCCGCGCGCTCAGGTCAGCGTTCTCCTCTGACGACGACCCGAAGACCGGCACCCAATCAGGTAGGTGCAGGGATTGAACCCCCCCCCGGCACCGAAACATCCCCCCTCCAACCCACCGCCGAAACCACGCCGGTCTTGACCCGAACC